>NZ_SCNB01000022.1:0-44020 GCF_005502825.1 Kocuria sp. 2SI | reverse complement strand
CTGAACCCACGCCCCGACCGGAACACCCCCACGGCCTCGACGGAGAAAACGAACCCATACGAAAAAAGCCTGAGCCGCGACATCGTCTGTCAACGATGTCGCGACTCAGGACAGCAGCGGAGACGGGGGGATTTGAACCCCCGATCCAGGTTTCCCCGGATCCTTCATTAGCAGTGAAGTCCATTCGGCCGCTCTGGCACGTCTCCATGCTGTCGTGGCAGAGGGTGCACAGCGGCACTCTCCTGATCAAACAGCGAACGACACTCTAGTGGCCCCTTCGGGCAGGGTCAAAGCGCATCCCCTGAGCCTGTCGACGTGCGGCCGCCGACCAGCGCGGAAGCCCTGCCCCCCCCGATGAGGAACGGCGCCGGCTCAGCCGCGCGAGGCCAGCACGAAAGGCAGGACGGGGCCGGAGCCGGCTCGGCGCAGCGCACGGGCGGCCACGGTCAGGGTCCATCGGCTGTCCACGAGATCGTCGATCAGCAGCACGGGCTGGCCCTGCAGCTGGTCGAGCCCCTGCTGGATCTGCGGCGTGACGATGAAGCGCTCCCACACAGCCGCCAGCCGATACGCCCCGTTGCCCCCTGAGCCCTGCCGCGGGTGCCCCTCCGCCAGTCCGAGCTGCCCGAGCAGCGGCATCCGCCCGGCCTGGGACAGGCCTTGGGCGAGCGAGGAGACCAGCTGCGGCCGCGACAGCGACGGCATGGCCACGATGCCGGCCGGACGGCGCTGCCAGTCCCAGGCGGCCAGGACTTCGATCGCCGCCTTGCCCAGGGCGGGATCGACCTGCTGATCGACGGGGCTGCCTTCGGCGTCGTCGTGGAAGATCTCCCGCAGCCGGTTGCCCCAGCCCAGATCGGTCAGGCGCGCGACCGCACGGCCGTTCTCCGCCCGTTCCTCCTCCGGGATCCGGCCCTTGACCTGCACGCCGAGCCGGTCCATGCCGGTGGGCCACTGCGCCCGCGGCTCGATCAGCACCCCGACCTTCTGCAGCGAGGACGTGGCCGCCTGAGAGGCCTCTCCGCTGACGTGATCCGAGTACCAGGGCCCCGCGCAGTTGTCGCACCGTCCGCAGGGCTTCGCGTGGGGGTCGTCGAGCTGCTCGATCAGCATCTGCATGCGGCACCTGGAGCTGTTCTGGTAGTCGAGCATGGCGTTCTGCTCGTCCACCCTGGCTCGGCGGATGCGGTCGTAGCGCTCGGAGTCGTAGTGCCAGGGCTGACCGGTGACCTGCCAGCCGCCCTGCACCTGCTCGACCGCCCCGTCCACGGCCAGGACCTTCAGCAGCAGGGTCAGCGGGGTGCGCTTGATGTCCACGCGCGCCTCCAGCGCCCCCGGGCCCAGCGGCCCGCCGTGCTGCTCGAGCGCGGTGAGCACAGCAGTGGCCTTGGCCTCGGTGGGCATGGAGGCCGTGGCGAAGTACTCCCAGATCTCCCGGTCCTCGCTGCCGGGCAGCAGCAGGACATCCGCGCTGTCCGTGGCACGACCGGCACGACCGACCTGCTGGTAGTACGCGACCGGGGACGACGGCGCCCCCAGGTGGATCACGAAGCCCAGATCCGGCTTGTCGAAGCCCATTCCCAGCGCCGAGGTGGCCACGAGCGCCTTGACCCGGTTGTCCTTGAGCTCCTGTTCGAGCTGCTCGCGCTCCGAGGGGTCCGTTCGCCCGGTGTAGGAACGGACGTCGTGCCCGGCGTCCCGCAGCGCCTGGGTGGTGTCCTCCGCCGCCCCGATGGTCAGGGCGTAGATGATCCCAGAGCCCTGCATCTGACCCAGGTGCTCGATCAGCCAGGCCAGGCGCACGGTGTTCGACGGCATCCGCAGCACCCCCAAGCGCAGGGAATCGCGGGCCAGCGGGCCCCGCAGCGTCAGCACGGGCTCGCGCTGCGCGTCCACGATCCCCACGCCGAGCTGCTCCTCGACATCGTGCACGACGCGCTCATTGGCCGTGGCGGTGGTGGCCAGCACGGGCACGGTGCTGGGCAGCTGGGCGATCAGGTCGCGGATCCGCCGGTAGTCCGGGCGGAAGTCATGGCCCCAGTCCGAGATGCAGTGGGCCTCATCCACCACGAGCAGCCCCATGCGCCGCACGAGATCCGGCAGCTGCTCCTGCCGGAAGCGCGCGTTGTTGAGCCGCTCCGGTGACACGAGCAGGACGTCGATCTCATCCCGGCCCAGCTGCTCGAGGATCTGTCCCCACTCGGTGGCATTGGCGGAGCTGATGGAGGCGGCGCGCACGCCGGCCCGCTCGGCGGCGGCGACCTGGTCGCGCATGAGCGCCAGCAGCGGCGAGATGATCAGCGTGGGGCCTGCCCCGCGGGCGCGCAGCAGCAGGGACGCGATGAAGTAGACGGCGGACTTGCCCCAGCCCGTGCGCTGCACGACCAGAGCCCGACGGGAATCCGCCACCAGCGCGGAGATGGCCTGGAACTGGCCCGGGTGGAAGACGGCATCCGGGCGGCCGGTCAGCGCGCGCAGCAGCTCGAGGGCCTCCGACTCGAGTCCGGAGACGTCATCAGCTGGGCGGAGTTGCTGGGTCATGCCGGAAGTCTCCCGTGCGGCTCCGACAGCACAAGGAGCACAACGTCGCGCTGCTGGGCAGGAGAGGGCCCGGGCATGAGGGCGGGCCGGGTCCGGCCCCCCGACCGAACCCGGCCCAGAGCCCGACCGCAGAGACCACTCGGGCTGCTGCAGCTGGGCTCATCCGGCGCGCCGCACCCCCCGATGCTGCGCGCCGACGGACCCGATGGCGGGTTCTCGCGGCGGAGCCGGAGATCCTGCGCTCTCGGATCACTCCACATATGGTCCTCTGCGCGGGGCCATCCGTGAAATGAGCAGTGAAGCAACCTGACTTCTCATGAATCTTCAATTCATGACGGCCAGCCTCTGACCTGGGGCGGAACTCGGCGCATGATCAGCACCACTCGATTCAGGTGGGCGCAAGTGCGGACAGCTGCGGCCCAACACGTGCAAGCGCAGTCACCAGCCCAGTGCGTCCACGAGCCTCTGCTCGAGCATCGGCGCCGTGGTCCGTCCGAAGGTGGCCGTGACGTGGTCGAGGTCGCGATAGATCATCACGTTGCCGACCGTGGGGCCGCAGTGCCCGTCGGGGCAGTAGAGATCGGTGAGGTCCACGAGCGGCACCTCGGGATTCTCGTCCGCCCACTGGTCCTGGATCGCCTGGCCGCCCAGCGCCTCGTCCACCGGATCGCCGCACAGGTGGGAGTCCTCGCCGTAGAGATCGACGCACTCGAACATGTCGCGACCCCAGCGCGGGTTGTCGCGCACGCTCACGACCGGGATGCCCGCTTCCTGGAAGCCGGCCACGCCCTCGGCCCAGTGCGGCACCACGATCTCGCGCTCATCCTGATCGGGCATCTGGGAGCGGGTGCCCTGAGCGATCACGGCATCCGGATCGAGCTCCAGGACAGCCGCCTCGGCTGCGCGGTTGAAGCCATTGCACTCGGGCGGCAGGGCGTCGTCGTGCCCGGTGTAGCGGCAGCCCGCGTAGACGAAGGTGACCAGGCGCCAGTCGCGGTTCTCGGCCGCGATCTTCAGGGGCTCGGAGAGCTGCTTGGCGTGCGAGTCGCCCAGCAGCACGACGGTGCGCTGCGCCTCTCGCCCATCCCCGGCAGCCGGGTCGTAGACGTAGCACTCGGCGGAGTCGTCGAAGCCCTCCGGCTTGGACTCGCAGACCTCACCGCCAGGATCGCCCCACTCGTCGTCGACCTCGGACCACAGGGGCACGGGCCTCAGGTCCGGGGCCTCGGGCGCCCCGTCTATGGCAGCGGCCGCACCCGGGTAGTTCTCCGGAGTGACCTCGTCGGAGGCCTGCAGCTCGGACTGCGAGATCGTCCACGCCTGCGCCGCGCTGACCGGCACGGTCACCGCCGCGACGATCGCAGCCAGACGCACGAGCTCCTTGCGTGTGGAGGCTCGGGCGCGGGCCCGCTGCGGGGAGCTGAGCAGGCCGACGGCTCTCTCCGTGCCCAGGGTCAGCACGACCGATGCTGCGAAGATCAGCAGGCCGGCGCCCAGCGAGGCCGTCTGCGCGCCCGAGAGCAGCAGCCAGGTGATCATCATCGGCCAGTGCCAGAGATAGATGCCGTAGGAGCGATCGCCCAGCCAGGTCAGAGCGGACCAGGACAGGGGGACGTGGACTCCACGACGCCCGCCGCCGTCCCGCGAGATCAGCAGCGCGACAGCGCCGAGAGTGGGCATCAGCGCCACCCAGCCGGGGAAGAGGCCGCTGCCGCCGACCACGAAGCCCGTCAGGACCACGGCCGCGAATCCGCCCCAGCCCAGCACCAGCGAGACCCGTCGCGAAAGCCGCGAGGTGAAGATCAGCGCGGCCAGCGAGCCCAGCGCGAACTCCCACAGCCGCAACCCGGTGTGGAAGTACGCAGGGCCGGGCTCCATCGGGGTGACGATCACGGAGGCCGTCAGCGAGGCCGCCAGCACGAGGCCGAAAACCCCGATCGCGACCGGGCGGAAACGACGACCCGCCGCCTTGGACAGCCCCAGCGCCACGGCGATCACCAGCGGCCACAGCACGAAGACCTGCCCCTGCACGGCCAGCGACCACATGTGCTGCACCGGGCTCGAGGCGACCCCGCCGCCGGCGTAGTAATCGACGGAGGCCGCGGCCAGGACCCAGTTCAGCGAGTAGGTGGCCGCGCCGAAGAGCTGCGTCCAGAGGGAATCCCAGCGCGAGGCCGGGTAGAAGGCCAGGATCGCGACCAGCACCGCCAGCAGCGCGATCGCCACGGGGATCAGCAGCCGCACGAACGTGCGCGACCAGTAGCGCACCAGCGCCAGAGGCCTGCCCTCCTCGGCCTTGCGCGCGAAGGACATCGTCAGCAGATACGCCGAGACCACGAAGAAGACGTCGACGCCGCCGGAGACGCTGGAGCCCCACAAGTGGAAGGCCACCACGAGGACGACGGCGAGTCCGCGCAGCCCCTGGATCTCGGGGCGACGAGACGATGAGGAGGCAGCGGGCCCAGCCGAGAAGACCGGGTCGAGGACTGGCGCAGCGATGGGAATCTCCCAGGGCGTTGTCGAGTGCAGTATCGAGATCGAGTTTACACAAGCGAATACATGCACGGAACAGCAGTTCAGTGTGGTGTTCGCGACACGGTACGCGACCGACCCCAGAGATGCTCGATCGGGAATGTCAGGAGGTGCACAGTGCAGGGATGTCTTCTCCTACCAAGCCCTCACCCGACCCCGGCCGCTCGGCCACCGAACCCCAGGCGGACCGCGGATTCTTCGGCCATCCCCGGCTGCTCGCGCCTCTGTTCTCGGTCGAGCTGTGGGAGCGCTTCTCCTTCTACGGCATGCAGGGCATCGTCCTGCTCTACATGTACTGGCAGGTCGCCGACGGCGGGCTGGGCATCGACTCGGCCGTGGCCACCGGAATCGTGGGCGCCTACGGCGGCACCGTCTACCTGTGCGCCATCCTGGGCGGCTGGGTGGCCGATCACCTGACCGGCTCCGAGCGGGCGATGTTCCTCAGCGGCATCCTCATCATGGCCGGGCACATCTCGCTGGCGCTGATCCCTGCCGTCTGGGGCCTCGGCATCGGCCTGGGGCTCATCGCGATCGGCTCGGGCGGGCTCAAGGCGAACATCACCAACCTGGTGGGCTCGCTCTACAGGCGAGAGGACACCCGCCGCGACGGCGGGTTCTCGATCTTCTACATGTCCGTGAACATCGGCGGCCTGCTCGGGCCCCTGCTCACCGGCTGGGCCCAGCGGGAATGGGGCTTCCACCTCGCCTTCGGCCTGGCCGCCGCCGGCATGGCGCTGGGCCTGGGCATCTACGCGTGGAACCGCCGCAGCATGCCGTCGTCGGTCCACGTCGTGCCGGATCCGCTGCCGCGCTCGGCCTACCCCAAGTGGATCGCCATCGCGATCGCAGCCGTCGCGGTGGTCGTGATCGCCGTCGCCAGCGGGCTGCTCACCGCCGCCAATCTGGCCGGAACGATCGTGGCCGTGTGCGTGGTCGCGGCCGTCGCACTGTTCGCGATCATGCTGACCAGCTCCAAGCTCACCGCGGACGAGCACTCCCGGGTGATCGCCTTCATCCCGCTGTTCATCGGCACGGCGGCGTTCTTCGCGCTGTTCCAGCAGCAGTTCACCGTCATCACGGTCTATGCCGACACGCGACTGGATCTCGACGTGTTCGGCTGGCAGGTCCCGATCCCCTGGGTCCAGTCCTTCAACCCGGCGTTCATCATCCTGCTGGCTCCGGTCTTCGCCTACCTGTGGACCACCTTGGGCAAGCGCCAGCCGGTGACCGCCACCAAGTTCGGCGTGGGGCTGATCCTCATGGGCTCGGCGTTCCTGATCTTCCTCACCCAGGTCTCGGTGGCGGCCGTGTCCGTGTGGTGGATCGCACTGATCATGCTGGTGGCCACCATGGGCGAGCTGATGGTCTCGCCGGTGGGGCTGTCGCTGTCGACCAAGCTCTCGCCGGAGGCCATGCCGGTGCTGATGATCTCCCTGTACTACCTGGCCGTCGCCCTAGGCACCGCGCTGTCCGGCTCGCTGGCCGGGTTCTACAGCGCCGATTCCGAAGCCGTGTACTTCGGCACCCTGGGCGCGATCACGATCGGCATCGGCGTGATCACCCTGGCGCTGTCCCGCACGATCACCCGGGGCATGCGCGGCATCCGCTGACGCATCACGCACGACGGCGGCGGGGCCGGTGCGCGATGCACCGGCCCCGCCGCCGTCGTCCGAGGCGCTCAGCCCCCGATGTTGAACTGCCAGAAGATGCCGTAGCGGTCGGTCACCGCGCCGTAGATCCCGCCCCAGACCTGCTTGCCCAGCGGGAAGGTCACGGTGCCGCCGTCGGCGAGGGCGTCGAAGATCGCGGTGAGGCGCTCCTCGTCGGATTCCTCGCCCATCAGCGCGAGGGTGACGTCGTTGCCCTTCACGAACTCGCCCGGGGCCATGCCCTCGACGAAGTCGGAGACGTAGAGGCGGATCAGGTCGTCGATCTCCAGGGCGCCGTGCATGATCTTGTCGGCGTGCTCGCTGTCGGCCGGGACGGCGCCGAAGTCGGCGAACGTCGCCAGCTTGGGCGTGCCGCCCAGGACCTCGCCGTAGAACTCGAAGGCCTCGCGGGCGTTGCCGGGGAAGTTGAGGTAGGGGCGCAGTGCTGCGGTCATGGGAGTCCTCCTGGACGACGGGGGCCGACGACAGCCGTCGGCCCGCTCGCCGGAAGGATGCCACGACATGCATGACCTCGGTGCTCCACGCGCTGAGCTCAGCCCCAGGCCGGCCCCGGCAGCACGACCTGGCGCAGCTGGCGTCGGACCGTGGGCGGATTCAGCCCCGCGGCCGCAACGATCTGAGCGGCGCTGGCCCGGCCGTCGCGGGCGAGCTCGCGCAGGATCGCCGCGAAATGGGAGGGCGTGCGGCCCGTGTAGGGGCTGCGCTGCCCGGCGGCCTCGCGCAGCCGTCGCTGCTGGTGGGCATCGAGCACGCCCAGCCGCCACTCGGCAGCGATGTGGTGCAGCCGGGTGCAGAACGACGACTCGTAGCGCTGCAGCCCGGGCACCTGGTCGAGCTGGGGATAGACGTGCTCGGTCAGCCACATCAGCGACGGCGTGATCACGGTCAGCATCATGTCCCGGCCGCGATGGCAGCGCTCGATGCTGAAGACATCGGGGATGTCCTTCAGCGCCTGGACGGCGGCCGGTCGCAGGGCGGGGTCGCACGCGACATCATGGAAGGACAGGGCATGCCGCCGGAACGTCCCACCGGATGACCGCCGATCCAGGCGAGGCCCTCGCGCTCCCAAGCCCGAGGTGATCTACGGCCAGCACGTGATGCCGGGGATCTCCGGCACGGTCCGCCTGACGACCGGTCCGGTGATGAGCTACGCCGATTCCTGGCGTGTGACGCTGCGCGGACGCCAGTCCCACGGCTCGCAGCCGGAGAACTCGGTGGATCCGATCGCGCTGGGCGCGCACATCGTGACCCGTCTGCAGACGGTGGTCTCCCGCGAGATCTCCGCCCTGCAGTCGGCCGTCGTCACGGTGGGCACTTTCCACGCCGGGCTGAAGGAGAACATCATCCCGGCCACGGCGATGACGGCGATCCTCTCGAAGCTCTCCTGACCCTCCACCCCTCTGCCGAGTGGATACTCAGTTGCGCTATAGGGGCCAATAGCGCAACTGAGTATCCACTCGGCGGGGCGGGGGATCGCCTCCGAGCAGAGCCTCGTCATGGCCGCGCTGCTGGTGGTCGCCGTCCCCACGGGGCTGTTCCACTTCGGGCGCAATCCGGCCTTCGACCTCAAGCCCCCTGGGTTCCGCCGGCTCCTGACGCCCCGGCTCACACGGCCGACCGCCGCAGGACCTGGAGGACGACGACAACCCCCACCGGGATCAGCAGCAGGCCCGCCAGCCCGCTGAAGCCGACCGCGCTCAGGATCAGCCCGGCGCTCGCCCCGCCCAGGGCTCCCGTCAGGTTCATGACCAGGTCCGACGCCCCCTGGATCCGCGAGCGCGTCTCGGGCGTCCCGGCGCGGCTGACCAGCACGGAGCCGGCCACCGTGGAGGCCGACCAGCCCAGGCCCAGCAGGATCAGGCTGGCGGTCACCGCGCCGGAGGCCTCGGAGCCGAGCAGCGACAGGACCAGTGCACCGACCAGCAGGGCCTGGCCCAGCAGCACCGTGACGTGAGCCCCGGCGCGGTCAGCCAGGATTCCGAAGAGCGGCGAGAGACCGTACATCCCGGCGATGTGCAGGCTGATGGTCACCCCGATGAGGCTCAGCGCCGAGCCGTGATCCTGCAGGTGGACCGGCGTCATGGACATCAGCGCGACCATCACGCCTTGGCTCAGCGCCACCGTGAGGATCGCCCGCCAGGGCCTGACCGCGGAAGGGGATGCCGTCGGGTCCGTCGTGATCTCGCTGTGGCTCGCATCGGTCATCGTCCGTGCCGTCAGCAGCGGATCCGGGCGCAGGCCCACCAGATAGACGACGGCGGCCAGCAGCTGCGCCGTCGCCGTGAACACGAAGGCCCCGGTCAGCGGCGGCAGGCCCAGGACGGCGCCCACGGCCTCACCGGGGCTGAGCAGGTTGGGGCCGGCGACCGCACCGATCGCGGTCGACCAGACCACCAGGGAGAGATCGCGGCCCCGGCTGCTCGGGGCGGCAAGATCCGTGGCGGCGAAGCGCGACTGCAGGTTCACGGCCTGGGCCGCGCCGCTCAGGAGGATGCCCGCCAGCAGGAGCACCACAGACCCCAGCGCAGCTGCCGTCACAGCGACGATCGCTCCGGAAGCCGCCGCGAGTGCCCCGCCGCTCAGGGAGATCCGGCGTCCGCGAGCCTGGGCGAGTCCCGCCAGGGGCAGGGCGAAGAGGGCGGCACCCAGGGTGCTCATGGTGGCGGCCATCCCGGACCAGGCGGAGGAGCCGGCGAGCTCGCCGATCAGCAGCGCCCCGA
Source organism: Kocuria sp. 2SI (assembly GCF_005502825.1). Taxonomy (NCBI): domain Bacteria; kingdom Bacillati; phylum Actinomycetota; class Actinomycetes; order Micrococcales; family Micrococcaceae; genus Kocuria; species Kocuria sp. 2SI. Next base: position 34,557 of record NZ_SCNB01000022.1, on the reverse strand, counting down.
GGCTCAGCGTGGCCCCGGTGCCGAGCCCGCCCAGCACCTGGCCCAGCACGAGCGTCAGCAGGACGCGGCGCTGGGGCCCTGCCGCCAGACCCTGTCCGCGTGCAGAGCCCAGGTCCGGATCCGTCGTCATCCCCCCCCCGACCGCTGGCTGGCGCGCCACCCGAAGCGCAGCAAAGAGCCCATACTGCCACTCCCCCTCCGCCGAGTGGATACCCAGTTGCGGTGAGAGGCCCGATAGCGCAACTGGGTATCCACTCGGCCCAGAAGGTACCTACCATACGTATGGTAAGTTTGAAGCATGACGACGAAACCCCAGATCCTCGACGCCGCTCTCGACGTCCTGCGCGATGGCCGCTCCCTGACGATCGACGCCGTCGCACAGGAGGCGAAGCTGACCAAGCCCGGCGTCGTGCACCACTTCCCCACCAAGGAGGCGCTGGCCTTCGCGGTGCTGGAGCACCTGCTCGCCCGCTGGGAGGCCGAGCTGTCGGAGCGGGCCGGCGCTGGCGCGAGTCCCGAGCAGCGGCTGCGCGCCTACGCGGAGCTCACGCTGCTCGGCGAGATGGACACCGCCGATCTCGCGCTGTTCGCCGATCCCCGGCTGCGCGAGAAGCTCTCCGTGCGCTGGGGCGAGCGGATGGATGCCTGGTTCGGCTCGCTGAGCCACCCGCGCGCAGCCGCCGTGCGCTATCTCGCCGACGGCGCCTGGATCGACCGCTGCCTGGGGATCCTCCCGCAGGACCGCGATCAGCGCGCGGCCGTGCTCGACGTCGCCCTGTCCCTGTTCGAGAAGGAGACTGACGCATGAAGAAGTGGATCTTCCTGACCCTGGCGATCCTGGTGGAGGTGACCGCCACGCTGTCCCTGAAGGCAGCACTGGAGGCCCCGGCGCTCTACGCCGTGGTGGTCGCAGGCTACGCCGCCGCCTTCCTGTGCATGTTCCAGGCCCTGCGCGAGGGCATGAGCCTGGGCGTGGGCTACGGCATCTGGGCCGCCTGCGGCGTGGCGCTGACGGCAGTCCTGTCCGCCGTGATCTTCCACGAGCCCCTGACCCTGCCCATGGGCATCGGCATCGCCGCCGTGATGGGCGGCGTGCTGCTGGTCGAGATCGGCTCCCAACAGGCTCAGAACACGCCGGACACCGCACGCGAGCAGAAGGAGGCGACTGCACGATGACTCCCCTGGCAGTGACATCCCTCGTCCTAGCGATCCTCTTCGAGGTCAGCGCCACCCTCAGCCTGCGCATGGCCGCCGCCGGCTCCAAGCTGTGGTGGCTGGCGATCGGCGGCGGCTACGTCCTGGCCTTCTCGATGCTCACGCTGACCCTCGCCGAGGGCACGCCGCTGGGCGTCGCCTACGGCGTCTGGGCAGCTGCCGGCGTGGCCCTCACCGCGATCCTCAGCCGCGTCCTGTTCAAGGAGCCGCTCACCCGGGTCATGACCCTGGGGATCGCCCTGATCATCGGCGGCGTGCTGCTCATCGAACTCGGCGCCGCGCACTGACCCCTCTCCCCGCCGAGTGGATACCCAGTTGCGCTATTGCGCCCGACAGCGCAACTGGGTATCCACTCGGCAGGGAAGGGATGGGGATCAGCTCCAGCCGGTGACCTGGGCGAAGATCAGGAAGCCGATCGAGACCAGCACCCAGACCCCCAGCAGCGGGGCGTAGAAGCGCACCCACCGATTCCACGGGATGCGCCCGACCACCAGCGCCGCCATGAAGTACCCGGAGGTCGGGTACAGCACGTTCGTCATGCCGTCGCCGGTCTGATACGCCAGCACCGCCGACTGGCGCGAGACGCCCAGGAGGTCCGACAGCGGCGCCAGCACGGGCAGAGTCACGAGCGCCTGCCCGGAGCCGGACGGGACGATCAGATTGAACACCGCCTGCATCAGGAACATCCCCACGACGAACAGCACGGGCGGCAGGAAGCCCACCGACTCCCCCAGCCCGAAGACGATCGTGTCCAGGATGTGCCCGTCCTCGAGGACGATGGCCACGCCGCGGGCCACACCGACGATGAGCGCGCCGGCGAGAACATCGCGCATGCCCTGGTCGAACCCCTCGGCCATCTCGCGGGTCTTCAGCCCCGCGACCAGCCCGACGACGATCGCGGTGAGGATGAACATGCCCGCGAACTCGGGGAAGAACCAGCCCTGGGTGAGGATCCCCCACACCAGCAGCCCGGCCAGCACGAGCAGGGCGACGGCCGCCGCGCGCTGGCGCCCGGTGAAGCGCGGGGTGGACTCCAGGTCCAGGCGATCGCGGTCGCGGATGGTGGTGTCCGCATGACCGTGCAGCACCGAGCGCGTGGGGTCGGCGGCCACGCGGCGGGCGTACCACATCACGTAGGCGATGCCCGTGGCCAGGTAGAAGACGTAGAGCACGATGCGCAGCCCGATGCCCGAGAAGGGCTCCAGCCCGGCGATCTGCTGGCCCAGCCCGGTGTTGATCGGGTTGAGGAAGCCTGCGGCGAAGCCCGCGCCCGTGCCCAGCAGCGCGATGCCGGCGGCCACCACTCGGTCGTAGCCCAGGCTGAGGATCAGCGGCATGATCGCCGGGATGTAGACCAGCGAGAGCTCGGGCACGCCGATGAAGCTGGCGATCAGTGAGAAGACCGTCATCAGCACCGGGATCACCACGATCCCGCGCCCGGAGAAGATCCGCGCCACGGCGGCCAGGGCGACGTCGATCAGTCCCGTGCGGCGGATGACCTCGAACATGCCGCCGATCGTGAAGACGAAGAACACGATGGCCCCGGCATCCACCAGACCCCGCGGGATGGCGGTGAGCAGCTGCAGCGCGGTGACCGGCGACTGCTCGATGAACGAGAAGCTGTCCGGGTCCACGACCTCCTGGCCGCCCGGTCCCGCCATCCGCTCGTACTGCCCGGCCGGAACGATCCAGCTGGCGACGGCGGCCAGCAGCGCGAAGACGATCAGGATGACGTAGACATGCGGGAAGCGGTCCCGCGGTGCGGTGGGATCGGCCACAGGGGGCGTCCGCTCGGCGGAGGACGCGTCGCTCGAGACGGGTGGCTCTGCGGAGGATGCGGACGTGGTCATGGGGCTCCCTCGCGGGTCGGGCAGGTTCGTCGCACGCCAGCGGGCAGCGGAGGCGCGCCTGCTTTCGAACCTATGCACCCCGTCGCGGGCACCCCAAGAACGAAGACTCGGGCCGTAACCGGCCTCGCCGACGTGTGCCCAACCCGCCGCCCCGGACTCCCGGCCACGAGCCTCCAGTCCCTGGGAGCCCTTCCGGCCACGACGAGAAGCGCCCCGAACCGAAGAGGGTTCGGGGTGCTTCAGATGCGCTGAGACATCACAGAGTGGAAGCAATGGAGCGTTGTGGGAACAGGCGACCTCGGGTCGAGAGGCTGGTTTCCGCGTGGAATCAAGGGGTTTGCGCGGATGCAGAGTCCGACGGCGAGGCCGACGACCCGTTGATCGGCGCGTCGGCGGAACCAAAGAAACGACCTCGAACACGCCTGACCGACGAGGAAGTGGACGCTATGCGAACAGCCCGCGCACAGGGCATCAGCGTGAACGCCGTGGCTCGTCAGTTCGGGGTGCACCGGGGCACGGTGTGGGCGAAGACGCGGTGATGAACCCGACGGCGACGCGGGAGTTGAACTGACCTCGACCCCCTCGCGCCTCGAATCTCGGCGGGGCGTTCTGCCGCATAAAATCAACGATCTACGGCGTCTAGATTGTGGATAACTTCACCGTAGTACCCCGACATACACGTTGCTTAGCACTTTCGTTAGCACTTTTCAGCACTGCCGGGGCTCCGTGATTCACCGTTCCGAGGCGGCCGTGGGCGGCCCGTAGCGTCGGTATCGGGCGGGAGTGACGCCGACGTGTCGTTGGAAAATTTCCGCGGCGTGGCCTCGGCTGTTCCACCCGACGCGACCTATCGCCACGGTCACGGGTACTTCGGTCTCGCGCAGCAGCCGGGCCAGCTCTGCGACGCGAAGCATCGTGAGGTATCTGTGCGGGGTGCTGCCGTAGGCGTCCTCGAAGACGCGCACCAATTGCTTATCCGATAGGTGCACGTGCTCACAGAACAGGGCCAGGTTCCACCGCTTCGCTATGTTTCCGCGCAGCAGCGCTTCGACCGCGAGGGCTTCTCTGCGGGCGGGCCGAAACTCTCGCCATCGTGCGGGGCTCTCGACTGATCGCCGTCGCTGATGGACGGGAACGGGCAACGCATCCGGAGCCGCGCGTACGTGCGGAGCGAGCGTGCCCAACAGCATCGAGAGGCGTGCTTGCAGCCAGAAGTACGAGGCCGGGTACTCGCGTCTTTCGTAGAGGGTCGTCATCTCATCGAGCACGAGGATCAGGCGATTGGCGTCCTCACCGTTCACATGGAGCACATGAGCGGCATCCGGAAACAAGGCCCCGGCGTACTGTCTCACGACGTAGCGATCCGCGAACACGTCGGGATGCTGCCAGTAGAGCTGATCGAGCAGGTAGTCCACGTCGACCAAGAGCGTCGTCAGGGTGGCGGCGCCCTCGGGCTCGTAGGTGAAGACAGTACGCGGGGCGATCAGCACGGCGTGACCAAAAGCGATCGGGTGTTGACGCTCCCCGACGGTGAGAACCACCGAGCCATCGCGGACGATGAGGAACGCCACGCAGTCGAAGACGCGCGGGCCGACCTGCTTCCGCAGACTGCCTCGTATCCACCGCGAACGGCTGGAAGAGCGCCGACCCTTTCAGCACTGCCAGTGAAGCCTTGTGTTAGCCGCAGCGTTCCGCTGCCCGCTTCTCGGTGCGGATGAAGACTGGTCATACGACCACGGGTTCACCTCGAAATGAGAGTGCCAGAGGCTCCAACGGTAGTCGCCTGCGCCTTGCTCCATAACTCAGCTCCGTGCGGGGTCGCTCAGGGCGGTGTCGATGGCCTGGAGAGTGCGCACAGTGGTCAGGACATCTTCGGCAGGCAGGTCGAGCGAGCCGAGCAGATCGCGGTACATGCCCCGCACGATCCCCACCGACCGTGCCGCTTCCTCGGTCAGATGCAGGCGTGCCGCGCGGCGGTCCGCCGGGTCGGGGCGGCGCTCGATCTGCCCTTTGGCGATGAGTCCGCGCAGCGCCGTGCTCGCGTTGCTCGATGTCAGCGACAGGCCCGAGGCCAGTCCCGAGGGGGCCACGCCGGGGTTGGCGTCGATGTGCAGCAGCACCAGGCACTCCAACGGTGACAGCGGCGCGACCGCGGGGTCCTGCAACGGGTAGGCGCGCAGCTTCCGCTCGACATGCAGCACCGCGTCCGCGAGCCGCACCAACGGGTCCGCACCGGTTGGTGCCGGCCCGCTCACCGGCTTCTCATCTGGTCGCATATGCTTATGCTATCATAGCGTTGTTTTCATAACTATAGTTTTAGAAGGAGCCGGGCGGGGATGACCGACACGGGAACAGGGCGACAGGCAGCGGGCACGCCCGTCCAGGCGGCGGGCAAGGCGATCGGTGCGGGACTGTTGTCGACGCTGGCGCTGCTGATGGGGCTCGCCTCGTTCGGGATCGACCTGTACCTGCCGGCGTTCCCGGTGATGACGACGGAGCTGTCGACCACGGCGACCGGGGTGCAGCTGTCGCTCACGGCGTTCCTGATCGGCGCTGGGGCCGGGCAGCTGGTGTTCGGGCCGTGGTCGGATCGCGCCGGCCGGGTGGTGCCGCTGGTGTTCGGGGCGGTGCTGTTCGTCGCCGCGAGCGTGACCGCCACGCTCGCAGGCAGTATCGAGCTGCTCGTGGCCGCCCGGCTGGTCCAGGGCCTGGGCGGGGCGGCGGGGATGGTGATCGGCCGGGCGATCATCCTTGACCGTGCTCGCGGCACGGAGGCGGCACGGGCGTTGAGTATCATGATGCTCATCGGCGGGATCGCCCCGATCGTCGCCCCGGTCGCCGGCGGTGCCCTGGTCGGCCCGGTCGGATGGCGGGGCCTGCTCGGGATCGTCACCGGCCTGGGCGTGATCGCCCTGGCATGCGTGCTCGTGTTCGTGCGGGAATCGCTGCCCCGTGAGATCCGCAGAGCCCGTGCGGGCACGGCGCAGCGCGGTGGCTGGCGGGGCCTGGTCTCGCGGGCCTATCTGGGGAACACGGCCGCGTATGCGTTCGGGATGGCGATCATGATGGCCTACATCTCCGCCTCACCGTTCGTCTACCAGGACATGATCGGCCTGAGCGCGGCCGCCTATGGGATCGCGTTCGCGATCAACGCCGTCGGCCTGATGATCGCCACCACTGTCGCGGCCCGTCTTGCCGGTCCCGTCTCGCTGCGCGGGTTGACCCTCACCGGCCTGACGATCAGCCTGGCCGCGGTCGTCGCGATCGTGATCCTCACCCTCACCGACGCACCCGCCGGGTGGTTGATGGTGCCCCTGTTCGTCGCGATCGCCCCGCTCGGGCTGGTGTTCGGCAACGCGACCGCCCTGGCCATGTCCGCCGTGCCCCCGGCCGCGACCGGCGCAGGGTCGGCGCTGCTCGGGGCGGTGCAGTTCGCCCTCGCCGGCCTCGTCGCCGCCCTGGTCGGCATCGCCGGCGAGCACACCGCCATCCCCCTCGGGGTGACCATGCTCGCCGCCGCGATCATCGCGCTCCTCGGCCTGCTCCTGGCCACACCCCGACCACGGCGGGAACCCGCCGCCTGACCCCCGGCGGCCCTCTATCCATCTCGTTCGATCCATAAGGAGAAGAAACCATGACTCGCATCCATGTCCTCGGCGGCACCGGGTACGCCGGCAGCCGTATCGTCCGCGAGGCCGCCAAGCGTGGCCACCAGGTCGTCTCGTACAGCCGCTCCATCCCCGACAAGCAGACCCCGGGCGTCGAGTACCGGGCCGGTGACGTGCAAGACCCCGCGTTCCTGGCCTCAGCATTCGAGCACACGGACGTCGTGATCTCGGCACTGTCCACCCACGGCGGGCTCGCCGGCAAAGGCCGCCTCCGCGCCCTGCTGTCCACGGCGGCCGGGCTCGCCGCGGAACGAGGCGTGCGCTTCGGGGTAATGGGCGGGGCCGGCTCGCTCCTGATCGCACCAGGCGGGCCCCGCCTGGTCGACACCCCCGGCTTCCCCGAGGTCGCCAAGCCCGAATCCCTCGAACTCGCCGGAGCCCTCGACGACCTCCGCGCGAACACCGACGACCGCCTCGACTGGTTCCTCATCAGCCCCGCCGAGAACTTCGGCAAGCACGCCCCCGGCACCGCCCGCGGCCACTACCGCATCGGTGATGACATCCTCCTGCGCGACGAGAACGGCGTCTCGGAAATCTCCGGCGACGACATCGCCCTCGCCATCACCGACGAGATCGAGAAGCCCGCCCACCACCGCACACGCTTCTCCGTCGCCTACTGACCACCGAAGAGCGGACGCTCTCCACCGACCCCAGGCCGCAGGCCGCGTCGGTGAACGAGGCGAACCGAGAACCGAGTTCACCGTACCTGATGCGCCGATAGAAATAAGGCGGTACTGCCTCGAAACAGGAACACTGCCTTCCCTGCGGTCTCCAATCCTCCTCCTGCTCGCCGCGCCGAGCACGTGACTCAGGACTGATATGTGCCCTCCACTTAGCCCCAAGCATCTTCAGCCACTTACTACTCCGCCTGCCTCTTCTCTTCTGAATGGACGTATCGCTACCTGGCGGTAGGTCATCCGCCCCACTCCTGGTCTTGTGCTTGCCGACCCGAGGAACTGCCGTGAGCAGCCTGCCTGCCTACCTACCGTGGTCTATAGGCTGCGTGTCGGCCCTTCGCGGTGCGGCCCGCTGCGGTGGGGGTCGTGCGCGAATGGGTCGGGAAGCCGCTGTGCCCGCTCTGCGGCTCGCTGCCGCGCTTGCTCCTGCTCGGCGCGCTTGGCTTCGATGCGTTCGGCGGCTTCGTTCACGGGCAGGCTACGGAGTTCGTCGGCTTCGGCCCGAGTCATGGCGGCCCGGTTTCTGGTGTCGCGAGCCTTACGGTGGGCCCTGTGGGGATCGAACCCACGACCCATGGATTATCAGTTCCAGCGCTGTAGTCACACGCCCCCATCCGAAAACTGTCATTTCGGCCTTGCCGCCGCCGGAGAGCGGTCTTTGCGCCTCATTCCTAGATTGGCGCCCTGCGAGAGTTCGGGTGTCAGATCGCGAGGCCCATGGTCGGGTTCATGACGGTCTCGTACCCGATGGGGGTCAACCGGACCAGGCGGGCCTGTCGGCAGCGTCGGTGGTAGGTGCGCTCGATCCAGGTGTTCATCGCTATGCGCAGTTCCTCTCGGTTCCGCCACCATTTGCGGTCCAGGACCTTCTTCTGCGGCAGAGCTAAAGAAGAATCCATCGCGGCGTTGCCCCCGGCAGCGCCGAGAGAACAGAGGGCATCAGGACGAGACGTCCTGCTTGGAACCAGCCTCGTAGATACGGTCAGTCAGGTAGCTATGCAGGTAGTCATCGGCGAGCAGGCGAGGAATCTGATGCCGGTACTGTGGGGAAGAGTCGAACTTGAGACTCTTTTTCCCACCGACGGACGAGGTGGCGATGTCGTAGTCGGGGTGCTTCTCGGCGAACGCCACCAGCTTCTTCGTGGTCAGGTGCTTGGCGTAGTCGGGATCGCCACTGATCAAGCGCGCGACTTGCGCCATCTTCGCGCGCATGGATGGGTCGTCCATGACGGCAGCTTCAAGTTCGTCGTAGCCGTCAATGCGGATGCTTGTCGTCACCGACTTCAAGGTGGCCTTCGCGAGCTGACGAGCCTTATCCGGCGCGTGCAGCTTGGTCTGCACCAGGGTGACGGTGTTGAAGAACACGAACCCTGGGACCGTGAGCGCATCGAACCGGGGCTCGTAGTAGAGGATGTCGCCGGTCAGTTGTCGGTACACCCCGTCGCGGGAACGAGAGGGAGGGACTGCCGCACGGAGAGGTGACATCTGATCTGGCTTGCCCGGAGGGCGGCCTGGAAGGGTGTGCACCATGCCTGCTCCCTATCCCCAGGAGTTCCGTGACGACGTCGTGCGCGTCGCGAGAAACCGCGAACCTGGCCAGAAGCTGTCGATGATCGCGAAGGACTTCGGGATCTCCGAGTCCTGCCTGACGAACTGGATGCGCGAGGTCGATGTCGAAGACGGTGCCCGGCCCGGAAAGACCAGAGAGGAGTCCTCCGAGCTGCGCGATCTGCGTCGCCGGAATCGGTTGCTCGAGCAGGAGAACGAAGTCCTGCGCCGCGCAGCCGCCTACCTCTCGCAGGCGAACCTGCCGGGAAAATCCTCTACCCGCTCGTGAGCGAGCTCGCCGGCGATGGCGTCCCTGTCGCGGTGTCCCTGCGGGTCCTGAAGCTCTCCCGCCAGCCCTACTACCGCTGGCGGAAACAGCAGGTCACCGAGCCCGAGCTGGTCGAGGCCTATCGGGCGAACGCTCTGTTCGACGCCCACCGCGATGATCCCGAGTTCGGCTACCGGTTCCTCGCCGGCGAAGCGGAATCCGTTGGCCAGCGCATGTGCGAGCGGACCGCGTGGCGGATCTGCCGAGACAACCAGTGGTGGTCCGTCTTCGGGAAGAAGCGCGGCAAGAATGGAAAGCGCCCCGGTCCGCCAGTCCACGACGATCTCGTCCAGCGCGACTTCTCAGCCGACGACGTTAACGAGCTGTGGCTGACCGACATCACTGAGCACTGGACCGATGAGGGAAAGCTCTACCTCTGCGCCATTAAGGACGTGTTCTCCGGTCGGATAGTCGGCTACTCCATGGATTCCCGGATGAAGGCTCGTCTCGCGGTGAACGCCCTGGACAACGCTGCTTCGCGACGCCGAGGCGCCGCCGGATGCATCGTGCATTCGGACCGAGGATCGCAATTCCGGTCACGGAAGTTCGTGCACACTCTGAACCGTCATCACCTCATCGGATCGATGGGACAGGTCGGTGCGGCCGGGGACAACGCCGCGATGGAGTCCTTCTTCGCCCTGCTCCAGAAGAATGTCCTGGACCGCAAACGCTGGCGGACCCGAGACGAACTGCGGATCGCGATCATCACCTGGATCGAGAGGACCTACCACCGCCGCCGCCGACAGGCCCGCCTCGGCCGATTGACCCCCATCGAATACGAGACCATCATGAACCCGACCGTCAGCCTGGCGGCCTAACCCCAGCTGACACCTACTCGTGCATCAGTCCCAACTCACTACGACCCTCAGTCGCACCAACCGCATGAGACCGCCTCAGAAGGTGAGTGCTCCCGGCCCAACACCTCGGGGCAAGTCAGGTAATCCTCGGGTGTCCACAGCGGTTCATGCGCACAGGGTGCTGGTCTACCGTCGATAACGGTCGAGGGCCTGCCGGCACCTCCCCCTCCAATACCGGCATGTCCTCGGCCCTACACGCTTCGTGAGGTAGTAGGTAACGGCGCTCCCGTTGTCGCCACCTCAGAAGACCAGGACGAGCCGCCCACGCACCCCTCCTGCTTCCAGGCGCCGGTGAGCCTGGGGAGCCTGGTCCATCGGGAGCTCCTGGGCTACGCGCAGGCTCAGCAGGCCTTCTTCGGCCTGGCGGCCAAGGGTGTGTAATTTCTCCGAGGCACGGGCGTAGTCGACCACCACGATCGGCTGGAACACGATGCCCCGCTCGCCTGGTTGGTCGTATCCGCGCAGGGTGATCACCGTTCCACGGTCCTTGATCGCGGCCGCGATCTCGTTCCCCTGTACGGCACCGTCGATCAGCGCATCCACCCCGGCGGGGTAGTGCTCGCGCACCGCTTGTGCGAAGCCCTCGCCGCGGGGCAGCACCAGGTCCGCTCCCAGGCTCTTGACGAGTTCCTCGTCCTGCGGTGCGGCGTCGGCCACGACCCTCAGCCCGTCGGCCTTAGCCAGCTGCACCGCGTACCCGCCCATGGCCCCGGCTGCACCGGTCACCGCCACCACATCACCGGCGTCCAGGCCCAGCCTGTCCAGGGCCAGTCGCGCGGTCAGCCCGTTCATCGGCAAGGTGGCGGCCTCGGCGAAGCCGGTGTTCGACGGCATGGGCGCCACGGACTCGGCCGGAACCGCCACGCGTTCGGCATAAGCCCCGTGTGAGCCGCGCGGGACGATGATGGCCATGACGCGATCACCGACCCTCAGATCGGTCTGGGTCTCGGGGCCGATCTGTTCGATGACCCCGGCCGCATCCATGCCCACCACATACGGTCCCCCGGCTGTCCCCGCCCGCCGCTGCCTGGTGCGCCCGGTGAGGTCGGTAGGGTTCACCGCGGCCGCGTGAACACGAATCAAGACCTCGCCCTCGCCGGGAACGGGATCGGGAAGCTCGATCACGTCGAGGACGTCCGGGTCACCGGGGGTATGGAATCCAATTGCCTTCATACCCGTGGCAACACGGCCCCTCAGAGCACTATTCCGGGCACTGACTTCGCCCGATGAATCCCCGCGCCCCTCTGCGCTGCTGTGTGCGATCGACCCCGGTGCTGGCCGTGAACGGTGAACGCACCACGCGGCCACCCGGTGTGGGCGCGGGCCACGGACGGGCCCAAGACACGCCAGTGCCCGGTCTCGAGATGGAGACCGGGCTCCGGCGCGTACTGGGAGGCTAGGGCTTGAGGACGACCTTGATGCAGCCGTCTTCCTTCTTCTGGAACTTCTCGTACATCGCCGGCGCCTGGTCCAGGGGGGCGGTGTGCGTGGTGAGGTCCAGCACGCCCAGCGGGTCGGCGGGGTCATCGACCAGCGGCAGCAGTTCCTCGGTCCACCGCCGCACGTTGCACTGACCCATCCGCAACTGGAGCTGCTTGTCGAACATCGTCATCAACGGCAGCGGGTCCTTCATCCCGCCGTACACCCCGCTGATCGAGATCGTCCCACCGCGCCGCACGGCCTCGATCGCGGTGTACAGGGCACCGAGTCGGTCCACCCCCGCCGTTTCCATCGCCTTGCGACCCAGCGCGGACGGCAATGCTCCCACCGCTTGGTGGGCCATCCCGGCCACCGGGGAGCCGTGGGCCTCCATCCCGACCGCGTCCACCACCGCATGCGGGCCGCGCCCGCCGGTGAGGTCCTTGAGCTGCTCGACCACGCCGTCCGTGGAGTCCAGGGTGGCGATGCCGTGGCGTTCGGCCATGGCCCGGCGCTCCGGGACCGGGTCCACCGCGAACACCTCATAACCCAAGTGCTTGCCAATGCGGGCGGACATCTGACCGACCGGGCCCAGACCGAGCACCGCCAGGGACCCGCCCTGCCCGGGCGCGGCGTACTGCACGGCCTGCCAGGCAGTGGGCACCACGTCGGAGAGGAACAGGTAGCGCTCGTCCTCCCCGGTGTGCGGGACCTTGATGGGCCCGTAGTCCGCGTGCGGCACGCGCAGGTACTCGGCCTGCCCGCCGGGCACCGAACCGTAGAGACGGGAGTAGCCCAGGAACTGGGCGTTGTTGTTGTACTCCCGCACCTGGGTGATTTCGCACTGGGACTGCAGGCCCTGGGTGCACATGAAGCAGTGCCCGCAGGAGACGTTGAACGGGATCACCACCCGGTCCCCGGCCTTGATGTGGGTGACGGCCGAGCCGACCTCCTCCACGATGCCCATCGGCTCGTGGCCGATGATGTCGCCCTTATCCATGAACGGGGTGAGCACCTCGTACAGGTGCAGATCCGAACCGCAGATCGCGGACGAGGTGATCCGCACGATCGCGTCCGTGGGCTCCTGGATAACCGGATCCGGGACCTCCTCCACACTCACCGTCCGCTTCGCCTGCCAAGTCAAAGCCTTCATGCGTCCTCCTCTCCCAGGGCCGCCGCCCCGACCGGAAGGACAGCCTGCTGATCTGATCGGTCCCAACGACCCTACTCACGCCATTTTGGGCGCAGGCGCGTGTTCACCGCCAGGGAACGACGAGACTCACATAAAGTCCCCGCGTAGCAGGGGCCGTGCCTCACATGGTTTTCCCCGCGAAATCTTCCGTGGCTTCGGTGGCACGGCGACGATGGGGTATGGCTGACAGGGACGTGTCGATGATGACCCGCAGGTGCCAGCACCTCAGCAGGAGCCTCCTGCTCCACCTGCCGCGCTGGCCCGGGCGAGACCACTGGGGCCGAGAGCGAGCCCTCGGGCACCTCCACTGGCTCCACCGGGGCCTGACGGTCCTGCGGGCGCAGCACCACCAGGCGAGCCATCTGCTCCGTCGCCGCGAACACCCCCAGCGGGGCCAGCCCGGCCAGGAGCGCCCCGATCACGGTCTACCACCACACCGACGTCGGAGCCGCCACGGCATGCGCCGCATTCGCCGCCACCGACATCGCCGTGAACACCCCCAGCGAGGTCCACGACGGCCACACCGCCTCACCCCGCGACCGATGCGCCAGAACCGCCAAGGCGTAGGTCAAGATGGCGCCGTCGATGAAGACCGGAACTGCCCACTGGAGCCCGGGACCGATGCCCGCCCACGCCGCCACGTCATGCAGCGCGCGGAACGAGACCGCGAACGACGTCAGTCCGAGCAGGCCCACCAGACCGACGACCGTCCACTGGACGCCCCGGGTGTCCGGGTCGATTCGAGACGTGCGGGGTGGGGTGGCTGCTACCGTGTCGCTCACCAGCGTTGATCCTCTTAGATCCTGGGTTTCCTGCTGATGAGATGCGCGTCCGGATGCCCCCGGGCGCGCATCGTTTTCTGTGCGCTCAGGCCTCGTCATCGTCAGCGTCCTCCAGGTCCCCGATCACGCCGCCGGCTGCCAGCACGGTCCGAGCTGCGGCCATCGTCAGCTGAGACGGCCCCGGATCCTGCGGATCCTCAGTCAAGCGCGGCTCCGCCTTGCGCTGCCTCAGCAGTGCTGCGCAACGGGACTCCGCCTCGAGCAGCGCCTGTCGCGGCTCCTCCCACCAGGCGGACTCCGCCCGGACTGGCTCCCGGTTCGATGCAGGCTCCGGATCCAGGACGTCACCGGAGAGCACCTGGTCAGCACCAACCCCAGGCAGGCTCGTCGGATCGACCATCGGGATCCCGAGCCCATCCAGCGACACATCCGCGAACTCAGCAGCGTCCTCCGCCGTCGGAGCGGGCCGCTTGTAGGACTTGCCATCCAGCCCCACCACGTTCGAGTCCCGTTCAGGTGATCCATTTGGATCACCTGAACGAGCCGAGCGATTCACCGTTCCGTAGGACAGGTCCGTCGCCTGCGAGATCGCACGCATGCTCATGCCGGCCTCGCGCATCGACAGCACGACCTCTTCGCGCTGCTCACGCGGTGGACGCAGCTGGAGCCCACGGAAGTTCGCATCGATCCAGGCGTCCCAGGTCTCGAAGCCCAGGGCCTCCCATACGCGGCCTTCCCAGGCCTGCACGATCAGCGAATGGACATCAGCGAGCCCCTCCGCGATCTGATCCGTCAGTTCTCGTGCATCGGCCTCATTCAGCGGGGTCGTGTTCGTCGTCATGGTCGTGCTCATCGCTGCATCTCCTTGTCTTCTGCCGGCAGCAGATCTCGGAGCGAGACCCCGAGCACCTCCGCCGTCTTCATCAGCTCTGTGAACGTGAAGTCCTTGTGCCCGTTCATGCGCGCCGAGAGGGCTGCATGACCGAGCCCGAGCGCCTCACCGAGCTGCTTCTGAGTCATGTCGCGCAGCGCCAGCCGGGATCGGATCTGGAGCGCGAGCTGCTTCTGCTTTGTCATGCGATCATCGTGCTCGATTTGGGAACCAGCGCGACAGCGCCGTCGCCCACCACGTCAGCGATGAAGTCCGCGCATGGCTCGGGCGCAGGCGCCGCACCCAAAGCGACCTCGCTCGTCACATGGGGATCGCCAAGAGCGCGGTCAGCGTCCGGCTGAACGGCAGTAGGGAGTTCTCGATCTCCGAGCTTGTCGAGATCGCGGCCTGGCTCGATATCTCGCTGGCAGACCTACTGGGGCCGGAATTGCTCCAGGCACGGAGAAGCCCCCGCGGCGACATGGTCACCGCAGGGGCTGAGGGGAAGGAGTGGGCCCTGTGGGGATCGAACCCACGACCCATGGATTATCAGTCCCGCCGACACAAGGTGTCGCCGGCTCACGTCCACAGGGCAACCCGCTCGTGCCGTCTGGACGGAGGTCACCGCCGAACGCGAGCCACCACGTGCTCATCTCGCGGCCTGATCGGCTAGGGCGTGTCTCCTACGCGACGAGGCGCCCTTCCTGGAAGCCGGCATCACGCACACCCCCATGATCCTGCGGCGCTGAGCAGCTCTGCGGCCCCACCCTGCACCGGTGCGCGCCCAGATGAGAATCGACTGATGAACTGAGCGGACTCCCGGCGGATCCCTACCTGCGTTGCATCCGCCGTTCACACGCGCCTGCCTATAGTACCGAGATGCTCCCCCGCGCTCCCCGCCAGATCTACCGCTACGCCCAGCTACTCTCCGGCCCCCGCCGAACCCCGCTCTTCGACCGGCACCTGGCCTACCTGCTGGTGGTCATCGCCGGGGCTCTGAACTCCGTCGGCTTCGTGGCCGTGGGTCTCTACACGTCGCACATGACCGGGATGACGGCCTCGGCCGCCGATCACTTCATGACCGGCGACTGGCGCCTGGTGCTGGCGGCGGCCCTGGCCGTGTCCTCATTCATCGTCGGGGCGATCATGTGCACCGTGGTCTTCACCTGGGGCCGACGACGACGGCTCTCGAGCCGCTACGCCAACGTCCTGGCACTGGAGGGCGTACTGATGCTCGTGACCGGTCTGCTGGCCGGGCGATTCGAGGGCCCTGAGACGGAGCTGGTGCTCGTGGCGCCGCTGTGCTTCACCATGGGCCTGCAGAACGCCCTGATCACCAAGATCCGCGACTTCCCGGTGCGAACCACCCACGTCACGGGGATGGTGACCGATATCGCCGTGGAGCTCGGCCGCATCCTCTACCGCAGCCGGGACGCCGCCCCAGTGCGCGGTGACCGGGAGAAGCTGCGGGTGCTCACTGTGCTCGTGGGCCTGTTCTTCCTCGGCGGGATCGTGGGCACGCTGGGTTACTGGGGAATGGGCTTCGGCGCCCTGGTCTTCGGCGCCGCCCTGATCCTGACCGCATCCCTGCCGCCGATCGCGCGCGACTTTGCCGGGCCCGGCACCGGGCCGGCGCGGCGGGGCGGGGTCGCCGCGTGATCGAGTCGAACGGCGGTTGAGTCTGGACAAGCAATGGCGCGGGATCGCCACTAGCGGCCTCTGAGGCGCGTGCGATCGCGGCCAGCATCCACCGCTGGATCACCACCAAGTCCCGCATGTGGGCCGACGGCCCCGCCGTCTACGAAGCCACGTTGTCCACCATCCAAGCGGGACTGCCGCGGAGGCCACCCGCAGACCCAGGGCAAAGTCGAGCGCTTCCAGCAGACCCTGAAGAAGTGGCTGGCAGCCCAGCCCCCACCAGCAGACCTGCCGGGCCTGCAGGCCCTGCTCGATCAGTTCCGCGAGATCTACAACACTCAGCGGATCCACTCAGCGAAGAAGACCACCCCGTACGCCGCCTACATCGCCGCACCGAAGGACACCCCAGGGCCCCTGGCACCGGCCACGACCCGGTTCCGCACCGACAAGATCGACGCCACGTGCAAAGTCACGCTGTGCTACGACGGCCAGCTCTTCCACATCGGCATCGGCCGAGCCCACGCCCGAACCCACGTCGTTCTGATCGTTGAGGACCGCGAGATCACCATCGTGGCCAAGGCCACCGGAGAGATCCTCCGCGAGCTCACCCTGGACCCCACGCGGAAGTACCAGCCACAACGAAAAACACCCCGAACCTGAGGGTTCGGGGTGTTTCCCATGTACTGAGACATCACAATGGTGGGCCCTGTGGGGATCGAACCATGGATTACTGGGTCCGGATGCCACTGTAGACCGCGCAGTCATCCTCACCTGGTTGTGGCTTGGCGCCGTTGGCATCTCCCCCACGGTTGAGGTTCGCCCCCAGCTTGCTGCGGCAAGCCTCAGCCTGCTGGAAGGCGAACAAAGGTCTGAGCAGGCCGGTCTCAATCCAGAGAGGCCAGCAGATCCGCGCAGGCGATCTCGCAGCGCCGGCACGCCTCCGCGCAGACCCGGCAATGCTCATGCATATCCACGTGCTTTTCGCACTCTTCGGCGCAGGACCGGCACGCCGTCCGGCACGTTTCGAGCGCGGCGCGGTTGACGTCGATGTTGTTGCCGGTCTGGCGGGAGAGCACCCTCCCGGTGGTCTCGCAGAGGTCGGCGCAGTCCAGGTTCAGACGGATGCACTGGGTCAGCTCCGCGACCATGTCCTCGGCCAGGCAGGCGTCGGCGCAGGCGGTGCAGGTCTGCGCGCACTCGAAGCAGGCCTCGATGCATTCGGCCAGTTTCTGGGTGTCGATGCCGCCGAGATCCTTCGGGTACGTCTCCAGCATCGAGCTCACGTGATGAGTCATGGTCTCGCTCTTTCTGTCGATCCGAACGGAGCGGGCTGGCAGGCACCAACCCGCTCCGTTGACCATAGACAGCGACCGGCAGGAGGCGGAAGGGCGAAGCCATGAAGAGTTCGTGAAGACGCGCGGGCCGGGACACCGCCCCTTTCACGCTTACTCGGCGGGCTGGAGCTCGCTTTCGACGAACCACTTGTGGTTGGCCATCTCCATGCCATCGATCGTGGTGTCGACCATGTACACGGTCTCCTCGGTCGAGCTCTCGATCGTCGCCTCGGCGCCCTCCATGCCGGGCATGTGATCGGCCTCCAGCACGACCTCGGTACCCGCCGGAAGAGGCGCCTCACCCGGATCTTCCAGCTCCTCGTGCACGACCCACTTGTGGTCGACGACGGGCTCGCCACCATCTGTGGGCGTGTAGCTCACCGAGTAGGCCGTCGTATCGAAGGCACCGGTGATCGTCGCCTCTGCCCCCGCCATGCCGGGCATGTGGTCAGCGGTGAGAACCGCCGTCGAGTCGATCGGATAGGTGGGATCGGCTGCGGCCTCGATGCCCTCGGGCGGGGGCCCGCCCTCGGGATTGTGCCCGGCCATACCCCCGGAACCATGATCCATGCCCATGTCCATATTCGATGACTCGGACGATGTCGACGGCGCAGCCGCCGCCTCGGACGCCGTCTGCGACGGTGCGGGTTGTGCGTCTTCCTCCTCCGCGGTGCCTCCGCAGGCGGTCAGCGCGAGCATGCTCACCGCTGCGGTAGCGGCCATGCTGGTAGTCCAGATGGACTTCTTCATCTCGTCTCCTTCGTTGATGTTCCTTCAGGCGTGGATGGCCTGAAAGTCTCTATGCCAACCCTGCGACAACAGACTGGCGAAGAATTGATGGCCACGCTGACGACCCGGGTCAGGTCTGATTCTTTGCCCATTCGACCGACCCCTCAGCGGTGAGGTCGAGGCCGCGCAGCGTCTGCGCATTGAGCGCGACCACCACCGTAGAGGCGCCCATGAGCAGCGCGCCGATGGCCATGGGCATGACGAACCCGATGGGGGCCAGCACACCGGCTGCCAGCGGCACCGAGATCAGGTTGTAGCCGGCAGCCCACCAGAGGTTCTGCACCATCTTGCGGTAGGAGGCGCGCGAGAGCCGCACGACCGAGACCACCGCGCGCGGATCCTCGGAGGCGAGGATGATCCCGGCCGAGGCGATCGCGACGTCGGTTCCGGCGCCGATCGCGAGCCCGACATCGGCCTGGGCCAGAGCCGGAGCATCGTTCACACCATCGCCGACCATCGCGACCTTCTTGCCCTGTTCCTGCAACTGGCGGACCCGGGCGCTCTTCTCCTCGGGACGGACCTGAGCCTCGATGCGGTCGATGCCCAATTCGCGGCCAACGGCCTCGGCGACGTTGTGGGCATCGCCGGTCAGCATCGCCGTCTCGATCCCCAGGCGGTGCAGGGCCTCGATCGCCTCGCGGGCGGCCGGACGGACCTCGTCGGCCAAGGCTAGGGCCCCGGCAACTCGGCCCTCGACGAGGACGTGCAGAACGATCCGCCCGTCCTGAGCCCATTCGTCGGTGGACAGCGGCTCCGCACCGGCCTGGCTGAGCAGCGCGGGGCCACCGACGCGGATGTCGGTGCCCTCGACGGTGGCCGAGACGCCGACCGCGGTCGCGCTGTCGTGGCCGGTGGCCTGCGGCACGGCAAGGTTACGGTCTTGTGCGGCGGCCACGATCGCCCGCGCCAGAGGGTGCTGGCTCTGCGCTTCGGTCGCGGCCGCGAGGGCCACGAGACGGTCCTCGTTCATGCCCGCCGGGGCGTTTGGTGCCAGCTGCACGCCCAGCAGAGCGGGCTCGCCGAGGGTGAGGGTGCCGGTCTTGTCGAAGACGACGGTGTCGATGCTGCGCACGAGCTCAAGGGCCTTGCGGTCCGAGACGAGGATGCCCTGGCGGGCGGCCCGTCCGGTCGAGATCGAGACGACCAGCGGGATCGCAAGCCCCAGAGCGTGGGGACAGGCGATGACCAGGACGGTGACAACACGGACCAGCGCCATGCTGGGTGTGCCGAGGATCGCCCACACGACGGCGGTGATCGCGGCAGCGAGGAGGGCGAACCAGAACAGCAGGTTCGCCGCCTTGTCGGCGAGGCGCTGGGCGCGGGTCGATGAAGACTGAGCGTCCTGGACCAGACGCTGGATGCCGGCCAGCGCCGTGTTCTCGCCGATCTCGGTGACCTGGAGGGTGAATGGCCGATCGGTCGCCACAGTGCCGGCCACGACCCGGTCGCCCCGCCCGCGCAGGACGGGGACCGACTCACCGGTGACCATGGACTCGTCGATGTCGGCCTCGCCCTCGATCACCTCACCATCGGCGGGGATGCGTCCGCCCGGGCGGACAAGCACGCGGTCGCCGACGGCGAGGTCCGAGGGCGCGACCGTGCGCGTCGAGCCGTCAGGGTCGAGCACCTCAGCCTCGTCGGGCAGCAGGGCCGCGAGCTCATCGAGCGCGTTGGAGGTGCGGGCCAGAGACGCCATCTCGACCCAGTGCCCCAGCAGCATGATCACGACCAGCAGTGCCAGCTCCCACCAGAACTCCAGGTCCGGTGGCAGCAGCCCGAGGTGGCTGCCCCAGGATGCGAAGAACGCCACCGAGATGCCCAGGGTGATTAGGGTCATCATGCCGGGTTTGCGCTGCCGGAGTTCGTCGACCGCACCGGTCAGGAACGGGCGGCCGCCCCAGACGTAGAGCACGGTGCCGAGGATCACGGGGACCCAGGTGATCAGTGCGTTGTCCGGCAACTGGTAGCCCAGCAGGTGCGCGAAGCTGCCGCTGAGAAAGATCGTGGGGATCGAGATGACCAGGGAGATCCAGAACAAGCGGCGGAACATGGCGACGTGGTCATGTCCACCATGGCCTCCATGGTCACCGTTTCCCTCGTGGCCGCCGTCACCCGAGTGCTCGTCCTGGGAATCGTGGGGGTGATCGGGGGTGGGGGCCTCGCGCAAGGGCGAGGTTCCACCATGGTGGTGGGCGTGCGAATCCGTCATAGTTGCCTCCTCATTCTCGACAATACCCCCCGGGGGTATGTTTGGCGAGGAGTTTCCGGGAAGTTGTAATGCTTCCTAAGCCCACCCCGGCCACCAGGGCGGGCAGGTAGTGGATAGCGGTCAACCCGATCAGAGCCAGCCCCCGAGCTGCGTCGATGCCGCTCAGCCGCTTCCGCGACAGAGCCGCGCCTTCGGCGCTCATCGCCGGGACCATCTCCTGGCGCTTAGAGGCCTCGCTCATGGTCGTCTCCCTGAAGTTGTCTTGTTGCGGTAAGTCCCGCCCGGTGGGCATTCTCGGCCCTGGTCAGCTCACAGCCCAGCTGTCACAGCAGCTGCTGTGTTGTCGCTCCCCCGTCGACCGTGCGCAGCACCTGGTTTTTTGCCATCAGCAGCGCTTCTACGTCACCGTCATCGGTGCGGCTGGCCCCCAGGGCGGTGATCTCCCCGAGGGGTTCTTCACTGGAGGTCCAGTTAGCACCGGCATCGGTGCTGGTCAGCAGGCGCCCGTCAATCCCTGTGGCGGCGATGGTGCGGTCGTCGGCCCAGGCCACCAGTGAGGCCAGCTGGGGGGTGTTCAGGGGGGACCAGCTGGCGCCGTCGTCAGTGGAGCGCAGCACGCCGTTTTCTGTGGCAGCCAGCACCGCTCCCGATTTCGGGGACACGGCCAAAGAAACCGGGGCCGAGGGAATGGCGCGCATCTGCCAGGTGCGCCCGTCGGGGCTGAACCGAAGTTGCCCATCGAAGGCGATGATCCCGGCGGGGCCGGCAGCCAGGGCGTGGAAATCCGATTCCCCGCCGCGAGAGAGCACACTCCAGCTCTGCCCGCCGTCGGCGGACTCGGCCAGCCCCAATGGCTCGGGTAGGTCCACGCCCAGGCCGGGGTGGCCTGAGGCCAGGTAGCGGCCGTCGGCGGCGATGGTGAAGCCCATCAGATCCACGATGGGCCCGGCTCTGGTCAGGTCCCCGTCCTCGAGACGGTAGAGGCCCTCGTGGGTGGCCAGCAGCACGGCCCCGTCGGCCGGAGCGCGCGTGATGGCATGGACATGAGTGATCGCCGTGGCCTCGCCGGCGCCCTCACCGGAGGGGGCCGATGTGGAGGTACCCGGCTGCGGGGAGCAAGCTGCGACCGCCAGCCCGGTCCCTGTGACCAGGCCCAAACCGAGGAGAGCCCGTCGGGGCATGAGCGTCATCGGCGGTATCTCATCTCGATCATCATTCCGGCCTCGCCGTGGTACAGGTTGTGGCAGTGGACCATCCAATCCCCGGGATTGTCGGCTTGCAGTTGCAGGGCCAGGGATTGCATCGGGGCGAGCATGACCGTGTCTTTGCGTAATCCGTTGGGCAGGGCGAAGGTGTGGCCGTGGACGTGCAGCGGGTGGGCCATCATGGTCTGGTTGGCCGCGTCCAGCTGGACGCGTTGGCCTTCTCGGATCATCAGCGGGTCATTCTTGCCGTATGGAGCGCCGTTGAACCCCCACTGGTAAGGGTCCATCTGTCCGGTCAGCGCCATAGGCAGGGCCACTTCGACGTCCCGGGTCTCCAACCGGGCGCTGTCGGCCGGCTCCAGTTCGGCGCCGATCAAGGCCGGGCAACGCAGTTCCTTCGGCGTCACCGTCGGGGCCGGTGCGGCGCCGGAGCCGGTGCGGATCAACGCCATGGCCTGGCCGTCCTTGCCCATGGGGGCGGCCACGAACGGGAAGACCCCGTCAGCTATGGTGACGATCGCGTCGTAACGTTCGCCCATGCCGATGGCCAGCGCGTCCGTCTCCTGCGGCTTCACGGGGAACCCATCGGTGTGGGTCACCTCCATGCGGTGCCCGCCGAGAGCGACGGTAAAGATGGTCTCGGCGGCGGCATTGATGATCCGCAGCCGCACCCGGTCCCCCGGCTTGGCGGCCAGCACATCCGGGGCCTCCGGCACCTTGCCGTTGACCAGGTAATGCGGGTAGGTCACGTCCCCGGCGTCCTCGCCGTAGGGCGAGTCTCCACCGCCCTTCATCGGTGCGTGATCCATACCGCCCATAGCCTCCGGGGAGCTCATGTCCATGTCCCCGTGGTCCATTCCGGTCATGCCCCCGTGGCCGGCCCCGTTCCCACTGGAGGAGGTGAGCGCCTGGAGCACGTCCTCGGGCGTGCGTCCCGTGCCGTCGAGCCAGTCATCGAGCACGAGCACCCATTCGTGGTCATAGCGCCCTGGTTCTCTGGGGTCATCGATGATCAGCGGGGCGTACAGAGCCCGGTCCAGTTGAACCCCGACGTGGGGGTGGTAGAAGTAGGTCCCCGGATCCGGTGCGGTGAATTCGTAGGTGTAGGTGCTCCCGGTGGCGATCGGGTCCTGGGTCAACCCTGGCACCCCGTCGGCAGCGGCTTCCAGGGCGATGCCATGCCAATGCACGGTGGTCTCGGCCGGCAACTGGTTGTCGACGGTGATCCGTAGCCGGTCCCCGGCCGTGGCCCGGATCAGCGGTCCAGGGACCGTGTCACCGTAGGCCCACGTATCGACCTGCAAGCCTCCCAAGTCCAGGGTCGCCGGCTGCGCGACAAGCGTCTTCTCCACCAGAGCCCGGCCGGGAAGTGACGGTGCCGCGGAGGAACCCGCAGCAGGTGCACCCCCTGCCAGGACACCAGCACCGAGCAGGCCGAAGCCACCAGTCAACATCCGTCTGCGGGAAACCTGATTCATGATTCCTTTCCGAGGCACAGCAGGGCACGAACGACGACAACCATTCTGGATCCGCGCACAGGCGTAGAGACCGGGATTATTTTGAAGATTCAGCGAAGATCGCAGATGACCTGCGCTCTTGCGGTCACCCGATCACAGCGTGGGGACGACACTGGAGGCATGAACCCAGGCATCGATTCCCCGTCCCATCCGGGACGGGTGCTCGTGGTCGACGACGAGAAGGCCCTAGCGCAGATGATCGCGACGTATCTCTCCCGCGCCGGCTACACCGTGGACCAGGCCCACACCGGCCCCGCGGCCCTTGAAGCAGCCCGAAACCAGCACCCGGATGTGGTGGTCCTGGATCTGGGGCTGCCAGGTCTGGACGGGATCGAGGTGTGCCGTGCCCTTCGGTCTTTCTCCGAGTGCTATGTGCTCATACTCACCGCCCGTGGGGACGAGGACGACAAGCTGACCGGACTGGAGGTGGGCGCCGATGACTACATCACCAAGCCCTTCAGCGTGCGCGAACTCGTCGCACGGGTCCAGGCCGTGCTGCGACGCCCGCGCACCGTCACCGTTCGAGAGGCCCCATGGGTCTTCGGGGACCTGGTCATCGACCTCGCTGCCCACGAGGCCCGGGTGAGCGGGGCCGCGGTCGCACTGACGCGCACCGAGTTCAATCTTTTGGCCACACTCTCGGCCGGCCCCGGACGGGCCTACTCCCGCCGTCAGCTCATCGACATCGTGTGGGATCCGTCCTGGGTGGGCGACGAGCGGATCGTGGACGTGCACATCGGGCATCTGCGCCGCAAACTCATTGAGGCACACCCCGATCTTGACTGCATCAGCACGGTCCGAGGGGTCGGTTACCGCATGGCAAGCCGATGAGCAGGCACCGCCCACGAGGCTTGGCCTCCCGGTTCTTCCTGGCGCAAACCATCGTGGTGATCGCCAGCATCCTCGCCGCGGTCCTCGCCGCCTCCATAGTGGGCCCGGCGATCTTTCACGAGCACCTGCTGCGCGCTGGGGCCGGGCACGACGCCACCCAGCTGATGCATGTGGAACAGGCCTACCGCGACACCAACCTCTGGACCCTGGGGATGGCCCTGGCCACTGCCCTGGTATGCGCCCTGGGCGTCACCTTGGTGTTCACCCGCCGCCTCCAGCGCCCGATCGACGCACTCACCCACGCGGCCCAGGCCATGGCCCGCAGCCGCTACGACACCCGGGTCCCCGCCATGGGCGCCGGCGCTGAGGTGGACGCCCTCGCCGGGGCGTTCAACACCATGGCCGCCCAGCTGGAGCGCACCGAAGACACCCGCCGACGGATGCTCTCCGACCTGGCCCACGAGATGCGCACCCCCATCTCCGTGCTCACGGTCTACCTGGAGGCGCTCCAGGACGAGGTCGCCCACTGGGACGAGACCACCAGCGAGCTCATGGGTGAACAGCTCGCCCGCCTCACCCGTCTGGTGGAAGACATCAACGACGTCTCCCGCGCGGAGGAAGGCCGCATCATCCTGGACCGCACCGAACAACCTGTGGCCGAGCTGGTGCGCGCGGCCGCCGAGGCCTACCGGGAGGCCTACGCCGCCGAAGGTGTGGCCCTGAACATCGACGTCGACGAGACCGCCGGGGACATCGAGGCCGACCGGCAACGCATGGGCCAGGTGCTGGGCAACCTGCTCTCCAACGCCCTGCGCCACACCCCAGCCGGCGGACAGGTCACGCTCAGCGCCAACCGGCAGGGCCCAGGGCGGGTGGCCATCCGTGTCGCCGATACCGGCGACGGCATCAGCCTGGAGCAGATACCTCACCTTTTTGAACGTTTCTACCGCGGTGACACCGCCCGCGACCGCGACCATGGTGGCTCCGGGATCGGCCTGACCATTTCCAAGGCCCTGGCCGAAGCCCACGGCGGACGTCTCACAGCCACCTCCCCTGGTCGCGGGCAGGGCGCGGTCTTCACGGTGGAGCTACCCGCCCACCAGCGGACTGGGTCATCCCCGGCTACGGTGAGCGCACGAAACTGAAGCGTCCTGGGTTTCGTCCGTGGTCAGACGGTCGCGGGTGCGGTCGTCGTGGGGTGAGTGTAGGCGGCCTCGACGTCTGCGGGGGGGCGGTAGTCGAGGGTCTCGTGAAGGCGCTGGGTGTTCCACCAGTTGACCCAGCCCATCGTGGCGAGTTCGACCGTGCTGGCCGTCTCCCAGACGGGCCGGGAGTAGATCAGATCGGTCTTGTAGAGCCCGTTGACGGTCTCTGCGAGAGCGTTGTCGTAGGAGTCTCCGACGGTGCCGACCGACGCGGTCACTCCCGCGGTCACGAGCGCGTCGGTGTAGGCCAACGACACGTACTGACTGGGTTCAACTGGTCGATGCAACACCGGCTTGTTCCAGCAACAGTAGTTCTTCGTTGAAGGCTTCTTCTGGGGTCTTCCAGCCGAGGGCCTTGCGGGGTCGGGTGTTCAGTGCATGCGCGACGGCTTGAAGTTCATCCTGTCCCCAGCGGGCGAGGTCGGTTCCCTTGGGAAAGTATTGGCGGAGCAGCCCGTTGGTGTTCTCGTTCGTACCGCGTTGCCAGGGGCTGTGCGGGTCGGCGAAGAAGACCGGGATGCCGGTTTCGATCTTGAACTGGGCGTGTGCCGACATTTCCTTTCCCCGGTCCCAGGTCACCGACCGGGCGAGCTGGGCGGGCAGCGTCGACATGGTCGTGCTCAGCGCGTTCTTCATCGCGACCGCTCCGTAGCCACCAAGCGCGGGCCCGTTCTTGGGGGTGTTCTTGTGTCGGTACCCCTCTTCGCGGGGCAGATGCACCAGTAGGGTGAACTTGGTCTTGCGTTCGATGACGGTGCCGATCGCTGAGCGCTCCAACCCGATGATCAAGTCACCTTCCCAGTGGCCGGGTACGGCCCGATCCTCGACCTCCGCTGGTCGTTCGCTGATCAGGGTTCCCGGGGTGACGTGAGCCCAGGTCTTGCGCCGTGAACGTTCCCGAGGGACTCGCAGCGCACGTCCTGTCCGCAGACACCACACCAGCTCGCGTTTGAGCGCGCCACGGCCCGCGATGTACAGCGACTGGTAGATCGCCTCGTGACTGATCCGCATGGACTCATCCTCTGGGAAATCGACTTTGAGTCGCTGGCTGATCTGCTCCGGGCTCCACGCCAGAAACCACGGTCGGTCCTTGCGGAACGGCTTGTTGCGGCCGGTGAACCTCGGCGCCGCCGGCCCCGGGATGACTGTCCCGTCCGGCAGCGTGATCTGTCCCGACAGACGGTCCTGTACGTAGGAGCGCAACCGCGGGTTCGTCACCAACTTCGCTGCCTTCGGGCGCCGGGTCGCCAAGTCGGCCTTCCATTGAGCGACCGAGGCCCGGTACTCCAGCTTCCCGCCACGGGTGGCCGCGTTACGCCGGAGCTCTCGAGAGATCGTTCCTGGATCGCGACCGACCTGCCTGGCGATCTCACGCACGCCCTTGTTCTGCGCCCTGAGCAGCGCGATCTCCTCGCGCTCAGCGAAGGAGAGGTAACGGCCGGTGGGCGTGAAGCTCAGATCGAACGGCGGCATACCCCCAGCGTTGTGGAACCAGCGCGCGCCCACGGCCTGAGCCACGCCAGCAGTTTCCGACGCCTGCTCGGGAAGCACACCCTTGGCGATCTGCTCCCAGAACACGACCACGACATGACGCTGGAACTTTGGATGCCCAGGCGACCGCAGCTTCGGACGTACCGCTCGATCTGCTGCCTGCTGACGACGAACCATGAAACACCTCCACGACGGGGTGTTGCGACGACCAGTTGAATCCGCCCTGGGAGCCTCGGTCGCTGTGTACGACGCAACCGGCGACGTCGTGTCCCTCGATACGGCGGCGCGCGACAGCGCTGTCGAGAGCCTTCTTGGCCAGGCGGGACTTCATCCGTGAGTCGATGGCGTAGCCGACGATCCGGTTGGAGTACACGTCCTTGACCGCGCACAAGTAGAGCTTGCCCTCACTGGTGGGGTGCTCGGTGATGTCGGTCAGCCACAGCCGGTTGACGTCGGTCGCGGTGAAGTCGCGCTTCACCTTGTCCTCATGAACAGGCGGGCCGGGCTTCTTGCCGTTCTTGGCGCGCTTCTTGCCGAATGCGCTCCACCACTGGTTGGCCGAGCAGATCGCCCACGCGGTCCGCGCGGTCATCGGCTCACCCACAGCACGCGCTTCGTCGAGCAGGTACCGATACCCGAACTCCGGGTCGTCCCGGTGCGCGTCGAATAAGGCGTTGGCCCGGTAGGCCTCAACCAACTCGGCGGTGGTCATCGGCTGGGTCAGCCACCGGTAGTAGGGCGCACGAGTGATCTTCAGTACCCGGCACGTCACTGTCACGGGGATCCCGTCGACAGCCAACTCACGGACGAGCGGGTACATCATTTTCCCGGCAGGTTTGCCTGCGACAGGTAGGCCGCAGCCCGACGCAAGACCTCGTTTTCCTGCTCCAGTAGCCGGATCCGCTTCTTGGCATCCCGCAGGTCAGCGTTCTGGTCCGCGGTCGTGCCGGGCTTGTGGCCCTCCTCGACGTCAGCTCTCTTGAGCCAGTTGGTCAGGCACGACTCGCTGATCCCGAAGTCAGCAGCGATCTGTTTCAACTGCTGACCCGGCTCACGATTCCTGGCGACGCGCACGACATCGTCGCGGAACTCTTTGGGGTAGGGCTTGGGCACGGTGTACATCCTTCCAGCAGCGCCCCTCGACGCCACAGATCAGATGTCACCTATCCGTGCAGCAGTCCCTTCCGGTTACTACAGGAGGATCAGGTCATGTCCGAGAACACCCCGGGATCGGGCCCGCGCAAGAGGCGTGGGAAGCGGTTCCTCTCGCCCTCGCAGAAGTACGAGATCTGGCTACAGATCGTGCGTCAGGAAGTGACCATCGCGGAGGCAGCGGCGGCCGAGCAGGTCGACCGCTCGACGATCATGCGCATCCGCACGGTCGCCAAGGAAGGCGCGCTGGCAGCGTTGGCGGCGTCCAAGCCCGGCGTGAAGGGTCGCGAACGCGACTTCGAGCTGGAGGCGGCCAAGGCCGAGGTCGCCCGGCTGTCGGAGGCCTGCAAGGAGCTGGCCGTGAAGCTGACTCTCGTGGAGGGAAAAGATCCTTGGGGCTGAGTGGCCGCGTCCCGCGCCGGGTCGATGAGGCCACCAAGACCGCTCTGTTGGACTTGGTCGACCAGGCGGACGAGGCCGGCTGGGACCTGGCCCGCACGTGCCGGGTGCTCGAGCTGCCAGAGCGGCGGGTCTACCGGTGGCAGCGCCGCCGAGCGTCTGGGCAGCTGAGCGACCAGCGTCCCGGGGCCGCGGTCCACGGGCTGCTCGAGCAGGAAGCCGAGGAGATCCTGGCCCTGTTCGAGCAGTGGGGCGAGGTCGACCGCTCCCACCGCAAGCTCGCCCACCGCGGCTCCTACACCGGCCGGTTCTGGGTCTCGCCCTCGAGTGTGCGGCGCGTGCTGACGTTGGCGGACAAGCACTTTCGGCCATTGCCGCGTCCGGGACCCTCGAAGCGTCGCCCGTTCCCGGCCTGGGCGAGCTACACCCCGAACTCGATCTGGATTTTCGACACGACGCACTTCACCCGTGCCGGGATGGCGGTGCTGATCATCCAGGACCTGGTCAGCAGGAAGTGGATCACCGAGATCGTCAGCTCCGAGGAGACCTCCACTCAGGTCGAGGTCGGCTTCACCGCCGCGCTGGAGGCCGAAGGACTCTTGGATGCCGTCGACGCCCGCCATGACGAGGACCGCATCGACGTGCGCACCGATGACCTGCAGCGGCCGATCCTGCTCGCGGTCAGTGACAACGGTCCCCAGATGACCTCCGGCTCGACCCGGGAGTTCATGGCGTTGTGCGCGATCGCTCAGCACTTCGGTCGGCCGGGCACCCCGACCGACCAGGCTTGGATCGAGAGCTTCAACGGTCACCTCAAGGGCGAGAACCCACACTTGGCCGCCATCCAGGATCCCGCCACGCTGCGCGCCGAGCTGGCCGTCGTCCGCGAGCACTACAACACCGTGCGCTTGCACGAGGGCATCGGCTACGTCACCCCCGACGACGAACACGAAGGCCGCGGCGAGACGATCCGCGCCGCCCGCCGCGAGGGCCTCGAACAGGCCCGCCAACGACGTCTTGCCCACCACCGACAAGCCCGCAAGAATGAGAACCCGTCAGGACCCCACGATGTTGGGTAATGAAACGCGAAAGTGCGTCATTAACTCAGACACACCTCAGAGCTTCATCGTCAGCGCATCGGCCGCGACGAACGTGTAGGGGCCGGCGTCCAGCGGGCGGGTGCGGAGGTCGATGACGTGCTCGTCCAGATCCTTGACCATCTCGCTGAACTCCGGACGGCTGATCTCCAGCACGCGTTCGAGAAGACCCACACAAGCGGAAAGGCCGGCAGTCCGACTGCGCGGTAGCATTATGGCGATGACAAGGCGAGAGGCACCGGCCGCACCCGGCGGGAGTATCGAGCGTTCGGGTAGCGATGCATTGCAGGTGGACGGGGTGCAAGCCCTTCTAGTAGCGACTGAACGACTGTTGCAAAGACGCGACCTGCGTTCCATCAAAATCCAGGAGATTGTGTCGGAAGTCGGTATCAACCGCGCGACTTTCTATTTCTACTTCACCTCGAAGTACGCCGTCGTCGCTCAACTTCTTACTCGGTACCGGGATGAAGTCCTCGATGCCGTAGAGCCGTGGACCGGGGTCCGGGTCTCCGCATCCGACGACGACACCATCGTGGACAACGCCGCCTACCGGGACCAGCTGACGACGGCCTTCACCCAACTCGTCGAAGTATGGCAGCGACACAGCGCACTGATGCGAGCGGCATCGGCGAACTGGCGCGTGGTGCCGGAACTCCGTGACGTCTGGCAGGAGAACTTGAAGTGGTTCGTGGACGCCAGTACTGCGCGCATCGAGGCTGACCGACGTCTCGGCATCGCTCCGCCGAGAGGCGATGCTCGGCGACTGGCAACGAGCCTCATGCTCCTCAACGTCGCGATGTTGCAGAACCTGGCGGACGAGGGCCCGATGTCCTTGGGGCCGGAGCACTCGGTAGACCTGATGTGCGAGATCTGGATCCAATCGATCTACGGCACTCCCGACCACTCCTGACGCACAGCGGCGTGTCCGCACACACCTCTAGCCGGGGCGACTCAAC
Source organism: Kocuria sp. 2SI (assembly GCF_005502825.1). NCBI lineage: Bacteria > Bacillati > Actinomycetota > Actinomycetes > Micrococcales > Micrococcaceae > Kocuria > Kocuria sp. 2SI. The sequence goes on along the minus strand of NZ_SCNB01000022.1, from coordinate 4,327 downwards.
ACCTGTTGGAATCCGACTCAACACCTGTTGACCGCATCCACACTCGCCGCTATTGTCGTGATCGACGTCGCACGTTCTGCCACCGCAGAACGTCGGCCACATGCCGAACCGCACCCGTGATCGTGACCTAGATCTGAGCGGATCTGGCCAACTCCTTGCTGTCCAATTCTGGCCGTCAAATTCTGGCCGATGGTTCATAAGTCGCAAGACGTCGCGTCCTAGCCGCGATCTGTCCCCTGATCTGTCCCGCGTTTCGCCCACCCCACAGAATCCTTGGACACTGCCGTCCAAATGGAGGTACTCCCATGAAGCACGACATCGACGCTCTTATCGTAGGCGCAGGTTTCTCAGGCTTGTATACGCTTCACCGTCTGCGCGAGAAAGGCGTTTCCGCAAAAATCTATGACCAAGCCTCCGGAGTCGGCGGTACCTGGTATTGGAACCGGTATCCAGGCGCCCGCTGCGACAGTCCGGCCATCGACTATGTACAGTTTCTCTGACGAAATCGCTCACGAGTGGAACTGGACCCGGCGATACCCTGGGCAGCCCGAAATCGAGGGGTACCTCAACTTCGTGGCGGACAAACTGGGCCTACGAGAAGACATCAGGCTCAACGTCCGCATTACATCAGCCCGGTTCGACGAGGTTGATGCCAGATGGACCATCACAACGGACGATGGAGACGTCGTCACGTGCAAGTATTTCATCCCCGCCGTGGGGGCGCTTACCGTAACGAATATGCCGGACATTTCGGGTGTCGACTCCTTCATGGGTCAGCAGTATCACACCGCGCGGTGGCCTCGCGCAGACGTTGATTTCCGTGGGAAGCGCGTGGGCGTGATCGGGACAGGTTCGACAGGGGTGCAGATCATCCCTGAGATCGCCAAGGAAGCCGCTCACCTGACGATCTTCCAACGAACGCCTCAGTACGTCGTTCCGGCAAACGACTACCACTACACCGAAGAGTCGCTCGAAATGGCCAAGATGACTCACAAGAGCCGAAGGCAGTATCTGGAGGGGACGACGGGCGGACTGCCGGTGGTGATGACCGGAAAGTCCGTGCTGCAAGATGACCCCGACGAGCGAAGAGGGGTCCTCGAAGCAGCGTGGCTGTCGGGTGGATTTGCGATGTCGCTGACTTACGCTGACACCGTCCTCAATGAGGAGGCCAACGGGAAGGTAAGCGACTTCGTACGCTCGAAGATCAAAGACCTCGTGAAAAATCCGGAAGATGCCGAAGCGGCGATGCCCGACTATTTTTTTGGAGCGAAGCGCCTCGTCCATTCTGATAGCTACTACCTGACACTCAACCGTTCGAACGTCTCCCTGGTCGACCTCAGGAAGTCGCCGATCCAGGAAGTCACTCCGGAAGGCATCAGGACCCTCAGTGGTCTGCACGACTTGGACATCATCGTCTACGCCACAGGATTCGACGCCATCACCGGCGCCCTGTTGGGTTTTGAGATTACAGGACGCGACGACTTGTCGCTGGAAACGAAATGGAAGAATGGCAGCGACGTCAACTCGTACTTGGGAATAGCGCACGCTGGTTTCCCCAACATGCTGTCGCACATGGGGCCCTTGAACCCTGACTACTTCTCGAACGCTGCAGTTCCGGTCCAACGGCGAGTCGAGTGGATCGCCGAGCTCATTGAGCATGCGGAGAGCAACGGCATCGAAACTATCGATGTGAACGCGGCCATTGAAGAGGAATGGAGTACCGGAGTGAAGGCCTTCGCGAGCGGCCTACTCCTTGCGAAGACCGATTCTTGGTACACGGGCGCAAACATTCCCGGAAAAGTTCGAAACTTCTTGGTGTACTCGGGCGGCGTTAATTCCTACCTTGGGGAGTTGGCGCACGTCGCCAGCCAGGACTATGAAGGCTTCTTGATGACGCCGGCAGTGGAGAACGCGAAGGCCAACTCTTGATGAACCACACATTCTCACGAAGGAGAGGATTATGACGTCCACGGAATCCGTTTCGATGAGCGAACTATCCGGACAGGGTGAGTTCGCTGTCAACGTCGAGTTAAACGTTCCGATGACAGCGCGGGACGGTACGGTCCTGAAATCGAACGTGTATCGCCCGGCAGGCGAGGGGCCATTTCCGGTCTTGCTGACTCGCCAGCCGTACAGCAAGGACCTCATCAGCCACCAATCGGTGCTCGACCCGCTCGCGGCCGCTGCGCGTGGCTATATTGTCGTCGTCCAGGACGTCCGCGGGACTTTCACGTCGGGTGGCGATTTCCGACCCTTCGAAGATGAAGTGTTCGACGGTGTCGACACTGTCGCGTGGGCCGCCTCGCTGCCCGGAGCCTCCGGTCGCGTGGGAATGTACGGCCTCTCATACTTCGGTTTCACTCAACTTGCGGCAGCCGTTGGCGGAGCCTCCGAGCTCGGTGCCGTCGCGCCGATGCAGCGGTGTGCCGATGCGTTGCGGGGCTTCTACTTCCGGCAAGGTGCTTTTGAGCTGAGCATGCAAGGAATCTGGTACCTCGGCGCTGTCGGTGTCGCAGAGGCGATGCGGGTGTCCGATCCAGCAGCCCTCGGGCGCGTGCTGCCCGCGCTGATCAATGAGATCGACTCGCTCGGCTCGGCGGGGTTCGCGTCGCGTCCACTGGCGGAGTTCGCCCCGGTTCGATCTCACCCGGTCAACCAAGGCTTCTTCACACCACTGAATCATCCGATGGATCCCGAGACGTTGAGCTTCATGAACCTCCCCGTCGAGGACAGCGATGTGCCGTCACTCAACATCGGTGGTTGGTACGACATCTTCCTGCAACAGACCATCGACGATTTCAGCGCCGCCAAGGCGCGCAACGTGCCAGCCTCACTGCTTATCGGGCCGTGGGCCCACGCGGCCACCGGTAACCCCGTCGGAGACGTGAACTTCGGCGTCATGTCCTCAGCGGACGTGCTGGACCTGAACGGGGGGCTCTTCGAGACGCAGCTGAGCTGGTTCGACCAGTGGCTCAAGGGCGCTGCCACCAACGAGGAAGCTCCGGTGAAGGTCTTCATCATGGGCTCCAACCGGTGGGCGACGATGGACTCCTGGCCACCGCCGGAGGCCCGGGAGGTGGAGTGGTACCTGGGGTCGGACGGCCGGTTGTCGACCGAGGCGGTACCGAGCACCGGCTCGGACGACTACACCTACGACCCGAGCGATCCGGTTCCGACCCTTGGCGGTGCGCTCATGGCGGACGCTGGTCACCGCCCCGGCCCGATCGACCAACGCCCGATCGAAGCCCGCGCTGATGTCCTGACCTTCACGAGCGAGCCGCTGGAGGAAGACACAGAGGTGATGGGGCGGATCACTGCCTACCTCTGGGCAGCCACTAGCGCCAAGGACACTGATTTCGTCGTCCGGCTGTGTGACGTTCATCCGGACGGCCGATCGATCAATCTCACCGACGGAGTTGTGCGCGCGCGGTATCGCGGGATGGAGGACGGGAAGGGAACGCCCGCTCCCGTCACACCGGGCGAACCGGTCGAATACCGCATCGACCTCTGGTCGACCGCCAACCGGTTCGCCGCCGGCCATCGGATCCGGGTGCAGGTCACCTCGAGCAACTTCCCACGGTGGGACGCCAACCCCAACGTCGAAGGCGATCCGTTCAAGGCCAAGGACTACAACGTCGCAGAGCAGACGATCCTGCACGGTGGAGATACACCGTCGTGCATCGTCCTGCCCACCATGCCAGTGACGTGAGCCGCCGGAGCCGCGCTGCTGACAGCAGATCCACCGGTCAGCAGCGCGGACTTCCATGCCTGGCGGTGACGCGGTGGGATGAACGCAACATGACGGGAGCGTGACGAGGCGAGACCGTCCCTGGTCGGGGAAGGGAACCCCCTTGTCTGTCTTTCAAGGTCGATGGGCGTGGAGGCCTTCTTGGTTCACTTGCCGGGCGATGGTCACCGGTCCGGCGCCGCGACACCATCGACCGGGCGGTGCGGGTGATGTTCAACCAGAAGCGTGAAGCTGCCTGGCTCCCCGCGGCTGGTCCACGATCTGCGCGATGACGGCTGGACGGTCAGCGAGAAGACCGTCGCGGACTCGATGCGCAGCCAAGGCCTGATCGCGCGAAAGGTCAAGCGCCGCAACGGTGGATCGCCCCGGGAGTGGTGGAGGGCGTGATCTTCCCAGGAGGATGGAGTCATGCCGTCATGCCTGCACCGAGGAAGTATCCCGATGAGTTGCGCCATCGAGCTGTGAGGCTGGTGCGCGACCGTATTGCTGATGATCCCGCGCTACCGGCCTCTCGTGCTTGCCGGCCACCGACCGGCCCCGGGCTGGCGGGGGCGGGCCTTCCGGCTGGCTGGCCGGGGG
>NZ_SCNB01000021.1:0-44902 GCF_005502825.1 Kocuria sp. 2SI | reverse complement strand
GCGGCTCCACAGGGCTGCCCTGCACAGGCCGGCCCCCACGCGCACTGCACAGAGTCCGATCCCGACCCCACGACGGCGACGCGCTGCGGCACCGTTGCGGCCATGGGAAAACCGCCTCATGTCGTGCCGGAGTCGCTGTCCCAGCACGCCTTCACCACCGCTCAGGCGGCCGTCGCCGGGGTCAGCCCCGCTCAGCTGACACGAGGGCCCTATGTGCGGGTCTCTCGCGGGGTCTGGCAGGCCGGCCAGCGCGATGCGGTAGCCGACCATGTCCGGGAGCTGCGCCGCCTGCTGCCTGCCATGCTCCAGGCCCAGCCCGGGGCGGCGGCCAGTCACGTGACGGCTGCGGCGCTGCTCGGTCTGCGGGTGCCGAACCGGCTGCGCATGGCCTGGCCGATTCACCTGGTCTCCCCCGATCCCAAACTGCTCATGCGATCTCCCGGGATCATCGCCCACCGCCTGCTGCCCCGGCTGACTCCGCTGATCGAGTTCGAGGGCGTCGTCGTCACCTCCCCTGCGCGGACCGCAGTGGATCTGGCCGGTGCCGCTCAGGGCCGCTGGCCGCTGCTCGACGACGACGCCCTGGTCGCCGTGCTCGACGGCATCATCTGCACCCACACCACCGGCATCCGGAAGGATCTGCCGGCACTGAGGTCTCGAGAGCAGCTCGAGCGAGAACTGCGCGAGCTGCCGGGAGTGCGCGGAGTCGCTCGGATCAAGCGCGCCCTGCAGCGCACGGCGGCGGCCGTCGACTCCGCGCTGGAGACCGAGGCGCGCCTGTGCCTCGAGCGCTTCGGGGAGACCCGCTGGGTCACCGATCTGGAGGTGAGCGCGCCGAACGGATCCTGCTTCTGGCCCGATCTGGCCGATGACGAGGATCGGGTGAGCCTGCAGGTCGAGGGGCCGCATCATGCCCGCGGGGATCAGCTGCGCAAGGACATCCTGCGGCGTCGGCTCACCGAGGCGGCAGGGTGGCAGGAGCTGCGGGTCACCGCAGAGGACCTTCGAGGCCACCGCCCGGCGCTGATCGACATGATCCGCCGCGCCCGCCGCCCCTCCCCCTTCGCCGAGTGATCACTGAGTTGCGCAGAGGGAGCGAACAGCGCAACCCAGGATCCACTCGGCGGTCTCAGAGGTGGTCGCGCAGCCAGTCGCGCAGGACGATCGCGTGGTTGTGCTCGTCGTCCTTGGCGCCGTAGAGCAGCGTGACCTGCTCGGGGCGCTCATCGCGCAGCTTGGCGGCGAGGTCATGGGCTGCGTCGTTGTCGTCGAGCTCTGCGCGATAGCGGTCGCCGAACTCCTGGAACTTCTCCGGGTCATGGTCGAACCACTTGCGCAGGTCGGTGCTGGGCGCCACATCCTTGGGGTGCCCGTCGAGCTCGGCGTCGTCCTTGGACACCCCGCGCGGCCAGAGGCGGTCGACGAGCAGCCGGACGCCGTCGTCCGAGGAGGGCTCGTCGCGGACCTTCTTGATCTCCACATGCGTCATGCCCCGACCCTACGCGCCCCTCCCCTCCCGCCGAGTGGATACTCAGTTGCGCTATCGGGGCGAACAGCGCAACTGAGTATCCACTCGGCGGGAGGGTGGGAGGATGGCGCGGTGCGCTCCGACCGATCCGCCGCCCTGCCAGCATCCCGGGACCGCCCCGCGGACTCCGACGGCCTGCCGAAGGGCGAGTGGGCGCGGACGGTCGAGGAGGGCGGCTACGAGCTGCACGTCGACGGCATGCCCTCGCCGCTGGTGCCCTCCGTGGTCATGGCCGCGGTGCTGGTCGCGACGCTGCTGCTGTGCGCCGCATGGTGGGACCGGATCCCCGAGCAGGTCGCCGCCCACACCGACGCCGACGGCCAGGTCACCCGCTGGGAGCCCAAGACCCTAGGCTCGGTGCTGGTCGGCCCGCTGCTGGGGGCCAGCGGCGTCCTGTTCGCCTCGGGCCTGACGACGCTGGTCACCGCAGTGGGCCGACCTCGTCCCCGGAACCCCTTCGCCGATGGACTGGGACCGCTGATCCGCATGGCTGTGCAGAACCGCCGCCTCGCCGCCGCCGTGGCCTGGTCCCTGCTGCCGCTGGGCACCGCGATCTGCGCGATGAGCGTGGCCGGCTGGGCAGACGGCTCAGGGCAGATCCGCGGTACCTGGCTGCTGGGCGCCTCCATGCTTGCTCTGCCTCTGATCGCCGCCGCTTGCCTCCGCGGAAGCCGGGCTGATGTGCTGCGCGAGCTCGACGCACTCGAGATCCCCCTCGGCGAGCACTCGCGAGAGGACCTGCATCGATGGCGCATCCCGGGTCTGGTCGATGACCCCGAGCTTCCGCTGATGGTCCAGAACCATCCGTCGAACTGGACGCTCAATGTGGCCCACCGGAGGGGCAAGGTCCTGTGCTGGATCTTCCCCGTGGGCTGGCTGCTGCTGGGTCTGGCGCTGCTGGTCGGGCCCCTGATCGCCTGATCGAACCGGACTTTCCGCTGCCGTCGTTCCAGCCCCCCCCCCCGGCCGAGTGGATGCCCAGTTGCGCAGAAGGGCCGAATTGCGCAATTGAGTATCCACTCGGCGGGGTGGCAGGACGGGGCGGGGAGAGTCAGTCTCGGAGGCCGAAGGAGAGGTGGATGCCGTCGTCGTCCCAGCGCCGCACGCCGATGCGGTAGACGGGCTCCAGGACCTCGGCGCGCAGCACCTCGTCCGGCGTCCCGCGGGCGGCGATCCGGCCGTGGTCCAGCAGCACCAGTTCATCGCAGTACTGCGCCGCCAGGTTCAGGTCGTGCAGCACCACGATCGACGTGCGGCGCAGCTGCCGCACCGTGGAGAGCACCTCGTGCTGGTAGCGGATGTCCAGGTGATTGGTGGGCTCGTCCAGCAGCAGGTGCTCCGTCTCCTGCGCCATGGCCCGGGCGATCATGACCCGCTGCTGCTCGCCGCCGGACATGGCCGACAGCGGCCGCTCGGCCTGGGCGAGAAGGCCCACCTGCTCCAGAGCGGACTCCGCGGCCGCATGATCGGCGGCCGCCGGGCCGCCCAGCCCGCCGCGGGGCAGGCGCCCCAGCATGACCATCTCCGCTGCGCTGAGCTCGACCACGGGCTCGTGCTCCTGGACGACCACCGCGATGCTGCGCGCGATGTCCCTGGCGCTCATCCCGGCCAGATCGCGCCCGTCGACCATCACCCGCCCGGAAGCCGGCCGCAGGCGACCATGCAGAAGCCGCAGCAGCGTCGACTTGCCGCTGCCATTGGGTCCGATCAGACCCATGAGTCGCTCGGGCACCGACACCACGTCGATCCCGTCCACCGCGGGGCCCCGGCCGTAGGAGAAGGACAGCCCGGTCCCCTCGATCACTGCTGGAACTCCTCCACGATCCGCTCCAGACCGTCCACTGCCTGCGGAGTGGCCGGCTCCGTCATGTTCATCGGCATGGCCAGGATCCGGTCCTCGACGACCGCGGAGATGCCGTCGGTGCCGGGGATGTCCGAGATCGAGTCCTCGACGGCCTGAGGGTCGCCCTCCGAGTAGAGGACGATCAGGACGTCGGGATCCCGCCCGGCCAGCTCCTCGGGAGTCACCTCGGCCACGCGCTCGTCGAGGTCTGCGAAGACGTTCTCCAGACCCGCGGCCTCCAGCTGCGGCGCGGCCATGCTGTGGGCGCCGTAGGCATAGGTGGTGCCGCCGCCGACCGTGGGGTAGAGCACCGCGGCGGTCAGGGGCTCTTCCTGGTCCGAGGCGGATCCGTCGACCTGCTCCTCGACGGCCGCCACACGATCCTCGAGCTCGCCGATGTTCTCTTCGGCCTCGTCCTCGCGGTCGAAGACCTTCCCGTACAGCCGCAGCTGGTCGTAGACGTCGTCGAACCCGGGATCCTCGATGCCCCCTGGGCACAGCGCCGGCTCCTCGAGCAGCGGGATCCCCACCGACGACAGCGCGGAGGCATCAAGGTTCTCCGCCTGTCCCATCACGACGTCCGGCTCCTGGGCCATGACGGCCTCCTGGGACACGCTCAGATGCCCGCTCGAGTCGACGTCGCCGCCCAGCGAAGGGATGGCCTCGACCTCCTCGCGGGTGGTCTCGTCGTAGGACTCCAGCGGATAGGCCCCGGCCTTGGCCTCGACCCGGTCGAGCACACCGAGCTCGTGCAGCCCCGGTACCGACGCGGACTTGAGCAGCACGAGCCGCTCCGGCTCCTGCTCGAAGGTGACGTCCTCCCCGCAGCTGTTCACGGTGACCGGGTAGTGCCCGCCGCCTCCGTCGGACTCGGAGTCCTGGTCCTGGGAGCAGCTGCCGAGCAGAAGTGCGGCCGCGGGCAGCACGGCGGCTGCCGACAGGACGGCGGCGCGAGAACGGGACGGCGAGTGCATGGAGCTCCGATCAGCGAGAGGAGGACCCGGCGCGCATGCGCCGGATGAGGAGGAGGAGGAAGGGGGCGCCCAGCATCGCGGTGATGATGCCGATGGGCAGCTCCTGGGGCTGCAGCACGGTGCGCGCGGCCAGATCCGCCAGGCTCAGCAGCAGAGCGCCCAGCAGGGCCGCCACGGGAATGGCGGCGGTGTGAGCCGCGCCGACCAGTCGCCGGGCCAGGTGCGGCATGATCAGCCCCACGAACCCGATGCTGCCCGAGGCCGCGACCAGCACCCCGATGCACAGCGAGACGAGCACCAGCAGCAGGGCCCGCGTGCGCTCCGGCGACACGCCCAGCGAGTGCGCGGTGTCGTCGCCCAGGGCCAGAGCGTCCAGGCGCCGCCCCTGGAGGCTCAGCACGACCACGGTCACCGAGGCGATGACGACGACGGCGGCCAGCGGCGTGCCCCACGACGCCAGCGACAGCGAGCCCAGCAGCCAGAACATGACCGAGCGGGTGCCCTCGGCGCTGCCGCTGGCGAAGATCAGGAAGCTCGTCAGCGCGTTGAGCGCGTAGCCCACCGCGACCCCGGCCAGCAGGAGCCGAACCGAGGTCAGCCGGCCGCCGGAGCGGGCGGTGGCGTAGACGAGCACGGAGGCTCCCAGAGCGCCCAGGAAGGCCATGGCCTGCAGGGCGTGCTCCCCGCCGCCCAGGGTGAACCCGAAGAGGATCGAGGCCGCCGCGCCGCAGGAGGCTCCCGAGCTGATGCCGAGCAGCTGAGGATCGGCCAGCATGTTGCGCACCATCGCCTGCAGGGCCATGCCGCACACCGCCAGCCCTGCCCCCACGAAGGCCGCGAGCACCACGCGCGGGGCGCGGACCTGCCAGACGATCGCATCCTGCGTGGCGCTGGCACCGGGCCCTATCTCCACCCCTGTCAGGTGCTCGACGAGCACGCCCAGCACGCGCACGGGTCCGATGCTCACCGACCCCACGCCGACTGCCAGCAGGAGCGCCGCGCACAGCGCGGCGACCAGGGCGATGATCCACAGGACCGCGCGTCGGCGGCTGCGCGAGAGCACCCGCCTGATCCGCGAGCCCGCGACTGGCGGGCTCGTCTCCTGCGTCACGATGCGGCCCCTCCTTCGGCTTCAGAAGCCTTCACTGTACTGACGATCCCGCAGTGCGCGATCCGCTGCCGTCCCACCTCAGGGCCGAGCCGTGATGAGGTGCTGGGGCACCAGATCGTGGCCCGGGACGACCCCTCGATCGCGGTCCAGCTCCCACAGCTGCTCGAGCAGACGCACCCGCACGTCCCGGAAGCCCGCGGCGCGGATCCGCTCAGTGAGCTCCTCGACGCTGCGGGCCTCGGCCAGCGGCAGCACCGAGCGCACGGCAGGGTCGTAGTGCTCGCGAAACCCTGGAGTCGGGTTCGCGTCGATCCCCCGCGGGAACCACAGGCCGTCGACCGCGACGAGCAGCCCCGACGGTCGCAGCGCGCGCCGCCAGGCACGCAGGGCGTCATCGGGCGAGCGCAGGGTCCACAGCAGGTACCTGCTGACGAGGACGTCGAAGGAACCGGGCGCCACCGGAGGCTCGGCGGCATCTCCCAGGCCGAACTCCACCGCCAGGCCCAGCTCCGCAGCCCGGTCCCGGGCGATCCCGAGCATGGCCTCCGAGAGGTCGATCCCCGTGACGCGGTGGTCCAGCTGCGCCAGCTGCAGGGCCATGTAGCCGCTGCCGGTGCCCAGATCCAGCACGTCCTGGGGCTGAGCGGGCATCACCTGCTCAAGGATCCCCCGCCACGCGATCCGATCCGCCTCCACGCGTGCTTCGCGCTGCTGCTGGCGGTCGTACTCCCGCGCCCGCTGGTCCCAGTAGTCGGTGATCCGGCGCTGGACCTCGTGCCCGCTGTCCGGCCTGAATCGACGTCCGGGGGTGTGCTCGCAGGCCTCCGCACGGTGCGTGTCGAGCCTCTCTCCGGGGGCTGGTCGGTGCGGGTGCAGTTGCCCACCGATGGGCGTACGACCAGTCATCTCTGTCTCCTCGTCGGGCATCTCAGACGGCACGGCAGACCGTGAGCCCCTGTCCCTCGTCTCCCCCGCATCGAGTGGATGCCCCGTTGCGCTGTCGGGCTGAACAGCGCAACGGGATGTCCACTCGGACGATGGAGCGGAAGCGGCAGGACGGCTCACGCGGGCGCACGTTCGCTGCTCGGCGACGCGTCCGATAACTGCCGCCGCTGCGGCGAGAGCAGCTCGTCTGCGATCAGCACGGCCCACATGGCCAGCAGGAACGGCCAGGTGTAGGTGGGGATGGGGGTGGGGTCCAGCACCCAGCGCAGACCGACGGCTGCGGCCACGCCGATCGCCGCGCAGACCAGCCGGTGGACCAGGCCGCGTCCCGGGCAGAAGATCGCCCCCAGGGCGATCGCGACGAGCACCGCGCTGTAGCCGATCAGACCTGTGGACACAGGCACGATGTCGCCGGTGAGGACGAGACCGAGCACCAGAGCGAGAAGCGAGCCGAACAGCCCCCACAGCCCCACGCGCAGCGATCCCACCAGCAGCGCCGCGAGGATCACCAGCCCCGGGACCAGGCCGTCCGCGAGCACGACCTCGGCGAAGGGGTTCAGCATCCCGAGCAGCGATCCCTGCACGGCGCCGGCCGAGGTCGTCGTGATGCCAGGCTCGACGATCGGCTGCAGCACGCCGAAGAGCAGTCCCGCCACGAGGCAGAAGGGCGCGGTCGAGACCGGCAGTCCGAAGCGGTGCAGCGCGGCCGTGTCGAACAGGCCACGGAGGACCAGGTGGGCCGGGATGCAGGCCAGCGCGCCGACCACTGTCATGGCGATGGACAGTGCGGTCTCGTTGAGCTGGATGGTCGACAGCGAGGCCGCTGCGCCGACCAGGGCGCCGTTGTAGCCCATGAGCCCGTCTCGGACGAGCTCTCGCTCTCCGATGACCCATGCGGCCAGCGTCTGGACGGCACAGCCGATCACCACGAGGACCGCGGTGCGGGGATTCGCCACGGCGATGCCGATCAGCAGCAGCGCTCCGGCGGGAGCGCTGCGCAGGAAGAAGATCTGGGAGATCCCGTACAGCACGGTGCGGACAGCGTTCATCATGTGAAGCCTCTCAGCGGGGCGTCGGCAGGACGCAGCAGAAGGGTCGGGGCCCGGTCGTCACGGGCGCCGCAGGTCGAGCGGGGGCTGATCGCGCCAACGGGCCCGCAGCAGGTCGACGACCCCGCGGTGCAGCGCGGCGATCGCGCCCGTGGAATCGGCCAGGGAGCGGATCGCGACGCACCGCAGGCCGTCGGGATGGGGAAGGCCGCCGCGGGTGATCCCGGACAGCGTCGCCGAGTCCTCCACGGACGAGGCCAGCTGCTCGTACAGCTCGTCGTCCAGGCGCCGATCGGCGATCAGCAGCTGGCCCGTGTGGCTGCGGCCCTCCATCATTCCCGAGCCGGTGATGGCCTGGCCCGCGTCGGGGACCATGCGCAGCTGATCGACGATGAGCTTGCGCCGGTGCTCGTCGTCCTCGACCTGGACCTCTGTGCGCAGCCGCACCTCGTCGAAGCGGAACGGCTCGCCGTCCGGCGACCACCCCGGGGTGATGATCTCGGCCATGACCAGCGACGCGGTGGGGTGCATCCGCACGAGCGTTCGCTGGCGGTAGGAGCCCTCGCGATAGACGATCAGCTGGTCCGGCAGGTGCTCGAGCACCGCCCCGGGGCCCAGGCGGACCTCCAGGTCCTGCCGCGCCGGGCCCTGCGGGGTCCGATACACCTTGGTCGCCGACTGCGTAGTGGACAGCAGCGAGGCGTCCTGACCCACCTCGAGCTCGAGCTCGTAGCGGTCCGCACCGAAGTACGCCCCACCCGGGTTGATCACCGGGTAGCAGACCTGCCCGGTGCCATCCAGGTGCAGCGGCTTGAGGATCCGCAGCGCTCCGTCGTGGAACTGCCGGGCCGCGTAGGAGCGGCCGTCGCGCTGCTCGATCCGCAGACGCAGCTGCCCGGTCGGCGGAGCGCTCGGCGACTGCTCGTCCTGCGAGGGGCCCGCAGCCTGCTCAGTCAAGGTCGAGCATCAGGACGTCGGAGCGGATCCAGTTCATGACGGAATCCAGGCCCTCGTCCGTCTTCAGGTTGGTGAACGCAAAGGGCTTGTCCTTGCGGAAGACCTTGGAATCGGCCTCCATGACCTCCAGGTCCGCGCCGACGTGCGGGGCGAGATCCGTCTTGTTGATCACGAACAGGTCCGACTTGATCATGCCCTGCCCCGCCTTGCGCGGGATCTTCTCGCCCTGGGCGACGTCGACGATGTAGATCGAGAAGTCCACCAGCTCAGGGCTGAACGTCGCCGAGAGGTTGTCTCCGCCGGATTCCACGAAGATGACGCGCACGTCCGGCAGGCGCCGCTTGAGCTCCTCGATCGCGGCCTCGTTCATGGAGGTGTCCTCGCGGATCGCCGTGTGGGGGCAGCCGCCCGTCTCCAGGCCGATGATCCGCTCCTCCGGCAGCACCGATTCGCGGGCCAGGATCTTGGCGTCCTCGATGGTGTAGATGTCGTTCGTGATCGCGGCCATCGAGATCTCCTGGCTCATCGCACGCGTCAGGCGCTCGATCAGCTGGGTCTTCCCGGCGCCCACGGGGCCTCCGATGCCGATGATGACGGGGTCCATGGCTACTTCTCCTCCTGCGTTGCTGTCTGTGCTTCGTGTCTTGTCGGCGCAACCGGCGCCGAGCGCATCAGCTCATGAAGAGCCGAGCGCGCTGACGCTCGTGGTGCATCTGCGCGATCTCCAGCCCCGGGGCGATCGCACCCAGGTCCTCGCGCTCCAGTCCCCGGGAGACCTCGACGGCCCGGCGGGTCCAGTCCTGCGCAGCGCGGATGATGCGCTGCCCGGCGCTCTGTCCCAGGGGGATGCCGCGCACCGCGTTCTGGGTCAGAGAGGTCGCCGTGGCCTGGACGTGGGCCGCCACGGCGGTGTCCTGACCGAGCCCCAGCTCGCGGGCGAGGACTCCCCAGACGACGGCCTGATGGCCCTGCATGCGTCCGGCCTCGACCTCCGCCGCACAGTGCAGCGTCCACGGTCCCGGATAGGACGCCGCGCCGATGCTCAGCAGGCGACGGCCCATGGTGATGCCGCCGTCGCGCACCTGCTGCGGCAGCGCCTGGACGGTCGCCAACTCATCCAGGTCGACGACCTCCTCCACCTCGCGCGCGGCGTAGACGAGGCGGATGGCCAGAGCATCCGTGTAGGTCAGCTGCTGATCGGCGAACATCTGCAGCCACTCGGCGAAGCTGCCCTCGTCGTGGATCTGCCCCCGCTGCATGTAGGTCTCGAATCCCAGCGACTGGCTGAACGCGCCTGTCGGCAGGGCCGAGTCCGTGAGCTGCATCAGGCTCAGCAGCGGATCCGGCCCGGACGCCGCCGCGGTGATCGGTGTGTCTCTCATCTAGTGCGTGTGCTCCGCGTGGCGGAAGGGCTCGGGCATGACCCTCTCCTGGCGCTCGAACGGAATGCCGTGATGCACCAGGAAGTCCTCGACGGTGTGGTCGTAGCGCACCACCATGACTTCGGCGCCGTACGGGCTCTGCGCGTCGAAGAACTGCGCCGGCAGGTGCCGGTTGCCCAGGCTGTGCGCGGCGAAGGCCATCTCCACGATGCTGCGCGCTGCGATCACCAGGACGTCCGTGGGCAGCAGCGAGACCACCACGGCATTGCCGTCGGCCTCCTCGCCCTCGACGGCCAGGATGTCGCCGTCGCCCAGATCGGCGCTGCCGCGGGGCAGGCGCAGCCCGATCTCCCGGTCGTGGTCGGTGCGCACGCGCTGGATGCGCTTGGACAGATGCTCGTCCGCCAGGACCACGCGCTCGACGTGCCGCCGCCCCACCAGGGCGCGCCCGGCCTCGTCGTTCATGCTGCCGAGCAGCTCGGTCACGATCATCGCCGCGACTCCTCTCGTCGTCGGTCCTGCCCGCGGCGGACGCTGCGTCCGCCGCGGGCAGGGTGAACGGTCACGACCTCAGAAGAGGAAGTACCGCTGGGCCATGGGCAGCTCGGTCTGCGGCTCGCAGGTCACGACCTCGCCGTCCACGGAGACCTGGTACGTCTCCGGGTCCACGACCAGCTCGGGCGTCTGACCGTTGAACTTCAGGTCGGCCTTGCGCAGGGTCCGGATGTCGGAGCAGGCGCGCACGACCTTGCGCAGCCCCAGCTGGCGCGGCACGCCCCGCTCGATCGCCGAACGGGACAGGAACGTGATCGAGCCGGCCGAGACCGCATCCCCGTAGGCGCCGAAGGCCTTGCGGTACCAGCGCGGCTGAGGCGTGGGGATCGAGGCATTGGGGTCGCCGAGGACCCCGTGCACGATCGTTCCGCCCTTGAGGATCATGTCCGGCTTCACCCCGAAGAACTGCGGCTCCCACAGCACCAGATCCGCGAACTTCCCGACCTCGACGGAGCCGACCGAGCCGCTGATCCCCTGCGCCAGCGCCGGGTTGATCGTGTACTTGGAGATGAACCTCTTGATCCGGTGGTTGTCGCCCGTGCTCCCCTCGTCCTCCGGCAGCTTGCCGCGCTGGCGCTTCATGGAATCGGCCACCTGCCAGGTGCGCAGCACGACCTCGCCCACGCGCCCCATGGCCTGGGAGTCGGAGGAGGTCATGGAGAAGATGCCCATGTCATGCAGCACGTCCTCCGCGGCGATGGTCTCCTTGCGGATGCGGGAGTCCGCGAACGAGACGTCCTCCGGGAGGTCCGCGCGCAGGTGGTGGCACACCATGAGCATGTCCAGGTGCTCCTCCACCGTGTTGCGGGTGTAGGGCAGCGTGGGGTTGGTCGATGCCGGCAGGATGTTCGGCTGCGAGGCGAGCTCGATGATGTCGGGAGCGTGCCCGCCGCCGGCGCCTTCGGTGTGGAAGGTGTGGATCACCCTGCCGGCGATCGCCGCCTTGGTGTCCTCCACGAACCCGGCCTCGTTGAGGGTGTCGGTGTGGATCGCGACCTGGACGTCGTACTCGTCGGCGACCTCCAGGGCCGTGTTGATCGACGACGGCGTGGCGCCCCAGTCCTCGTGGATCTTCAGCCCGATCGCACCGGCGCGGATCTGCTCCGCCATGGGCTGGATCGCGGAGCCGTGGCCCTTGCCGAGCAGCCCGAAGTTCATGGGGAAGTGCTCGAAGGAGCGCAGCATGCCGTGGATGTTCCACGCGCCGGGCGTGATCGTGGTGGCCTTGGTCGACTCCCCCGGGCCCGTCCCGCCGCCGATCATGGTCGTGATGCCGGAGACCAACGCCGTCTCGATCTGGTCCGGGCTGATGAAGTGCACGTGGGTGTCGATGCCGCCGGCCGTGAGGATCTTGCCCTCGCCCGCGATGATGTCCGTGGCCACGCCGATGATGATGTCGACGCCGTCCATGGTGTCCGGGTTGCCGGCCTTGCCGATCTTGAAGATGTGCCCGTCGCGCAGGGCCACGTCGGCCTTGTAGATGCCGGTCCAGTCGATGACCACCACGTTGGTGATCACGGTGTCCGGGATGCCGACGTCGCGGACCAGCTGCCCGTTCTGGCCCATGCCGTCGCGCACCACCTTGCCGCCGCCGAACACCGCTTCCTCGCCCGGCGTGGTCAGATCCTGCTCGATCTGCGCGAACAGCTCGGTGTCCGCCAGTCGGATCGCATCCCCGGTCGTGGGCCCGTAGAGGCTCGTGTACTGCTCGCGGCTCAGCTCGAAGCTCATGTCGTCCTGGTCCTCTCGCGCTCAGCGCGTCTCATTGGAGTAGTCGGTCTCGGCGCGCTCGCGCAGCCGCTGCGGGGCGTCCCCGGCAGCATGGCGCCGGTTGCCCGAGTAGTCCTCGGACCTGATCTGGGAGACGTCCGCGGCCTCCTGGGGATCCAGGCGGCCGTCGACCAGGTCGCGGAACCCGTGGACCACGCGGTCGCCGCCCAGCGGGATCAGCTTCACGGTCGTCGAGTCGCCGGGCTCCAGCCGCACGGCGGTGCCGGCGGGGATGTCGAGGCGGCGCCCCAGGGCGGCCTCGCGATCGAAGTCGAGCGCCCGATTGGTCTCGGCGAAGTGGAAGTGCGAGCCGACCTGGACGGGCCGATCGCCCCTGTTGAGGACCTCGAGCTCGATGGCCTCCCGACCGGGATTGCACACGACGGGGTCGCTGGCGAGGACGTACTCTCCGGGCTGCATGACGGTCTCCTTCAGCGGATCGGGTCGTGGACGGTCACGAGCTTCGTGCCGTCGGGGAAGGTGGCTTCGACCTGGACGTCCGGGATCATCCCGGGGACGCCCTCCATGACATCGTCCGCCGTGAGGATCGTGCTGCCCCAGCTCATCAGGTCGGTGACGGTGCGCCCGTCGCGGGCACCCTCGAGCAGCTCGTAGGTGAGGATCGCGACGGCCTCGGGGTGGTTCAGCTTGAGACCGCGCGCCTGGCGGCGTCTGGCCAGATCGGCGGCGACGACGACCAGGAGCTTCTCCTGGTCCTTGGGCTGAAGGTGCATGAGCTTCCTCTGCTGGCTCGAGGGCCCGAGCCGACGACGTGCCGTCGGATCGAGCCGTTCGGATCGATGCGTGTCGCAAGCCTTCTCGACATGCGGGCAATAGGTCTACTCCTCTTTTGTTGCCGTCGCGTGACGGAATGGCTTCGACACTCCGACAGCCGCCTGAGTCTTCCCCGACGACCTCCTGCACACTCCCGCCGAGTGGAACCCCAGTTGCGCTGTTCGCTCCGATAGCGCAACTGGGGATCCATTCGCGCCAGGTGGGGATTCCTGTCAGGTGAGGGCAGACAGGAGCGCTGAGACGCAGGCGCGAGTCATGGGAGACTGGTCTCCATGGCTGACAACACTCAGGGCACAGACACGCCCACCACGATCACGGTCCCGGACAAGCCCGCCCTCGAGGGCCTCGAGGAGAAGTACTCGCAGCGCTGGCGCGAGCAGGGCACCTACGCCTTCCAGGAGGGCACCCCGCGCGAGCAGGTGTACTCGATCGACACCCCGCCGCCCACGGCCTCCGGCTCGCTGCACGTGGGCCACATGTTCTCCTACACGCAGACCGACGTCATCGCCCGCTACCAGCGCATGACCGGCAAGAACGTGTTCTACCCGCTGGGCTGGGACGACAACGGCCTGCCCACCGAGCGCCGCGTCCAGAACTACTACGGCGTGCGCTGCGATCCCTCCTACGCCTATGTGGAGGGCTACCGCCCGCCGGAGAAGCCGGCCAAGAACCAGCGCGACTGGGATGTGGTCTCCCGGCAGAACTTCATCGAGCTGTGCGAGGAGCTGGCGGTCGAGGACGAGAAGGTCTTCGAGCACCTGTTCGCCACCCTGGGCCTGTCGGTCGACTGGACCCGGACCTACCGCACGATCGACGACCACTCGCGCCGCGTCTCGCAGCTGGCCTTCCTGAAGGACCTCCAGGCCGACAACGCCTACATGGCCGAGGCCCCCACCATGTGGGACGTCACCTTCCGCACGGCCGTGGCACAGGCGGAGATCGAGGACAAGGAGCGCGAGGGCGCCTACCACCGCGTGGCCTTCCACCGCCCGGAAGGGCAGAAGGTCTTCATCGAGACCACCCGCCCCGAGCTGCTGCCGGCCTGCGTGGCCCTGGTGGCCCACCCCGACGACGAGCGCTACCAGGAGCTGTTCGGCACCACCGTGCGCTCGCCCCTGTTCGACGTCGAGGTCGAGGTCAAGGCGCATCACCTGGCCAAGCCGGACAAGGGCTCCGGCATCGCCATGATCTGCACGTTCGGCGATCTCACCGACGTCACCTGGTGGCGCGAGCTCGAGCTGCCCACCCGCGCCCTGATCGGGCGCGACGGCCGCTTCCTGGCCGAGCAGCCGTCGTGGATCGCCGACGGCGCCCCGGCTGAGCGCTACGCGAACGTGGCCGGTAAGACCGTGTTCTCCGCTCAGCAGGCTGTGGTGGAGATGCTCACGGAGTCCGGCGACCTCGAGGGCGAGCCGAAGAAGATCACCCACCCGGTGAACTTCTACGAGAAGGGCGACAAGCCCCTCGAGGTCGTGACCTCCCGGCAGTGGTACATCCGCAACGGCGGCCGCGACGCCTCTCGCCGCGAGAAGCTTATCGAGCGCGGCCGGGAGATCGAGTGGCATCCGTCGTTCATGCGCTCCCGGTACGAGAACTGGATCGAGGGGCTCAACGGCGACTGGCTGGTCTCCCGCCAGCGCTTCTTCGGCGTGCCGATCCCCGTCTGGTACCCGCTGGACGCCCAGGGCGAGCCGGTCTACGACTCCCCCGTGCTGCCCGACGCGGCCGCGCTGCCGGTCGATCCCGCCGCCCAGCCGGCCCCTGGGTACACCGAGGACCTGCGCGACGTCCCGGGCGGCTTCACCGGCGACCCGGACGTGCTCGACACCTGGGCGACCTCGTCGCTGACGCCGCAGATCGCCACGGGGTGGGAGACCGATCCGCAGCTGCACGCCTCCACGTTCCCCATGGACCTGCGTCCGCAGGGCCACGACATCATCCGCACCTGGCTCTTCTCGACCGCCGTGCGCGCCGAGACCCTGGCCGGCTCCGTGCCGTGGCGCCACACCGCGCTGTCGGGCTGGATCCTGGATCCGGACCGCAAGAAGATGTCCAAGTCCAAGGGCAACGTGGTCGTGCCGAACGAGGTCCTGGAGAAGTACGGCGCCGACGCCGTGCGCTACTGGGCGGCCTCCGCACGCCTGGGCGCGGACACCGCCTACGACGAGGGTCAGATGAAGATCGGCCGTCGCCTGGCGATCAAGCTGCTCAACGCCTCCAAGTTCGTGCTGAACCAGGGCGTCACGGAGGCCTCGGTGCTGGGCACCGGAGCCGCTTCCGCCGGTGCCGATCCGTCGGTGATAGTCAACGGCCTGGATCGCGCCCTGCTGGCACGTCTGCGCGAGGTCGTGGAGCAGGCGTCGAAGGCCCTGGCAGGCTATGAGTACGCCCGGGCGCTGCAGCTCGTGGAGTCGTTCTTCTGGTCGTTCACCGACGACTACGTCGAGCTCGTGAAGGACCGGGCCTACGGCGCGCAGGGCCCCGAGCAGCAGGCCTCCGTGCATGCCGCCCTGGCCACCACCCTGGATGCACTGCTGCGGCTGTTCGCCCCGTTCATCCCCTTCGCCACGGAGGAGGTCTGGTCGTGGTGGCGCGCAGGCTCCGTGCACCGCGCGCCGTGGCCGTCGGCCGAGTCCCTGGGCCAGGCCGATCAGGCCGATCC
The DNA here is from genome assembly GCF_005502825.1 of Kocuria sp. 2SI. Taxonomy (NCBI): domain Bacteria; kingdom Bacillati; phylum Actinomycetota; class Actinomycetes; order Micrococcales; family Micrococcaceae; genus Kocuria; species Kocuria sp. 2SI. The sequence goes on along the minus strand of NZ_SCNB01000021.1, from coordinate 29,331 downwards.
CGAGATCCTCACCGCCGTGGGCGTGGCACTGTCCGGGCTGCGCAAGTCCAAGTCCGAAGCCAAGGTCAAGCAGCGCACGGAGGTGCTGTCGGCGACCATCACGGCCCCGGCCGCCCAGGTCGAGCAGCTGCAGGCCGGGCTGGGCGATCTGAAGGCGGCCGGCAACGCACGCGAGCTGACCGTCGTGGAGGGCGAGACGGGCGATGCCCTGCTGCTGGTCGGCGACGTCCGGCTGGCTCCCCCGGAGGAGACCGACCAGTCCTGATCCGCTGGCACAGCACTACGGCCCCCGCACCGATCGGTGCGGGGGCCGTAGTGCTTGCTCGGCGCCTCATCGAGTTGCGTCGGATACTGGCCGACGCCTGCCCCGTCGACCACGGCCTTCGTCAGCCACGGGCGTGACGGCGGCCGTCGTCGGGGCAGTCCCGGCGAGCGCGGCCGGAGTCCTCAGCTGAAGTCCGGGCCCTTCTCGCGGCCGCGCTTGAGCTCGTAGAACCCCGAGTAGCCCGACAGGGTCAGGGCGGCGTCCCAGATCTCGGCCGCCTGCTCGCCCTTGGGAGCCGGGGTGAACACAGGGCCGAAGAAGCCGGTGCCGTTCACGGCGATGCACGGGGTGCCGATGTCCTTGCCCGCGACGGCCTGAGCCGCCTCGGTGGACTCGCGCAGGGCGGCGTCGAAATCGGTCGAGTCCTTGGCCTCGATCAGCTCGGCCGGCAGGCCGACCTCCTCGAGGGAATCGGCGATGGTCTCGACCATCTTCTTCTCGTCGCCGTAGCCCTGGACGTGCCAGCGGGTTCCCATGGCGTCGTAGAGCTTCTTGCGGTACTCGTCGCCGTGGGCCTGCGCGGCAGCCTGGATCACGCGGACCATCCACATCGACTCGTCGTGGCCGTGGTGGTGGTTGTCCGGGTTGTTCTCGTTGAGGATGCCCAGGGAGATGATGCGCCAGTCGACCTCGACATCGCGGCGCTGCTGGACCTCGCCCATCCACCGGGAGGTCATCCAGGCCCAGGGGCACAGGGGGTCGAACCAGAAGTCCACCTTGTCAGACATGCTCACTCCTTGATCAGCGGCGAGGTGCCGCCATGTGCGGGGGCGGCCGACCCGGAACAGGGCCCGGCCATCGCTGCCCAACCTATGACGCACGGACGGCACAGGTCGAGGCGTCCGCTGACAGCGTGATGACGTGCAGGATCCGACCGCCCGCCGCATGTGCGCAGCCTGCCCGCCCCTCAGGGACGCAGACCGTGGAAGTAGGCGCCCACGAGCCAGCTCAGGTCCACGGGCATGGTCTGCGTCACGGTCTCCGGGAGCGGGCGGGTGACCACCGCCAGGCCGAAGTAGAACTGCGCAGGGCTCAGGTCCTCCCGCACCAGCCCCGCCTCCTTGCCCCGACGCAGCAGCGCGCCCAGCCGGTCGAAGAGCCGGTCCCGCAGCTGCAGCACTCGGTCCCAGCCCGCCTCCTCGAACGCCGCCTTGCGCTGCGGGTCGGCACCTTCCACCAGAGCGCCGATCCGCAGCCGCCCGAGCTCGTGGGCGGCTGCCTGCCACGTGGCCCGGGGATCCTGATCCCACGCCGTCTCCAGCTCAGCGGCCGCCGCTTCGACCTTCTCGACGACGGCCTCCATCACCCCCAGGTAGAGCTCCCCTCGCGTGGGGAAATGGCGGTAGAGGGTGCCGATCCCCACGCCCGCTCGTACCGCAACCGCGCTGAGCGGGACGTCCGTGCCCTGCTCGGCGAACAGCTCAGCCCCGGCCGTCTGCAGAGCAGCGCGCTTGGCTCGGGCATCGGCTCGCATGGTGGTCCTTCCGTGGTCATCTTCTCGGCTGGCAGGACTCTGACGCTCGGAACGCCGCCTCATGATCCTCGCACGGCCATGACCCAGCTCACCGGGCATGAGCATCGGATCTGCTTGCCTCCACCTTATCGGAGGAATAAGCTCCATTTAAGAATCGGAGGGAAATCCTCCACATGAACGAAGGGGCTTCTCATGTCCACCCCCGCCACCGAGGGCTCGCCCTCCTCGACCCGCCGCTCCTGGCTGGGCACGGGTCTGCTCATCCTGGTGCTGCCGATCGCGGTGTGCCTCATGCTGCTGGCCTTCCTCACCCCGGCCCTGAACTCCGGCCCGGAGGACCTGCCGCTGGCGGTCGCCGGCCCCGCCCCGGCCGTCGAGCAGATCACCGATGCGCTCGAGGAGCGCTCCCCCGGCGCCTTCGAGATCACCGAGTACGACGACGCCGAGCAGGCTGAGCAGGCCGTGGCCGATCGAGAGGCCATCGGTGCCGTGACGGTGGGACAGCAGGGTGTCGAGATCCTCAAGGCCTCGGGAGCCGGCACCCCCTACAGCACGATGATGGACGGCATCGCCACGGGTCTGGAGGAGCAGCAGAAGGCCCAGGCGCAGCAGGCACAGGGGCAGGAACAGCAGGCTCCGGCGCAGGGCGATCAGACTGCCGCTCAGGGCGGACAGGCGCAGGGCCAGCAGGCCCCGGCCCAGGAGGTCACCGTGCGCGACATCGCCCCGCTGACCGACGACGACCCGAACGCGACGGCCATGAGCACGCTTGCCCTGCCGCTGGCCTTCGGCGGCATGATCTCCGCTGCGGCCTTCACCATGCTGTCCGGGAATCGTCCCGCTGTGCGCGCCCTCGGCATCATCGGCTTCTCGGCACTGGCGGGCGTGGCCGTGACCTGGGTCCTGCAGAGCTGGCTGCACGCGGTCGACGGCGACTTCTGGGCCCTGGCCGGCGTGCTCGCGCTGGGCATCGCGGCGATCTCCCTGGCCGTCTCCGGGCTGCAGTCCGTGCTGGGCGGTGTCGGTCTGGCACTGGGCGCGGTCCTCATGATGTTCGTGGCCAACCCTCTGTCGGGCATGGCGACCGGCTGGCAGTGGCTGCCGCAGCCGTGGGGCGCGATCGGACAGCAGCTGCCGATCGGCGCCGCAGGCACCGCATTGCGCTCAGTGGCCTTCTTCGACGGCACCGGGATGACTCACGCACTGATCGTGCTCGTCTGCTGGGCGGCCGCGGGTCTGCTCCTCATCGCGCTGAGCGCGCTGCGCAAGCACAGGAAGAACCGCACCCGACGCGCGGACCCCTCCGCCTCGACGCGCAGCGCCTGAGCCGCTGAGCACCTGTGCGCAGGACAGTCCGCAGAAGAACAGGGCCCCGATCGCCGCGCGGCGATCGGGGCCCTGCTCATGTGTCTCTGCTTGCCTGCTCGTCGACGTCCGGGAGCCGGCTGCACGATCCGGAGACTGGGTCCGCTCCCCGCACACCGGGGATCAGCTCAGGCTCAGGCGGACTTGGACTCCTCGTCCGGGGCCATGAGGATCTGGGGCTCCACGCCGTCGGTGACGCACTCGGCCTCGACGATCACCTGAGCCGCATCCTCGAGAGTGGGCAGATCGAACATCACGGGGAGCAGGACCTCCTCCATGATGGCGCGCAGGCCGCGGGCGCCGGTGCCGCGCTCGTCCGCCTTCTGCGCGATCGCGGTGAGGGCCTCGTCGGTGAAGCTGAGCTCCACGCCGTCGAGCTCGAACATCTTGCGGTATTGCTTGAGCAGTGCATTCTTGGGCTCGCGCAGGATGCGCACGAGATCATCGGTGGTCAGCTCGTCCAGCGCGGCGATGATCGGCAGGCGGCCGATGAACTCCGGGATCAGACCGAACTTCAGCAGGTCCTCCGGCAGCACGGTGCCGGAGTGCATGGCCTTCTGCGGATTGAGGATCTGCTCCACCGGAGCGCCGAATCCGATCGAGGTCTTGCCGGCGCGGGATTCCACGATCTCGTCGAGCCCGGCGAACGCCCCCGCCACGATGAACAGGACGTTCGTGGTGTCGATCTGGATGAACTCCTGCTGGGGGTGCTTGCGCCCGCCCTGCGGCGGCACCGAGGCCACGGTGCCCTCGAGGATCTTCAGCAGGGCCTGCTGGACGCCCTCGCCGGAGACGTCGCGGGTGATCGACGGGTTCTCCGACTTGCGGGAGATCTTGTCGATCTCGTCGATGTAGATGATCCCGGACTCGGCGCGCTTGATGTCGAAGTCGGCGGCCTGGATCAGCTTGAGCAGGATGTTCTCGACGTCCTCGCCCACGTAGCCGGCCTCGGTCAGCGAGGTTGCATCCGCCACGGCGAACGGGACGTTGAGCTTGCGGGCCAGCGACTGCGCCAGGTACGTCTTGCCGGAGCCCGTGGGGCCCACCAGCAGGATGTTGGACTTGGCGATCTCGACGGACTCGTCGCCCTCGTCGGTGGCCAGCTGGAGCGGGCGGCCCTCCTGGGAGGCGCGCACCCGCTTGTAGTGGTTGTAGACGGCCACGGATAGCGCCCGCTTGGCAGGGTCCTGGCCGATCACGAACTGCTGGAGGTGGTCGTAGATCTCACGCGGCGTGGGCAGCGAGGAGTCCTCCTGGCCGACGGTCTCCGTCAGCTCCTCCTCGATGATCTCGTTGCACAGCTCGATGCACTCGTCGCAGATGTAGACGCCGGGGCCCGCGATGAGCTTGCGGACCTGCTTCTGGGACTTGCCGCAGAAGGAGCACTTGAGCAGGTCAGCGCTCTCGCCGATGCGGGCCATGGGGCTCTCCTTCTGCCGGGTGCTGCCGACGCCCCGAGTGAGGGCGCACGACGATGAGCGCCGGTCGGCGCTGACGCTTCCACGATACGCGAGGGGCGACGACCCGCCCAACAACATGACTGCGCCTGAGTGTCCGCCCGCTCGGCGGACGTCGCCGCGCCCGTCATGGGCCGACCGGGGCTCGAGGCGATGAGACGGCGGGAGGGCGAGGCGCCTGCGTGCGCCTCGCCCTCCCGCCGGAGGATCAGCCCTTCGGCCGATCCCGTGGTGTCACGGGGTGACGGTCTTGGGCTTGACCGCCTTGCGCGACTCCAGGACGTGATCCACGATCCCGTAGTCCTTGGCCTCTGCGGCCGTGAGGATCTTGTCGCGCTCGATGTCGCGGTTGATCTGCTCGGAGGACTTGCCGGTGTGCACCGCCATGGTGTCCTCGAGCCACGAGCGCATGCGCACGATCTCGTTGGCCTGGATCTCGATGTCCGAGGCCTGTCCGCCGCCCTGGCCCTGCATGGCCGGCTGATGGATCAGCACGCGGGCGTTCGGCAGCGCCAGGCGCTTGCCCGGGGTGCCGGCGGCCAGCAGCACCGAGGCGGCCGAGGCCGCCTGGCCCAGGCACACGGTCTGGATCTCGGGGCGGATGAACTGCATGGTGTCGTAGATGGCCGTCATGGCCGTGAACGAGCCGCCCGGCGAGTTGATGTACATGGTGATGTCGCGGTCCGAGTCCTGGGCCTCGAGCACGAGCAGCTGCGCCATGACGTCGTCGGCGGAGGCGTCGTCGACCTGGACGCCCAGGAAGACGATGCGGTCCTCGAACAGCTTGGTGTACGGGTTCTGACGGCGGTAGCCGTAGGGAGTGCGCTCCTCGAAGTCCGGCAGGACGTAGCGGGAGGAGGGCATGTGGGATGCCGCGGAGCCGGCGCCGTAGGCGGCGGCCATGGCCTGGTGGTTGTGCATGGAAGTCATCCTCGGTTCCTTCGGAAGATCAGCGGGCGTGGGCTGCGGGCTCAGGACTCGGTGTCCTTGCGGGTGCCGCCGCCCCCGGAGACGCCCGAGGCGTTCGCGGCGATGTGGTCGAAGAAGCCGTACTCCAGGCCCCGCTCCGCCGTGAACCAGTTGTCGCGGTCGTTGTCCTCGAGGATCCTCTCGATGCTCTGACCGGTCTGCTCGGCCGTGAGCTGGGCCAGGCGCTTCTTCATGTCCATGATCAGCTCGGCCTGCACGCGCACGTCCGAGGCCGTGCCGCCCATGCCGCCCGAGGGCTGGTGCATGAGGATGCGGGTGTTCGGCGTGGCGTAGCGCTTGCCGGGCGTGCCCGACGACAGCAGGAACTGCCCCATGGACGCGGCCAGGCCGGTGGCCACGGTCACGACGTCGTTCGGGATGAGCTGCATGGTGTCGTAGATCGCCATGCCGGCGGTCACCGAGCCGCCCGGGGAGTTGATGTAGAGGTAGATGTCCGCCTCGGGGTCCTCCGCGGACAGCAGGAGCATCTGCGAGCAGATCAGGTTCGCGTTGCGGTCCTCGACCTGCGAGCCGAGCCAGATGATGCGCTCGCGGAGCAGGCGGTTGTAGACGTAGTCGTCCTGGCCCATGGGGCCGGGCGTGGTCTCCATTCGCGGCTGCGACGAAGTCATGGGTGCGTCCTCTTCTCGGGGTCGTTCTGATTGCCTCCGACACTAATCCGGCGGCGGGGCCGCGCGGGGAGCTCGGCGGCAATGTTCGCTGATGGCTGTCGCGGGCCCGCGGATCTCCGCGACGACGACGGCGCCCCGTCCGATCGGACGGGGCGCCGTACGCTGGGCCCGGGGCGGGCTTCCCTCAGGAGGCGCTCACCGGGATCGGATCACTTGCCGTCGTTCGGCTCGACGATCTCGTCGGCCTCGACAGCAGCGTCCGAGGCGGCGGCCTCGGAGGCCTCCTCCGCGGTCTCGTTGGCCGGCTTCACGAAGTCGGACAGGTCGACGGGCTTGCCGTTCGAGTCGGAGACGGTCGCGTACTCGAGGACCTTGGCCAGGGCCTTGCGACGACGGACCTCGCCGACCATCATCCCGGCCTGGCCGGAGCCGTCGAGCATCTGGGCGAACTGGTTCGGGTCCATGCCGTACTGCTGCGACGTGGTGACGATGTAGTCGATCAGCTCGGACTGCTCCACGCCGATCTCCTCGGCGTCGGCGACGGCGTCCAGGATGATCTCGTTGCGGAACGCCGCACGGGCGTTGTCGCGGACCTCGTCGCGGTGCTCCGGGGTGTCGTGCCCGGCCTCGGCGTTCGGGTTGTTGAAGTGCTGCTCGAGCTGGTCCTCGATGATGGACTCCGGGACCTCGATCTCGACGAGCTCCACGAGCTTGTCGAGGACCTTGTCACGGGCCTCGATGCCCTGATCGACGACCACGGAGTCGGCGGCCTGCTTCTTCAGGTCGGCGCGCAGCTCCTCGATGGTGTCGAACTCCGAGGCCATCTGGGCGAAGTCGTCGTCGGCCTCGGGCAGCTCGCGCTCCTTGACAGCGGTGACCTTGACCTTGACGGTGGCGTCCTCGCCGGAGTGCTCGCCGCCGGCCAGCTTGGTCTCGAAGGTGGCGTCCTCGTCGGCGGACAGGCCCAGGATGGCCTCGTCCATGCCCTCGAGCATGTTGCCCGAGCCGATCTGGTACGACAGGTCGTTCGCGGCGTCGACCTCCTCGCCGTCGACCAGTGCCTGGAGATCCAGGGTCACGAAGTCGCCGTCGGCGGCCGGGCGGTCGATGCTCTTCAGGGTGCCGAAGCGGCCGCGCAGCTCGTCGAGGGCCTCGGTCTCGTCGGCGTCCTCGGCGTCACGCGCCTCGACCTCGACGGTCAGGCCCTTGTACTCAGGCAGCTCGATCTCCGGGCGCACGGTGACGTCGACGGTCGCCTTGACGTCCGCCTCGCGGTCCTCGGAGGAGGGCTGCTGGGTGACCTCGAGCTTGGGCTGGGCGATCGGGGTGAGCTCGTTCTCCGCCAGGGCCTGCTGGAAGAAGGAGTCCATGCCCTCCTGGAGGGCGTTCTCCACGACGAAGTCGTAGCCCACGCGCTGCTCGATCAGCTTCGAGGGGACCTTGCCCTTGCGGAAGCCCGGCACCTGGATCTGATCAGCCAGGGACTTGTAGGTGCGATCGAGGTACGGCTTGAGCTCCGCGAACGGGATCTCCAGCTCGATCTTGGCCTGGGTGGGGCTGACTTTCTCGACGGTGCTCTGCACTGGCGATGCACTCCTCAGTGGATTCGGATCGGTGATGATGCGATGTCTGCTCGGCCTGCGGACCGTCACTGGGCCGCAGGCACGGACGGCGTCCCCGTGCACCGCGCACAGCACGGCGACGGGGACAGGCGTCGGGGTGACAGGACTCGAACCTGCGATCTCCTGCTCCCAAAGCAGGCGCGCTAGCCACTGCGCTACACCCCGTGGGCGTGCGGGCCGCGCGCTGCCGGAGGGACCCGGCTGGAGCCGGTGGCACACGCTGCGGGGTCCGCTGACCGTCCGCGGTGCCCGCGCCTGGGCGCGGACATCGCACGAGTCTAGCCGCACGCACCGTCATGCCGCACCCGCGGGGGCTCCGCGCGGTTTGCCGAGGTGGTCTGCGTGGGGTAGTTTCATCGTCGCTCGTGCTCGTCGGATCCGATGCCGTCGACGCATGCGCGGGGATGTAGCTCAATGGTAGAGCCTCTGTCTTCCAAACAGATTACGCGGGTTCGATTCCCGTCATCCCCTCACAGAATCGAGGGCCCCGGCGATCAGCAGATCGCCGGGGCCCTCGTCGTCGCTCTGCCGGCTGGTGACAGATCTGCAGCCCCTCAGCGCTGAGGAGGCGCAGATCTGTCGCCAGCTCACCAGGAGATGGCACCGTACACTCGTTCGGGTGGTCCAGGCCGCACTTCGGCACCCGATCAGCGTCGATCGCGTGCGCTGCTGCGGCCTCAGCGGGGTGAGACCGGCGGCTGGCAGCTCGGGCACCAGAACAGCGCGCGCCCGGCCAGCTGCTGGCGCTGCACCGTCGTGCCGCAGCGACGGCAGGGCAGGCCGGCTCGGCCGTAGACGTAGTTGGCCTGCTCGGGCCAGGCTTCGGCCTCGTCGATCCCGGGGCGGTCCGACGGATCCGTGGTGATGATCCGTCCCAGTCGCACGCCGGTGCGCATGAGCTCCACGTTCTCGCTCCACAGCGCCTCGAGCGTCTCCTCGGAGGCCGAGACCCCCGGCAGGAACGGATCCACGCCCTGCCGGAACAGCGACTCGGCGCGGAAGATGTTGCCCACGCCGGCGATCATGTCCTGCTCCATGAGCAGCACGGCGATCGGACGACGGCTGCGGGCCGCACGCTCGCAGAAGGCAGCCGGGTCGGCATCTGGATCCAGCGGATCGGGACCGAGCTTCGCCTCAGCTGCTGCCGCTTCGTCCGGGCTCTCCACCGTGCACAGCGCGGGTCCGCGCAGATCGGCCCAGCCGTGGTCTCCGACCAGGCGCACTCGCACGGCGCCCACGGGCGGATCGGGGATCACGCGGCCGTCGTCATCGTGCTCCACGGACTGGAGGGAGTCCTCCGACTCGCGCTCCCCCAGCCGGCGCGGAGCCCCGATGCTGGAGGCGGCGGAGAACTCGGAATCTCCCGCGAAGCCCCAGGCGCCGTAGATGCCCAGGTGCGAGCGCATGATCAGGACGTCGGAGGGATCATCCGGGGCCGCCAGCTCCAGGAACAGCTGCTTGCCGTGAGCGCGCGAGGACACCAGCCGCCGGCCGTCGAGCATGGCGGCGCCGTCAGAGAAGCGACCCTGCGGACTGGACACGACCAGAGCCTGCCCGCCGAAGACGTCGCCGAGCTGAGTGGCCAGGCGGTGGACCGAGTGCCCTTCCGGCACGGGTCAGCCCCGATAGGCGCGGGCGGTCACGGCGTCGTAGTGGCCGACGACCCTCCCGGTGCGCTCGAACTCCTCGATCTGGGCGATGCGGCGCACGTGGCGCTCGTCGCCGGAGAACGGCTCGTTCAGGAAGGCGAGCACGATCTCGAGGCCCTCCTCCCGGGTGTGCTGGCGTCCCCCGAGCGCCACGACCTGGGCGTCGTTGTGCTCCCGGGCCAGCTTGGCTGTGTCGAGCGACCAGGCCAGCGCGGCGCGGATGCCAGTGACCTTGTTGGCCGCCATCTGCTCGCCGTTGCCGGAGCCGCCCAGCACGATGCCCAGGGAGTCCATCCCGGCCTGGCGGTCCTCGATCACAGCCTGCGCGGCGTGGATGCAGAAAGAGGGGTAGTCATCCAGGGCGTCATAGACCTCGGGGCCGTGATCGATCATCTCGAATCCGCGCTGCGAGAGCTGTTCGACCAGGTACTGGGACAGCTCCATTCCGGCATGATCCGTGGCGATGTGCACGCGCATTAGCGTTTCAGCTCCTCGAGTTCTCGACGGGCGCACGGACCGCGCCCCAGATGCGGCCCCAGCCTAATCGCCTGCTGCGACGTGCGAGGCGCATGGCATCATGGGCAGAACGCCCGGGAGGCCCTTCCCCCAGTCAGCGCGAAGATGCCCTGATGAGCCGCCGCCCGCACCGCAAGTGGAGAACCGTCCGGAAAGGACCCGACCGTGCCCGGAAAGAACCTGACCCGCGCGGAGGCCGCCCAGCGCGCCGCCGCCCTCGAGGTCGCCTCCTACGACGTCGTGCTGGACCTGACGACCGGCGACGAGACCTTCGAGGCGCTCACGACCGTCCGCTTCACGTGCCGGGAGCCGGGTTCGCACAGCTTCATCGACGCCTTCACGGCCTCCGTGTCCTCCGTGCGCCTCAACGGCCGGGAGCTGGATCCGGCGGAGGTCTCCGATGGCTTGCGCATCCAGCTGCCGGATCTCGCCGAGGACAACGAGCTCGTCATCGCCTCCACCATGGCGTACACGAACACCGGCGAGGGCCTGCACCGCTTCGTGGACCCCGCCGACGGCGAGGTCTACCTGTACTCGCAGTTCGAGGTCGCCGACACGCGGCGCATGTTCCCGGTGTTCGAGCAGCCGGACCTGAAGTCCCGCTTCGCCTTCACGGTGACCGCACCGGCGCACTGGCAGGTCGTGTCGAACCAGCCCACCCCGGGGCCCGTCGTCGAAGGCGACAAGGGCACCTGGGCCTTCGCCCCCACCCCCGTGCTGCCGCCGTACATCACCGCACTCGTGGCCGGCCCGTACGAGGTCGTGCGCGACGAGCTGATCTCCAGCGACGGCCGCACCATCCCGCTGGGCGTCTTCGCCCGCAAGTCGCTGATGGACCACGTCGATGCCGAGGAGATGTTCCGCATCACCAAGCAGGGCTTCGAGTTCTACGAGGCCCAGTTCGACACCCCGTACCCGTTCGAGAAGTACGACCAGCTCTACGTCCCGCAGTTCAACGCGGGGGCCATGGAGAACGCGGGCGCTGTGACCTTCGTGGAGTCCTACGTGTTCCGCTCCAAGCCGACGCAGGCCCGCCGCGACCGCCGCGTCATCACGATCCTGCATGAGCTGGCGCACATGTGGTTCGGCAATCTCGTGACCATGCGCTGGTGGAACGACCTGTGGCTCAACGAGTCCTTCGCCGAGTACGCCTCGACCCTGGCCAGCGCGCAGGCCACGGATGTGGAGGGCGCCTGGACGATCTTCGCCTCCGGGGAGAAGTCGTGGGGCTTCGAGCAGGACCAGCTGCCCACCACGCACCCGATCAAGGCCGAGATCGCAGATTTGGAGGACGTGCTCGTCAACTTCGACGGCATCACCTACGCCAAGGGCGCCTCCGTGCTCAAGCAGCTCGTGGCCTGGGTGGGCCAGCCGGAGTTCATGGCCGGGCTGCGCACCTACTTCCAGGCCCACGGCTGGGCCAATGCCGAGCTGAAGGACCTGCTGGTCGAGCTCGAGAAGGCCTCGGGTCGCGATCTCAAGGACTGGTCGCAGCGCTGGCTGGAGACCGCAGGGGTCAACACCCTGATCCCTCGGGTCGAGCGCGACGACGACAGTGTCATCACCTCGTTCGCGATCGAGCAGACCGCCCCTGAGCAGCTGCCGACCCTGCGCCCGCACCGCCTTGCGGTCGGGTTCTACGACGTCGACTCCGCGACCGGGCTGCTGCAGCGCACCCACCGCCACGAGCTCGACATCGACGGCGCGCTCACCGAGGTCCCCGAGCTCGTGGGGCGCGATGCCCCCGACCTGATCCTGCTCAACGACGACGACCTGGCCTACGCCAAGATCCGCCTGGACGAGTGCTCGCAGGACACCGCGGCCGAGCACCTCAAGGACTTCGCGGACTCGCTGCCGCGCGCCCTCGTGTGGCAGGCCGCCTGGGACGGCGTGCACGACGGCGTGACCCCGGCCCGCGCCTACGTGGACACCGTGCTGAACAACATCGGACAGGAGTCCGACTCCACCACCGTGAACCTGCAGCTGCGCCGGCTGGACCAGGTCCTGGACTCGTACGTGGCTGCGGGAGCGCGACAGGCCACTGACCACGATGCCGCCACCCGCCTCTGGGAGCTCGCCGAGAAGGCGGCACCCGGCTCGGATCATCAGCTGCAGTTCGTCAGCGCCTTCGCCCGCCGCGCCTCGACCGAGGAGCATCTGGACCTGGTCCAGCAGCTGCGCTCCGGTCAGGTCCGGCTCGAGGGCCTGGAGATCGACGACGACCTGAGCTGGTCGCTGCTGATCAGCCTGGCCGCGGGCGGCCGCGCCGGCACCGCTGACATCGACGCCGCGCTGCAGGCGGACAACACCGAGCACGGGGCCATCTCGGCCTCCTCGGCCCGGGCCGCGATCCCCACGCCGGAGGCCAAGGCCGAGACCTGGCGGGCCGTCGTCGAGGAGGGCACCATGCCCAACTCGCTGCAGGCCGCCGCGATCGCCGGGTTCCGCAAGACCCAGGATCCGCAGCTGCTCGCCCCTTACACGCAGCGCTACTTCGAGCAGGTCACCGACATCTACCGCACGCGCTCGCACGAGCTCGCCGAGCAGATCGCGGTGGGCCTGTTCCCGCGCACGGCAGTCCAGGCCACAGTGGATGCCGCCGATGAGTTCATCGCTCAGATCCCCGAGGACCTCAACGGCCTGCGCCGCCTGGCCCTGGAGGGTCGGGACCGCGTGGTGCGGGCCGTGGCCGCACAGGAGGTCGACGCCGCCCACCCGGCATCCCCCGGCGTGCACGAGCCCGATCTCACCTCTCTTGCCGATGCCGAGGCCGCCAAGCGCACGCCCGCACCGCGCACCACCATGGAATGACGCGCTCCGACCCCACGCTGTCCGCAGCACAGCACCCTGCAGCACAGGACCCCGTGTCCGGCGACCCCGAGGAGGCCAGCATGCCCGAGCCCAGCGCACCCCGAGACTCCGACGACCGTGAGGATCCCTCGACGGGCGAGGCGGCCCCGCAGGCAGTCGGCGACGGGGCTTCGACCGGTCAGGCTCCGCACGTATCGGCGCCCGTCCCCGACCCCGCTCAGCAGCCGACGGCGCCGGAGGCTCCTGCCGATGCGCGCCTGATCCCGGTGGGCCGCCCGCTGTCGGCCATGCGCCGCCCGCAGCGCAGCTCCGGCTCGGGCTCAGGCTCCGGCGAGCAGGGCGCGGACTCCTCGCGCAGCTCGTCGTTCTACGACGAGATCGGCGGGCACGAGACGTTCGCCAAGCTCACCCGCGAGTTCTACGCCCGGGTGGCCGAGGACGAGCGCTTCCGCTCCATGTATCCGGAGCAGGACCTGGGTCCCGCCGAGCGTCGGCTGCGAATGTTCCTGGAGCAGTACTGGGGCGGGCCGAGCACGTACTCGCAGGAGCGGGGCCACCCGCGCCTGCGCATGCGGCACATGCCCTTCACGGTGGACACCTGGGCCCGCGACACCTGGCTGAAGCACATGCGCGCCGCCGTGGAGACGCTGGAGCTGTCCCCCATGCACGAGGGCGTCCTGTGGGACTACCTGGAGCGCGCGGCGCACTCGCTCGTCAACAGCCCCGGCTGATCGTCCTCAGCGGCGGATCAGCACGAACCCGCCGGGACACGCCAGCCGCGCCCAGGAGCCGTGCACGGCCACCGGGACCTCGGAGTCGTCGTCGGCGCGCAGGAAGCCCAGGGACCAGGCGGCGAACGCCGCCCCGACCGGCACGTCCACGGCGTGACCGGGAGTCTGCCCCCACTCCGAGACCCGGCCCCAGACCTGCGAGCGCACGCGGTCGACGATCTCCTGCCCGGAGTCCGTGGGCACGGTGCGCACGACCTCCTCGATGCCGTCGCGGGCCGCGCGCACGAGCTCCGGGGCCGGGGTTGCCGCAACGGTCTCCCAGCCCGACAGCGACGGCGAGATCCCGGCCCAGGCCGCGTGGGCGTCATGAGGCGGCAGGCCCAGCAGGGTGTCGTCCTGATCCGCGCGCGGGATCCGGTCCAGCACGGCCGCCAGCGACACCACGACGTCGAGCTCGGAGGCCTCGGACAGTCCGGCGGTGCGCAGCCCGAGCACCGTGGGCGTGGAGTCGAGCAGCCCCTGCTTGGCCAGGGCGCAGGTCCAGATCCCCACGGCACCGCCGACGGCCTGGAACCGCACGGCTCCTTCGGCATCGACCGCCCGGGCTCGGCTCAGGTATGTGCCGACGTCCTCGACGGACTCCCGGTCCTGCAGGCGCAGCGAACGTCCCATCTCACGCCTCCTGAGCGTCCGAGCCCTCGTGGGCTGCGGTCTCGGACGGACGGCGGCCGAAGACGATCGGATCCCCGCTGCAGTGCTCCAGGAAGGCGCGCTGCTCCGGGCCGAATGCCTCCGGGCGGCCGGTCCTGGCGTCGATCTCGACGGTCGTGGACTGGGCGATCGCGTAGACGGTCCCGCCGCCCGCGTCCTGGAGCCTGTAGTTGAGCACATAGGAGCTCGTGCCGATGTGGGAGGCCCACACCTCCACCTCGATCTCGGAGGTGCGGTAGTGCAGCTGCGCCAGGTACTCGACCTCCTGGCGCCCGATCACGGTCAGGCGCTGCCCCACGAGCTCCCGGAACGTCACGCCCCCCGGCACACCGGGGACGCCCTCCAGAGTCGACTCGCTGAGACGCACTCGCGCTTCCTCGAAGTACTGCAGCTGGATGACGTTGTTGGCGTGGCCGTACGAATCGATGTCGCCGAAGCGCATCTGCACGGGGATCCTCAGGGAGCTCATGCCTCCCATGGAAGCACACGGGCACGACGCCCGAGGCTCATCCGATCCCGCTGCGCCCGCGCATAGAGTGGGCCCATGACCCAGTCCTCCAGCGATCGCAGCCGCCCCTCCTCCGCTGTGCCGCCCGCTTCCCCGTCCACCGGCACGGGGACCGGAACCGGTGGCGAGGAGCCCACCAAGGATCCTGCCCGTCGCACGCAGGATCTGATCGACATGCTCCAGCTGGCCGATGGCGGCGGGGCCCGCACCCACGAGGACATCTTCGTGGGACGCACCCTGTCGGCCATGCGCCGGGCCGTCTACGGCGGCCAGGTGCTGGCGCAGTCCGTGATCGCGGCGGGGAGGACGGTCGAGGAGCCGTCGCGGCGCATCCACTCGATGCACGCCTACTTCCTGCGCGCCGGAGACATCGACGAGCCGATCACGTTCGGTGTGGAGCGCATGCGCGACGGCCGCTCGTTCTCCACCCGGCGCGTGCATGCCTACCAGTCCGGCAGCACGATCTTCTCCGGGATCTGCTCGTTCCAGGAGCCCGCCGAGGGCCTGGAGCACCAGGACCGGATGCCGCAGGGCATGCCGGATCCGGAGTCCCTGCCCACCGCCGAGACGCTGCTGGAGGGCGTGCCGCTGTCGGCGGCCCGCTCGGTGATCGAGCGCCCGTTCGACATCCGCTACATCACCCAGCCGATCTACCTGGCCCCGGACGAGGATCGCCAGCCGTTCAACGCCGTGTGGGTGCGCACCCACAGCCGCCTGCCCGATGACCCTCAGTTGCACCATGCCGCACTGGCCTACGTCTCCGACTACGTGATGCTCGAGCCCGCGCTGCGCCGCCACGGCAGGGTGTGGACCCAGAAGGGCATGTCCGTGGCCTCGCTGGATCACGCCATGTGGTGGCATCGCCCGGCTCGCGCCGACGAATGGCTGCTCTACGTGCAGAGCTCCCCGTCGGCCTCCGGAGCCCGCGCGCTCGGTGAGGGCCGCATGTTCGACCGCGACGGGAACCTGGTGGCCACCACCATGCAGGAGGGCATGATGCGACTGCCCGAGTTCGCGGACTGAGGACGAGGGCTGCGGAAGGGGCGGATGCTGCCAGCCGCGACTCGGCTGGCAGCATCCGCTCGGAACCTGCGTCGATTCCCCTACCGGAGACGGGAGCTCAGCCGCGGGCTGCCGCTCGACCCCAGACCCGCTGATGCCGCTGTGCGGTGAGGATCCCGGCGGCGGCCACGACCAGGCCGAGGAGCAGGGAGATCGGGTAGCCGGTGAACGCCGCGACCGTGAGTCCGGCCCAGGCCCCGATCGTCCCGGCGAGCATGTTGAGGCTGCTCAGCAGCGTGAAGTCGGTCCCGGCATGGTCAGGGCGCGAGAGATCCAGGTTGACGGCGTACATGCCGGTGTTCGCCACGGTGTAGCCCGCCAGGATCAGGCAGGCGCCGAGGACGGCTGCCGCCCCCTCGGTCACGGAGGCGCCTGAGCCCAGCACGAGCGGCAGCAGGAGAAGACCGCCCAGCAGCTGGACGCCCGCCCCCAGACCCATGATCGGAGCCCGTCCCCATCGGCCCATCAGGCGCCCGGCCAGCAGGCCGGCACCCAGGGCCGGGATAGAGGCCAGCACGGAGGTGGTGAGCCCGATCCGGCTCAGCGACCAGCCGGCGTCGGTGAGGATGGGGGTCACCAGCGACCACATGCCCGCCGAGCCCATGGCCACCAGCGGGATGGCGCCCAGGCCCCACAGCCGGGCTCCCGGCTGTGCCAGCACGCCCACGACATCGCGCAGGCGCAACCGGACGTGCGCGAGGTCCTCGCGCTCCGGCTCCCGGCAGCGCAGCACGGGGATCATGGCCGCAGCGGTGCACAGCACCAGCAGCACGACGGCCGCGCGCCAGCCCCACTGGTCGTGCACGACCAGCGCCAGCCCGCCGCCGATCACCGTGCCGACGTAGCTGGCGGCCACCTGGACACCGGCGCCGTCGTCGTGCCTGTCCTCGGGCAGCTGACGCACGGACAGCGCGTCGGCGGCGATGTCCTGCGTGGCGGAGAACAGCACGAACAGCCCGGCGAGCACGGCCACCGGGCCCAGCCGGGCGACCGGGTCGCCGATCAGCGCCAGGCCCAGGAGGCTGAGGGCCATCAGCGACTGCAGCAGGATCAGCCAGGCTCGATGATGGCCCGCCGCCCGTGCGGGGCTCCAGCGGTCCACGAGCGGCGCCCACAGGATCTTCAGCGGCCAGATCAGCCCGAGCAGCTGGAGCAGGCCCAGCATCGCCAGGTCCACCCCGCCGCTGCGCAGGATCCCGGTGAGGCCGGTGCTGATGAACGACGCCCCGATGAACTGGGTGGTGTACAGCGCCCAGAGCAGGCTCCACAGCCCTGCGGCCACGTGCGGCCGCGCGACGGAGGCCCTCGGGGTGCTCGCGGTCCTCGCCCGGCTCATGCGCTCCTCCAATATGCCGTGGCCTCGATCGCCTCGCGGCCCATGCCGTGAGCGCGCAGCATCGACGACACTCCACGGGTGTCGCGGGCCTCGAGCGCGATCCAGTAGCGATCCTGCGGGCTCGGCGGCTGCTGCGACCAGCGGCTCTCCAGGACGGCGCGCACCCCGGTGCTCTCGTCGCTGCGGTGCACCCTGTGGCCTTCCGCATTCGGCCCCAGGTGCAGCGGCAGCTGCCGGTCCTCGGGCAGCCTGTGCTCGAGCCAGACCTCTGCCGGAGCCTCGCCCAGCGATTCGAGCAGCGAGTTCATCGCGGGCAGCGCTGCCGAGTCGCCGATGACGATCGTCCGACCGCTGAACGGGACGTCTGGGTCCACGGCCTTCCGCGCGCGACGACCGCGGGGCGCCCAGGGCGGCTTGCTGCCCAGCAGCGACGCTCGGATCGTGTCGCCGGGACGGCACTCGCGCGCCCAGTCGCTGGCCGCGCCCTCGTGCATGGCGAACTCCAGGCTGAACCGGCCGGCGTCGACATCGGGATCCACCAGGGTGTAGGCCCGCTGGTGGTCCCGGCCTCCCCTCGGCGAACCACAGCCGCAGCCACATGGTCGGGTGCGGGGCCCTGCGGGCCAGCAGTCCGCCGTCATCCAGCTCCAGCCGCAGGTACGACGGCGCGATCTCCTCCCGCCCCAGAACTGTGAGCTTGGTCTCCATCGACCCCATGGCACGCACCACGGCACTCTCTATCCTCGCCATGCTCCCTCTCCCGCTGGGTTCTGCCGGTTCGGCCAGCTCGCAGTGAGCGGCCACTCAGGAAGATTAGGCTAACCTCACTATTCGTTGCGGCCGGAGGAACACCCCGTGTCCCCCGATCGTGACGACCCGTGTCCCACCGGTCCCCTCGAGGACCACGGCGAAAGGCAGTCTGCTCCATGCCCCCAGCCCCCGATCCCGCCGATTCCACAATCTGCCGGCCCCCGGCCGTCCCGGCATCCGCGCAGCGCGAGCTGCTCGCCGCTGCCACGGCCCCGCAGCTGCGCGAAGCCGTCGCCTCCGCTGCGCGCACCTCCTCGGCCCGTCTCGCCGAGGCAGGCGCGGCGCACTCCCCCGCCGGATTCGACGACCTCGCCGCCCTGATCGACCCGATCGACCTCGACCGGCCGCTCGGGGATCTCGACTCGGCGCTCGGCGAGCTCGACGAGCTCTGGCTGCGCCACGCCGTGTGGTTCCATCTGCCGCGCACTGCCGCCCACCTCAACTGCCCGGTGGCCGTGCCCGCCGTGGCTGCCGAGACCATGGCCGCGATCGTGAACACCTCGGTGGACACCTGGGACCAGTCGACCTCGGCCACCCTGATCGAGCGGCGGCTGCTGGCCTGGACCGCGCAGCGCATCGGCTTCTCCGACGGCGCCGACGGCATGTTCACCCCCGGCGGCACGACCTCGACCCTGCAGGCGCTCATGCTTGCCCGGGACGAGGCGCCCGAGCGCTCCGGGGCGACCCCGCGAGCCGAGCCCCGGCCCGTGCGCGCGGCTCGGCTGCGGCTGCTGGCCTCCGAGCAGAGCCACTTCTCGGTGCTCACCGCAGCGCACATCCTGGGCCTGGACGACGATGCCGTGGTCCAGGTGCCCGTCGACGACGACGGCCGCATGCTTCCCGAGGCCCTCGAGCTCGCACTGGAGGATCTGCGCGCCCAGGGCCTGGTCCCGGCCGCCGTCGTGGCGACCGCCGGGACCACGGACCGCGGTGCCATCGACCCGCTCGAGCGGATCGCCCAGCTGTGCGCCGAGGCCGGGACCTGGCTGCACGTCGACGCCGCCTACGGCGGCGGCCTGCTGGCCTCGACGACTCAGCGGGAGCGCCTGGCGGGCATCGAGCAGGCCGATTCGGTGACCATCGACTTCCACAAGTCCTGGTTCCAGCCGGTGTCCTGCTCGGCCGTGATCGTGCGCGATCCCCGCACGCTGCGGCACTGCACGCATCACGCCGACTACCTGAATCCGGCCGACACCCCGGAGCCCAACCAGGTGGACCGCTCCCTGCAGACCACACGGCGCTTCGATGCGCTCGAGCTGTGGACGACCCTGCGCGCCATGGGCCCGGAGCGGATCGGCGAGCTCTTCGATCGCTGCTGCGCCCTGGCCCAGGAGACGGCCCGGGAGATCACGGCCGATCCGCGCTTCGAGCTGATCGCGCAGCCGTCGCTGTCCACGGTGCTGTTCCGCTGGCTGCCCCTGGACGGCTCGGCCCCGCAGGCTCTCGTGCGCCCAGTGCGGCGCCGAGTGTGGGACGAGGCCTCCTCCACGGTCGCCGAGACCGTGGTCGATGGTCAGCGCTGCCTCAAGCTCACTCTGCTGAACCCCGCCGCGCAGCTCAGTGACCTGCGCGCCGTCCTGGACGACGTCCACCGGGCCGGGGAGGCCGTGCTCGTCGAGCGCGCTGCGCAGCCGCATCCCGACATGGCCCAGACCGCAGAGAGGATCCGATGACCATGCGCTCCACCGCCGAGACGGGCTCCGCAGACGAGCCGCTGGACCTGCTGTGCGTGGGCCTCGGGCCTTTCGGCCTGGGGCTGGCCTGCCTGGCCGATCCCCTGCCGGACGTGCGCGCCGCCTTCCTGGACCGCAGACCTGGCTTCGACTGGCATCCCGGGCTGCTCTTCGAGGACGCGACGCTGCAGGTCCCCTTCCTGGCGGACCTGGTGACCATGGCCGATCCCACCTCCGAGCACTCGTTCCTGAACTGGCTCAAGGAGACGGGGCAGCTCTACTCCTTCTACGTGCGCGAGTCCTTCTATCCGCTGCGACGCGACTACAACGCGTACTGCCGCTGGGCCGCCTCCCGCCTCCCGGGACTGCACTGGGGCCAGGACGTCCTCGAGGTCCGTCGCCCTTCCGGCTCCGGGGCCTGGCAGGTCCGCTCCCGCGACGACGACGGTCTCGAGCAGCTCTGGTGGACCCGCCACCTCGTGGTCGGGGCCGGCAAGATCCCCACCCAGCCGAAGGCGCTGGATCCTGCGGGCGATGCGGTCCTGCACGCCGGCGACTACCTGGCCCACCAGGACCGGCTGCACGGGCAGGATCATGTCACCGTGCTGGGATCGGGGCAGTCGGCCGCAGAGGTCGTCGTCGACCTGCTCGAGGATCCCCACGGCCCGGCCGTGGACTGGGTGACCCGCTCCCCGCGCTTCTACCCCATGGAGTACTCCGAGCTCTCGCTCGAGCTGACCTCCCCCGAATACCTGGATCACTTCCGGGGCCTTCCGGAGGATCAGCGGGATGCGATCAACCGCGCCCAGCCGCAGCTGCACCGCGGCATCTCGGCAGAGACGATCACCCGCATCTACGAGGCGCTGCACGTCCGCCGCGCGGCCGGCGGGCGTGCCCCGGTGCGTCTTCTGGCTGCGACCGAGCTGGTGGCCGCCGCCCCGCACGACACCCGGACGCTGCTGACCTGGCGCTCGATCGAGACCGGGCGCAGCCGCGAGACCGTGACGGACGCGGTCGTGGCCGGCACCGGCTACGTCCCTGCTCCCCTGCCGTGGCTGGAGCCCGTGCGCGCTCAGCTCAGCCTGGACGGAGCAGGACGCCTGAGCCCGGACCGATGGCACCGAGCCAGCTCCGACGGCACCCTGCACGTGCTCAACCACACCGAGCACACCCACGCCCTGACCGCCCCGGATCTCGGCATGGGCGCGCTGCGCAATGCGATCGTCCTGGGCCACGTCACCGGTCGGCAGCCGTATCGGACGGAGCGCGGACCATGTTCCAGAGCTTCGGCCGCCTGCCCCAGCAGCACTGGGGCCCCCGCACCGCCGAGGCCCAGCCGTTCTGCGCCGAGATCGACGGGCGCCGCTTCATGCTTCGTCCGGTGGACCCGCAGCGCGACGGCGCCGCGCTGCACGAGTGGCTGAGCCGGCCTCGGGCCAGGGCCTGGGATCTCGTCGGCGCAAGCCCCGAGCGGATCCGAGAGGTCTTCGAGGCGATCGAGCGCGCCGATGACACGGATGCCTGGCTCGTCGAGGAGATCGTGGCCTCGGATCCCGAGCATCCGGTGCGGCGCGGCTTCGTGGAGACCTACGACCCCGCACGCAGCCCGCTGGCCGAGCACTGGTGCGTGCGCGACGGCGACGTCGGGCTGCACTTCTTCATGGTCCCGGCCCAGGATCCGGTGCCCGGGACGTCCTCGGCCGTCATGGCGGCGGCCCTGCGGCTGCTGTTCAGCGACCCGTCCGTCCAGCGCGTCGTCGTGGAGCCGGACGAGACCAACCATGCGATCCGCGCCGTGAACCGCAGCGCCGGCTTCCGAGAGCTCGGACCCCTCGAGCTGCCGGAGAAGACCGCCTGCCTGTCCGTGCGCGAGCGCACCGCGGCCGACGCAGCGCCCGAGACGTCCGAGTGCACCACGGCTTCCGAGCGCCCGTCGGCCGGCACCCTGACCGTCGATCCCGCAAGCGAGGAGGATCCCCGATGACCGAGACCGCCCTGACCGGAGCCGAGACCGCGAGCTCCGCCGGACCCACGCCTGCCCCGAACCTGGATGCCGAGGGCGCCGAGCAGCTGCAGCGGCTCACCCTGGCCAAGCTGTTCGCGGAGTTCGCCCACGAGCGCATCCTCGCGCCGCGTCCGGAGGCGGGGGGTTGGGTCGTGGACGATCACACCGGCACGCCGCGCTGGCGCTTCCGCGCGAGCCGCCACCCGATGGAGCACTGGCGAGTGGATCCGTCGTCGATCCAGCGCCTGGACGACGATGGCCGCCCCGGCTCAGCGCCTCGCGATCTCGACGCCCAGCAGGCGATCCTGGATCTGCGCGAGGTCCTCGAGCTCACCGACCGGGTGCTGCCGCTGTACCTGGAGGACCTCTCCGCCACACAGCTCACCTCCGCCCGGCGTCAGGCCCGACCCGCACCGAGCTCACGCGAGCTCGCCGGGAGCCCCCTGAAGCTCGTCGAGCAGCATCTGCACGAGGGCCACCCCGGATTCGTCGCCAGCTCCGGCCGGATCGGCTTCGGCGCCGCCCAGCAGGAGCGGTGGGCGCCCGAGGCCACGGAGCCGACCCCGCTGGTGTGGCTCGCCGCCCGCCGCAGCGGCTGCGTCCTCTCGCTCGGCCGCGAGATGGACGACCGCGAGCACATGGAGCTTCACCTGCTGGACCCGGAGGAGGAGCGCTTCCGCGCTGCCGTGCGGGAGGCGGGCGAGGACCCGCAGGACTACACGCCGATCCCCCTGCACCCCTGGCAGTGGGAGCACCGCATCCTGCCCGGCATGCTGCCGGACGTCCTGAGCCGGGATCTGATCCTGGTGGGCCCCAGCGAGCACCGCTGGCGCGCCCAGCAGTCCGTGCGGACCTTCCTGGACATGGACGATCCGGCCCGCGACTACGCCAAGACCGCGCTGGGCGTGCACTCGATGGGCTTCCTGCGCGGGCTCTCGCCGGCCTACATGGAGGCCATGCCCGCCATCAGCGACTGGCTCGACGACATCGTCTCGGCCGACCCCGTCCTCAGGGAGTGCGGCGTGGAGGTCCTGCGCGAGCGCAGCGCCGTGGGATGGGTGGGCGATGCCCAGCACCGCTCGGGGCTGCGCAGCGATCACACCAAGCAGCTGGCCGCGCTGTGGCGGGAATCCCCGGTCGCTCGGCTGGCCCCCGGGGAGCAGGCCGCCAGCCTCGCCGGGGTCCTGCACACCGATCGCGACGGCGTGCCGCTGGCGCGCGCCTGGATCGAGCGCAGCGGGGTCGATGCCGACACGTGGATCCGTGCTCTGCTGAAGGTCTACCTGCTGCCCGTCGCGCATCTCGTGCTCTCGCGCTCGATCGCGCTGATGCCCCACGGCGAGAACGTGATCCTGCGCCTGCAGGACGGCCTGCCGGTCGGCGCGTTCTGGAAGGACCTCGGCGAGGAGATCGCCGTGATGGATGATCAGCCCCTGCCTCCGCAGATCGAGCGCATCCGCACCCTGATCGAGCCGGAGTCCCAGGAGCTGTCCGTGCACACCGACGTCCTGGACGGGGTGCTGCGTCACCTGGGTGCGCTGCTGCACGCCGACGGCGTTCTGGACGAGCAGCGGTTCTGGGGCGCGGCCGCCGAGGTGCTCGACGAGCACCGTGCGGCCCATCCCGAGCTGTGGCGCGGTCACGATCTCTTCCGCGAAGACTTCGCCCACTCGTGCCTCAACCGCCTCCAGCTGCGCGACCCGCAGTCCATGGTGAGCCTCACGGACCCGTTGGGCTCCCAGATCCTCGTGGGGCGGATCCGCAATCCGCTGGCGCAGTTCCGCGGCGTCGGCCCCACCTCGGACGAGATCGGAAGTCCGGCCGGCGTCGAGGTCGAGTGCCGGGACGAGGCGGCGAGCCGCCCATGACCGATCCGGATCCGCACGGCTGCGAGCTCTCCGGCGACGGGTGGGCCGTGTTCCGCGACCCGCACGGCGTGCCGCACGTCCAGGCGCGCGACCTCGAGGCGCTGGCCTTCGGTCACGGGGCCGTGACCGCCCGCGACCGGGTGTGGCAGCTGGAGGTCCTGCGCACCCGGGCCGAATCCCGCAGCGGGCATCTGCTGGGCCCGGAGCACGACGACGGCGACCATCTCAGCGCCGCCCTCGGCATCGAGGAGACGGCGCGGTCCTGGTGGGAGGCCGCCGGGTCTCAGGACCGCGTGTTCCTGGCCGGCTACGCGCGCGGGGTCAGCTCGCAGCTGTCGCAGGCCTGGGCAGCAAGCGCCGAGGTGCAGTCCCTGGGCCTCGGTCATCGTCCGCCCCGGCCCTGGCAGCCGTGGACGCCGATCGCGGTGCACCTGGACGTTCATCTGCTGGCGGGAAGTCTGCCGGAGCAGCTGTGGCGCCACCGGGTGCGCCGGCAGCTCGGAGCGCAGTGGCTCGACGCCCTGGACGCGGAGAGCCCCCGCACGGCCGGATCCAATGCGTGGCTGGTGCCGGGGCGGCTCAGCGCCTCCGGCGCCCCGATGATCGCGGCCGACCCGCACCGGATCGTCGAGGAGTCTGGGCCCTACCAGCCGGTGTGCCTGTCGTGCCCCGGTGTGCGCGTTCGGGGCTTGGCGCTGGTGGGCCTGCCGGGCGCCCCCCACTTCGGGCGCACGGAATCAGCGGCATGGGCGATCACCGCCTCGATGGCCGTGACGGAGCAGCTCGCCGAGATCACCGTGGTGCGCTGTGGCGGGCAGCTGGTCCAGCAGCAGACCGGTGAGCCTCTCATCGAGTCCGGGTTCCGGGACAGCACCGGCGCACTGCGCGTGATTCGTCGCTGCCGCCAGGGTCGGGTCCTGCCCGGCAGCAGCGAGCGAGAGGCTGCACTGTCGGACCTGCCCGAGGGCGGCACCGCGTCCGTGCTGGTCGTGCGCACGGCAGCCGAGCAGCTGTCGCCAAGCTCTGCGGCCACGGCCCTCAGCGCCTGCCGCACTCTGCTCGGCGCCGGCACCGCTGCCGATGTCCTGGCCGCGGCACAGGGCTGGGCGGTGCCCGTCAACGACCTGGTCGCGGCCGACACGAGGGGCAGGTGCGTGCACGCCGTGATCGGTGCGGCCTCGCGCCCGCTGCCCGAGCCCCGCGACGTCGACGACCTGCTCGTCCGCGCCAATCAGCGGCCCCCGGATCCCATCGCGGCCGGATCCGTCCTGGGGTGCGCCCCTCCCCATCGCGCCCGGCGCGCAGAGCACCTGCTGCGCCAGGCGCTCGCGGACAGCGGTGCGATCTCGGCGGAGGACCTGCTCAGCGCCCAGCTGGACACGCGCTCGTCGTCCCTGCTGGGTCTGGTGCACGCGCTGCTCGCTCCGGCTGACGCGCAGAAGGACTCCGACGACGACGCCGGCGGGACCGTCGATCCCGCCGCCGGCCCCTGCGCGGATCGCACCGCCGGCTCGTCCAGTCCCGTTGCAGGATCGGAGGTCGAGGCCCTGCGCCAGGAGCTGCTCGAGTGGGACGGGGAGATGGCCGCGGACTCCGTCGTCGCCGCGCACGCGGCCCAGTGGCGGGATCTGCTGGCCCGGCACCTCGCGGGCCATCCGGCGCTCGAGCCGCTGCGCGGCGCCACGGGCCTGCCGCCCCTGTGGGATCCCCTGCTCGGGACCACCCCTCGGGTGGGGCTGGCCCTCGAGTCGATCGTCACCCTCGGCCCGGGGCTGGGGCTGGATCCCGGCCCCTGCGCCGAGGCGGCGCTCGAGGAGCTCGCGGCGCAGCTGGACGGGCCGTCCGGCTCCCCGTGGGGAGTGCAGCACGCCTTCGCCCCGTGGAGGGCCTGCGACCAGCTGCTGCCCTTCGCTCCCGTGCCCGTCGGCGGGGATTCCGATGCGCTGCTGGCCGCAGGCGTGCTGCCGGGCCTGGGCGCAGGCTGCGCTCGTGTGCCCTCGGCGCGGGTGCTGTGGGATCTGGCGCACCCGGCCGCCTCGGCATGGATCACCCCGGACCCCGTGGACCGCGGCCAGCTGGGCTCGCGACCGCTCGATCGGTGGGCGGCAGGCGAGATCGATCAGGCGCTGCCGTGGGTGCCGCCTGGGGCTCCGGCGTCCACTGACCGTCCGCACCCGCTGGGAGGCCTGCACCTGCGCCGTCCTGCCGCGCAGGTCACGTCCGAGGCTCCGGTCGGCGCTTCCGCAGAGGAGTCCACCGGTGCCCCCGGGTTCGGCCCCGACGCTCCCCTGCTGAGCCTGCGACCGGTGGATCCCCTGGCCGATGCCGAGCTGCTGCACGGCTGGGTCAGCTCACCGCGCGCCGTCTTCTGGGGCATGGGAGGACTGGACGCGGAGACGGTCTCGGCGATCTACGCCGAGATCGCAGCCTCCGACAGCCACCACGCCTGGGTCCTCGAGCTCGAGGACCGCCCCCTGGGGCTGCTGCAGACCTATCAGCCGCACGCCGACCCCATCGGCGGGGCCTATCTGCCGCGGGCCGGGGATTTGGGCATGCACCTGCTGCTCGCCCCGGCCCGGCGGCCGCAGCCCGGATTGACCTCTGCCCTGGCGGAGTCGCTGGCGCAGTTCCTCTTCGCCGACCCCGCTACCCGGCGCGTGGTCGCCGAGCCCGATGCCTCGAACTGGCGAGCGGTGCGGAGGATGCAGCGCACCGGCTTCGAGCTCGGCACGCACATCCGGCTTCCGGACAAGACCGCCCAGCTTGCCTTCCTGGCTCGCGAGGCTCTGCAGGGCGCCCGAGCCAGGGGCGGTGCCGCGGCTGATCCGAACCAGCGCACATGATGACGAGGGCCCGTCGTCATCCGGTGCAGGATGACGACGGGCCCTCGAGGCGCGGTGCGAGGGCCGCGGCAGAGCAGCTCAGTCGCGCGTGAGACGGCGGTGGGTCATGCGGCCCGGGCGGGCTGCCTCCTCGCCGAGGCGCTCGATCTTGTTCTCCTCGTAGGACTCGAAGTTGCCCTCGAACCAGTACCAGTTGTCCGGGTTCTCCTCGGTGCCCTCCCACGCCAGGATGTGGGTGGCCACCCGGTCCAGGAACCAGCGGTCGTGGGAGATGACCACGGCGCAGCCCGGGAAGTCGAGCAGCGCGTTCTCCAGAGAGCCCAGGGTCTCGACATCGAGGTCGTTGGTGGGCTCATCCAGCAGCAGGAGGTTGCCTCCCTGCTTGAGGGTCAGCGCCAGGTTCAGGCGGTTGCGCTCACCGCCGGAGAGGACGCCGGCCTTCTTCTGCTGGTCCGGGCCCTTGAAGCCGAACGCGGAGACGTAGGCGCGCGAGGGCATCTCGACCTGGCCGACGTGGATGTAGTCCAGGCCGTCGGAGACGACCTCCCACAGCGACTTCTCGGAGTCGATGTTCTCGCGATTCTGATCCACGTAGGAGATCTTCACGGAGTCGCCGATGCGCAGCTCGCCGCCGTCGATCGGCTCCTTGCCCACGATGGTCTTGAACAGCGTGGACTTGCCGACGCCGTTGGGGCCGATCACGCCGACGATGCCGTTGCGGGGCAGGGTGAAGGACAGATCCGAGATCAGCGAGCGGTCGCCGAAGCCCTTCTGCAGGTCCTTGGCCTCGATGACCAGGTTGCCCAGACGCGGTCCGGGCGGGATCTGGATCTCCTCGAAGTCCAGCTTCCGGGTCTTCTCGGCCTCGGCGGCCATCTCCTCGTAGCGCGCCAGACGCGACTTGGACTTGGTCTGGCGGCCCTTGGCGTTGGAGCGCACCCACTCGAGCTCGTCCTTGAGGCGCTTTGCCTGCTTGGCGTCCTTCTTGCCCTGGACCTCCATGCGCTTGGCCTTGGTGTCCAGGTAGGTGGAGTAGTTGCCCTCGTAGGGGTACAGGCGGCCGCGGTCGACCTCGCAGATCCATTCCGCCACGTGATCCAGGAAGTAGCGGTCGTGGGTCACGGCCAGCACGGCGCCGTGGTAGGCGGCCAGATGCTGCTCGAGCCACAGCACGGACTCGGCGTCCAGGTGGTTGGTGGGCTCGTCCAGCAGCAGCAGGTCGGGCTTCTCCAGCAGCAGCTTGCACAGCGCCACGCGGCGGCGCTCACCTCCGGAGAGGTTCTTCACGTCGGCGTCGCCGGGAGGGCACTGCAGGGCGTCCATGGCCTGGGCCAGCTGGGAGTCGAGATCCCAGGCGTTCGCGGCGTCGATGTCCGTCTGGAGGGATCCCATCTCCTCCATGAGGGCGTCGAAGTCCGCGTCCGGCTGGGCCATCTCCTCGGAGATGGCGTTGAAGCGGTCGAGCTTGGCCTTGATCTCGCCGACGCCCTCCTCCACGTTGCCGAGGACGGTCTTGTCCTCGTTCAGCGGGGGCTCTTGCTGGAGGATGCCCACGGAGTAGCCGGGTGAGAGACGGGCCTCGCCGTTGGAGGGCTCGTCGAGCCCCGCCATGATCTTGAGGATGGTGGACTTGCCCGCGCCGTTGGGACCCACGACACCGATCTTGGCGCCTGGGTAGAACGACATCGTGACGTCATCGAGGATGACCTTGTCGCCCACCTTCTTGCGGGCCTTGTTCATGGTGTAGATGAATTCAGCCATGGCCCTCAGGTTACCCGTCGGGGACGCCAGCCGGAGCCACACCGCCTGAGCATCTGCCCAGGGTCCAGTCCCCTCGGCCGGGCTCCGCACCCCGGCGGCGCCTCCCCTGCCCCTGAGAGCACCCAAGCGGGAGGCGCCGCGAGCGCCCTGCAGACCCGGCACGGACCTGCTGTCCGCACACCGACTCAGGAGGAGGATCCCTGCCCGGCACCGGCCAGCAGCTCCTGCGGATCGCCCTCCCACGAATGCGCGTCCTCGGAGCTGCCCCCGGCATCGGAGCCGGAGCCGTCGCGGCCGTCGTGCTCGTCGTTCCCGTCGTCGAGGATCTCGCCGGTCATGGGGTCGACCGAGCGGGACCCGTCGCCCCAGTCGTCGCTGTGCTGCGAGGCGTCCGAGCCCTCGCCGCGCGAGCTGTCGGAACCGGCACCGGAGCGCTTGTAGGTGGCAGTGCCCAGCGCCAGGTCCGGGCCCAGGGCCGTCGCGTCGATCTCGACGGTCAGCCGCTCCTGCCCCTCCTTGGTGGTCCAGGGCCGAAGGCGCAGCCGGCCCATCACGAGCACGGCGTCGCCGACCTTCAGCGACGACGCCGCATTCGCCGCCAGCCGCCGGAAGCAGGTCACGGTGTACCAGTTGGTGGGGCCCACATCGACCCAGGAGTTCGACTCGGTGTCGAAGCGCCGCGGGGTCGAGGCCAGGCGGAACGACGCCACCGGAGTGCCGTCGGGAAGATTGCGGAGATCGGGCTTGGTGGCGGCGAAGCCGCGGACCGTGAGGGTGTCGAACATGGCAACTCCTGATGGTGAGGGCCGAGACGAGCCGCTCGGCCGATGGTCGCCGGAGCCTGCTCGTGCGGGCAGCGCCCCGGAGTCCGCTCAGACTGGACCGCCATGCCCCGCCCCCGGCGGCGGCGCCGACGCATCTGGGGGCATCTGCAGGCACAAGCCCGGATCTTGTTGCTGTGGAGGCAGGGTGCACGGTCGGCGCGAGCTGTTCGATAAGCTGTTCCGCGCCCGCCTCGGTAGCTCAGGGGATAGAGCAGGAGCCTTCTAATCTCTTGGTCGGGGGTTCGAATCCCTCCCGGGGCACTTCTTGTCCTGAGTCGCGACATCGTTGACAGACGATGTCGCGGCTCAGGCTTTTTTCGTATGGGTTCGTTTTCTCCGTCGAGGCCGTGGGGGTGTTCCGGTCGGGGCGTGGGTTCAG
>NZ_SCNB01000020.1:0-46548 GCF_005502825.1 Kocuria sp. 2SI | reverse complement strand
GCGTCGCCCGCGGCTTCCGTAACTTCGACAACTACCGGTTACGGGCCCTGCTCGCCGCAGGCGGTCATCGCCCCTGGCGGAAGACCGCTACCCACACTCAGCTGTGAAGGCCCCGTAAAGGGTTTCTTTCGAATGCAGGCGTACCTCGCGTCGATATTTGATGTCCTAACACCATTCTTCGCTCTGGACCTGGCGGATCTTGAAGGGACCAGGCTCCAAGCCGCGCCGGCACCAATGTTTCGGCGACGGTTCCGACCCACGCGGACGGAGGCACAGCACATCCGCGAGGTGCTTGAGACGGAGATGTTCGAACATTGGACCGTCGCTGAACTCGCCGCCAAAGTGCACTTGTCCCCGGCACAAGCACACAGAGTGTTCCTCGACGCATACGGCATGACGCCTTTGGCGTTTCAATCCCGCCAACGGATTAAAGAGATGGCCAGGCTCCTGCGCACGACGGATCTACCGATCGGCGATATCGCTTATCGAGTGGGATGGCGTGACCGCGGGCATGCCGCGTTGATGTTCCGTCGAGCAACCGGGCTAGCGCCACGCGACTATCGCCGTCAAGTCGACACGGCGGCGTGATGACGGCATTCCTCTCATGATTGCGGGCGATCTACTCACATAGACGAAGGGTATCTCCCTGACGGCCTCGAAGGGTTGCTATAACAAAACGTCCACGCCGGGAGTACCACCGGTTTCAGAGATCCTGAACCGCAGATCGGCTGAACAGTTCGGCCACCACAGGTAGTCCTGGCGCACCTCGCTATCGCATGGCTGTCCCAGACCGGGACGGCTTCCGGCGGAGGGAGGCCCCGATGGCGACGAGAGAGGACACCCGGGCTGCACGGGAGGAGAAGCTCGAGGCACTGCACGAGCGTCTGACCGGCGCCGTCGAGCAGTTGGTGACCGGCGAGGACTGGGCGCGAGCACTGCGGTTCGCTGCACGGTTCCGGTCGCGGTCCTTCAACAACACGCTCCTGATCTTCGCCCAACACCTGGAAGCGTTCGAACAGGGCAGGGTTCCCGAACCGCTGCCTTCCTATGTAGCCGGGTATCGGCAGTGGGAGCAGCTGGGACGCCATGTCCAGCGTGGGCAGGCTGGCTATCAGATCTACGCACCTGTCAAGGCCCGGTTCGCCTCCTCGACTCCATCGGACCCGGAGTCCTGGCGGCGATTGGAGCGCGGCGAGAAGCCGCGTCCGGGTGAAGTGGTCCGGTCGAAGATGGTCAGCGTGCGCCCGGCCTACGTCTGGGATGTCTCCCAGACCGAGGGCACACCGATCCCCGAACCTCCTTCGCCGACATTGCTCGAAGGGGAGGCACCGGCCGGCCTGTGGGAGGGCCTGGCTGCCCAGGTGCGCGAAGAGGGATTCGAGCTCGTCCGAGCCCCAGACGCGACATCGCTTCGCGGGGCGAACGGGGTCACGAACTTCACCGAGCACACGGTCTCGGTCCGGGAGGACATGGACCCGGCCGCGCAGGTCAAGACCTTGGCCCACGAGCTCGGGCACGCTCTGATGCACGGCCCCGAGAACGAGGATGCCATCGCCCACCGAGGTATCGCCGAGGTCGAGGCCGAGTCCGTCGCTCTCATGGTCGGCGCCGCGCACGGCATGGACACCACCGGCTACACCATCCCGTACGTGGCGACATGGGCCGCACGGGTCGACGGGACTGACCCGAGCGAGGTCGTCAAGGCCACCGGCGAGCGTGTCCGGAAGACGGCCACGAGCATCCTGGATCGGCTTGGGACCACTCAGATCACCGACGGCACCCCACCTGGCCTGACCCATGAGAGCACCGGGCGCGACACCGCCGTTGATCGGCCAGGACGCTCACCGGCCAGGCGGCGTGACCCGCTGCCCGAACCGGCACGGTCGCCAGTCAGGGCGGGAGACGGGCGCGGGCTGTGATGGCCGAGCACGGTGCTGTCTCCTCGGTCCTCGCGAACCTGCGCGAGTCCGACAGCGTGCCGGTGGCCGCCCACGAGTTCGCCCGACGCGGGGTGCCGGTGTTCCCGTGCGAGCCCTATGGCAAACGGCCGATGACCGCGCGTGGGTTCCACGACGCGAGCACGGACCTCGACCAGGTCGAGACGTGGTGGCGGCGCGCCCCGCTGGCCTCGATCGGCATCCCCACCGGTCAGGCATCGGGCATGGTCACGGTCGACGTCGACCGACACGGGCGCGTCGATGGCTATCAGGCGATACGCCGGGCGCAACAGGCCGGCCTCGTCTCCGGGTGGGAGATGCTGGTGCGCACCCCCACGGGAGGCATGCACGCCTACTATCCGGCGGCGCCGGGCGTCGAGCAGCGCTCCTGGCAGGCCGGGCGGGCGGGTGTGGACTTCCGGGGTGACGGCGGGTACGTCATCGTCCCGCCCTCGCTGCGGTCCATCTCCGGATCGACGGTCTCCTACCGGGTCGAGTCGGTCAATCCCGGCCCGTCGTCGACGATCGACTCCGAGGCGCTGCGAAACTTCCTCGACCCCCGATCCGCACCCCGGCCGGTGGCGCATCCAGGACTCCGGCGCGAGGCCGATGCCGAGCGGCTGGCAGCCTGGGTGGCGAACCGGCAGGAAGGCGAACGCAACGCGGGCCTGTTCTGGGCGGCCTGCCGCCTGGCCGAGAACGGGGTCGCCCCCTCGGATGCCCTCCACGTCCTCGCCGACGCCGCGGTACACGCTGGGCTCGGTGACCGGGAGGTCACCCGGACGGTGCGATCGGCCTACCGCACCGTCTCCGGCCCAGCACACGGACACGCCTCTGCCGATGGTCCGCCGGAGCAGTCGGGGCGGCGAACCGTTCAGCCCGCAACACCGGTGGGTCGGGGGCTGTGATGGCGATGCTGTCGAGGGATCGTCGATGGCCGGTGGTGATCGCGGCCGGTGGCACGATCATGATCGCGGCCGGTGCGTTCTGGCTGTCGTTCACGGCGCTGGCGGATCTCGCTCACCGCTCCGGGATCGCAGCCGAGCAGGCATGGACATGGCCGCTGCTGGTCGACGGGCTGATCGTGGTCTCCACGGTCGCCGCGGTCGCCCTGGACGGGCACCGCACCGCGTGGTACCCGTGGTCGCTCCTGATCGCCGGCGCGGTGGTGTCGGTGACGGCGAACGCGCTGCACGCGGTCGTCGCAGGAGCCTCGAACGTGCCCGCGGCCCTGGCCGCCGTGGTCGCCGCGGTCCCACCGGTCACGCTGTTGGCGAGCACCCACCTGACGACCGTGCTGATCCGCTCGACCCAGCCCAGCAGCCCACACACCCCGGCCCCGCAGACGACCGACCCCGCCCCGGGCCCGCACGGCATCAGCGCTCCGGTAGGCCCCGCACTGCCTTCGCCGCCCCGGCCCGCACCTCCGGAGCCGTCCTCGGCCACCGTCAACGCGCACACCCGCGAAGCCGACAGCGGCGCGACGGGAGCAGCTCCGAGACCGGATGCCGGTCCGAAGAGCACGGCGAGCAGCGAGGTCCCGGGCAGGGCGGATCGGCGTGAGCGGGCGGCCGCGCTGCGTGCTGAGGGGTGGTCGAACCGGCGTATCGCCGCCGAGCTCGAGGTGCATCCGAGCACGGTGGGGCGCTGGCTTGGCCGCGAGTACCTCTCCGATACCACCGGGGAGCAGGAAGAGACCGGCTCCTCACGAGAGACGGAAGGAGATCCGCGATGAGCAGTCAGGACGACCTCGAGGGCCCCGATCCTTACGAGCAGGAACGCGCCCGGGAACCGCACGAGACGAAGACGGGCCCGGAGTCGGGGCTGGAGTCGGCTGGAACGCCCGACGCGGTGGAAGAAGCCAGCGTCACCGAGAAGACCGACGAGGTGGAGAAGGCCGAGGTGGAGAAGGCTCAGAAGCACCGGGCTCGGGGCGTGGAGTGGGTGCGCATGTCGGATTTGATGTCACGGCAGACCTCCCGTGTCGCCGGGCGTGGGATCGATCTGCACACCGAGCTGACCCACCGCATCCGCGACCCGCTGCTCGAGCGGACGAAAGCCGCCGCACGCAAGCTGCCGCCGGTGGCTGCGTTCGGCCGGCGTGGCGGCCTCGACCGTGGTGCTACCCGCTCCGGGGTCGGGATGAGCTGAGGCAAGAGAGCACGGTCATGGACGCCCGGGTCATCCTCGACAGCGGTATCGCCCGCGCTGGGCTCACGCGTGCACCTGTCCTGCAGGAGGTGCCGACCATGACAACGCACACAACCCAGTCGAAGCAGGACAGGCCCAGGGGTGAGGACTTCACGAGCAGCGAGGGACTGCGGAAGCTCCTGCACCGGCTCCACCAGGCCGGGCCGGGGGCATGGATTCACGACCCTGTCGCCGCGGAGCTGATGCAGTTCACCGCGGAGAAGTACCGGGCCCTGGCCCAGAAGCATCACCTCGACCCCTGGGAGGCCGTGACCGCGGCGTTCGAGGTGATGCGCAAACGCGCCACCCGGGAGGCCTGCGACCCGTGGGCGGTGGTCACCCACGCCGTGCGCATCACCTGCGTCGCCGAAGAACGCGGGCAGGGCATGCTCTGCTCCACCCACCAGGCCCGCCGCCCCGAGTTCTCCGTCTTCCATGACGCCGAACGCTTCGCCGACCGCGACGAGGACAACCCGCTCATCGACTTCCACCCCGCCTTCCAGGTCACCGACCACCACCTCGGCGACGAGGCCGAGGAACCGGCTCCGGCGCTTGCGGATCTGGCGATGAGCGCGAGCGCGGCCATGGACGAGGCGATCCGCTTGTTCATCCGCCTGGAATGGCCCGAACCGGCAGCCCGGGCCGGTATCGAGCACGTGTGCCAGGCCCTGGCCCGGGCCGGGAGCAGGCAGACCGCCTACGAGGCGCTGCGCCGGGACCGGCATGCCCGCGCTCTGCTGGACCTGCCGAAGAAGTCGTGGTCGGCCCTGCTGAAGGTCCTGCTCGGCAACCCGAACCCGGCCTACGCCGTGACCGGGCTGGGCAAGGGCATCTTGCTGCGCCTGCTCATCGGCGAGACCGTGCCGGTGTTGCTGCGCGATGACGACCTCGTGCTCACGATCGCGCTGTCGGCGCCGGGAGGAGCACCGGCGTGAGCACGCACTCGGGGGAAATCGTGCTCGACCGGGCGGTCGAGTCGATCGTCGTCGGTCACCGGCACCGCCGGGATCTCGGCGACCTCGACGCGCTCGCGGACTCGATCGCCCGCAAGGGTCTGCTGCAGCCGCCGACGATCACCCCGGACGGGGTGCTCGTGTGCGGGGCGCGCCGGCTCGCGGCGATCAAGCAGCTGGGATGGCGGACGGTGGGCGTGTGGGTGCGCTCGAACGTCTCGACCCGCCTGGAGCACCTGTTGGCCGAACAGGACGACAACGAACTCCACAAGGACCTCGACCCGCGTGAGGCCGCGGCCCTGTACCGGGAGATCAAGGCGCTCATGGCCGAGAACGCCGCGCGCCGTGACGCGGCGACCCGGTTCAGCAGCGACCATCAGCCGGGAGCTGACGGGGGTGAAAAATTTTCACCCCCGTCACTGGGGCCTCGCGGCAAGGCACGGGAGCAGGCCGCCGCGATGATTCCCGGCGGCGCCTCGTTCATGACACTGGAGAAGATCGGCTACCTCGAGAACGTCGCCGCCGACCCCGACCAGCCGGAGCAGGTACGCCAGGACGCGGCCGCCGCGCTGACACAGATCGAGGCCGGCGGGCCCGTCCACCCCGCCTACACGCGCATCCGCGCCGCCACAACGCCCCCGCCCGAAGCCGCTGGGGACAGTGAGGATGTGGACCGGCTCGCCCAGGCCGCCCTGGCCCGGGTCCGCCACGCCACCACCGACGACGCCGACACTGATGTCGGGGAGGGTGAGGAGCCGGCTGCGCGCTGGTCGATGCGCTCGTTCGTGATGAACACCGAGCAGCTGGCCACCTGGTGGGACCACTACGACGCCACTGAACTGGCCGCCCGGCTCACCGACGAGCAGCTCGACGCGTTCTTCGCCGCCGCCGAGGCCACCGCCCGCTTCGCCGAGGAGCTGCACGCCGCGCGCACACAGCCCAGCGAGGCCGCCGGGACCGGGCGGGCGCACCTGCGCGCCATCTGAACCCCCCGGGGCGGGCGGGGTGCACCTGGCCGGTATGAAGACCCCCGACGCACCTGTTGACCCGCGCACCCGGGCGCGAAGGATCGCCCTCATCGCCGGCGGCCTCGCCGCACTGCTCCTGGTCGCCACCGGCCTCTACGGGCTGATCCTCGGACCCGAACCCCCTGATGACCCCACCCCGCCGCCGGGCCCGACGGCGAGCTCACCGGCGGGCCCTTCGGCGACACCCGGACGGCTGGCGACGATCCCGCCGAGCGCGGACCCAGAGGACTTCGCGCGCACCGTCGCCGAGAC
Source organism: Kocuria sp. 2SI (assembly GCF_005502825.1). Taxonomy (NCBI): domain Bacteria; kingdom Bacillati; phylum Actinomycetota; class Actinomycetes; order Micrococcales; family Micrococcaceae; genus Kocuria; species Kocuria sp. 2SI. Next base: position 40,188 of record NZ_SCNB01000020.1, on the reverse strand, counting down.
CCTCTTCGCCTGGGACACCGCCTCCGGGCTCATGCCCTTGGACTACTCGGCGGTCATCCTCGACGTCGGCGACCCGAGCGGCACCGAGCAGGCCGGACTCGCCTCCGATGTCGCCGCCTACCTGCCCAGCCGCGACGCCTGGACGGATCTGCGCCAGTACGCCACCCGCCAGCACCTGAGCATCACCTCCGCCTATGTGCCCGACGCCTGGGACGACGCGCTCGCCCAGGCCCAACCCGGCCAGCTCCCGGACGGGGCGACGGCGATCACCATCGAGGGCACCCGCCACCGCACCGGCGTCTGGAACGGCGAGGACGTCACCAGCGAGCACCCCGTGAGCTTCACGATCTTCCTGGTCTGCCCACCCCCAGCCACCCCCACACCCAGCGCACAGACCGACGACACAGGGCAGGCGAGCTGCTATGTGGCGCGGCTGTCCGAGCTGGACAACCCCCTGCGGTGAGCCGGCATGGTCAAGAAGCTGCTCATCATCGCCCTCGCGCTCGTGCTGCTGGCCCCGATGCTGGGCCTGGTCGGGGTCGCGGTGCTGATGAACCCCGCCGCGGGCACCACCTGCACCGTCAACCCGGACGGCAGCGTCACCATCGGGGACGTTCCCGACGAGCTCACCGTTACCACCGCCGACGGCCAGCAGGTCGCACTCAACCGGGACCAGCTGACCCATGCCGCGACGATCATCGAGACCGGCTCCGGGATCGACGGGGTCGGCCGCGACGGCATCCAGATCGCGCTCATGGCCGCCCTGACCGAGTCGAGCCTGCGCATGCTCGCCAACTCCACGGTCCCCGGCTCCGAGGACCACCCCCACGACGGCACCGGATCGGATCACGACTCGCTGGGCCTGTTCCAGATGCGGCCTGGCAGCGGATGGGGCACGGTCGCCGAGCTGATGGATGCCCAGTACCAGTCGCAGGCGTTCTTCGGCGGCCCCGACGGACCCAACGGCGGCTCCCCGCGCGGGCTGCTCGACATCCCCGGCTGGGAAGACATGGACAAGGGCGAGGCCGCCCAAGCCGTCGAGGTCAGCGCCTACCCCGACCGCTACCAGAACTACGAACCCGCCGCCGAGACGATCCTCGACACGCTCACCGGCTCGACCACGGGCACCGGCGAGGCCGCCGCCGTGGCAGCACCGGTAACCGGTGGGGAGACCTCGCGGGTCGTGTTCCCCCTGCCCGCCGACACCTGGGTGATGACCAGCCCGTTCGGGATGCGCCAGCACCCCATCACCGGGGAATACAAGCTGCACACGGGCACGGACTTCTCCGCGCCCGATGGCACGCCGATCCTCGCCGCCGCCGACGGCACCGTCACGGTCGCCTCGTTCTCTGGCGGCTACGGCGGGCTCATCGTCATCGAGCACCACGTCAACGGGCAGCAGGTGGCGACCGCGTACGCGCACATGTGGGAAGACGGCATCTACGCGGAGACCGGTGACCGGGTCAGCGCTGGCCAGCACATCGGTGACGTCGGTTCCTCCGGCTACAGCACCGGCCCGCACCTGCACTTCGAAGTCCGCGAGGGCGGCACCGATGGCGAGTACATCGATCCCGCCGCCTGGCTGAACCAGAATGACGCAGCCGACCTGCCCGAGGCCGAGGGCGGCCCTCCCGGTGGCCCCGATGACGAGAGCTGCGAGGAGGACGGCAGCGGCCCCGGCGGCGAACCGGACCCGATCGGTGACGGCGACCCCAACCGGCTCGTCGACGATCCCACCACCGACGGGCAGATCACCGCCCGCATGCTGCATGTCTATCAGCAGACCCTCGACGCTTTCCCCGACACGAGCTGGGCGTGTTACTCACCCCGCCCGGGCACGAAATCCGAGCATCCACTGGGCAGGGCCTGTGACATCACTTTCGGCAATCCCATTGGGCAACACCCCACTCCCGAACAGCGACAACTGGGGTGGGATGTCACGAACTGGGTCAAGGACAATGCCGAAACTCTCGGCGTCGAATACCTGATCTGGGATGGAAAGATCTGGTCGCTCAAGCGCGACGACGAAGGATGGCGGGAATACAACGGCGGCGGAATGCACGACCCCTCGGATATCACCGGCGGACATTACGACCACCTACACATTACCGTCAGCGAATAAACTACTATCGCCGGGTTAGCAGTGGCGAAATTCGCCGGTACGCTAAATGGATTCTAACATTTTCCTTATCGGTGGCGATGTGTTTGATTCGTGCACCTGGTCGGTATGGCAGACGAGGAACCCGGAGGCATGGAAGAGGCACGTCTATCCGATGTGCTGCAGGCCCACGCCTGGCTGGAGACGGTCAACCCCTGCGAGTACGCGAGACGGGACCGCGCCCTGCTGAGCGCCGACCTCAGCGAGGACGACGAGACCTATACGCGGCTCCAACACGACCTGGTCAACCAGTGGCGCACCCACCGTGACGACCCGCTTCCTGACCACCTGCGGCAGGCGGCGAAGCTGGCGCAGAGCCTGGCCTGGCTGGGCTCCAGCCGCGAGGTGGACTGGCGGCACGCGCACGCCCTCGCGCTCACCGATACCGAACGCAACCGCGACCGGGCGTGGCTGTTCGGTGCCTGGCGCCTGCACCGCGATACGGGCACGGCCCCGGACTACATGGGCCATGCCGTCACCGGGCTGCTGCGAGTCCGTCTGGACCGGCTCGAGGAAGCAAAGTCCTGGCTGCGCGCCCGGGGTCCCGAGGAACACCGGCAGTGGGCCCAGCGCCGCGACTTCGCCGACACCCTCGGCGACGCCTGGGCCGACGACCGCGACCTCCTCACCCGGTGGCGCACCCACCTCGACGCCGCCCGGCCCCGCACGATAACCACCGACGACCCCTGGGCGCCTCCTCCCGCAGGCCAGCACCGCACGGGTCCACCACCACCGGGCATGTAACCAGATCCGGTCCCCGGCCCACGCCGGGACGACGTTGCCCGCAGGCGAGCCGGTACTCGCCTCTCGGCGGGATCGTGGTCGGTGGTGGCGGTGTACCTGGCGGATATGGATATGGAGCATCGTGACTCTTCGCTGGCATCGGTGGTGCGGCGATGAACGTGACCCCGGACTTCGGTGGGCTCGACGGCCTCACCGACCTCGAGACCGTGATCGGCGCGCTGCTGATGTTCATCCTGGTCACCGCGGTGCTGATGCTGATCGTCTCGGCCGTCGTCTGGGCCATAGCCGCGGCCACCGGCCACGCCGCGGCCGCCTCCAAGGCCAAGACCGGAGTGCTGGTCGCCCTCGGCGCCGCGGCACTGGGTGGGTGCGGAATCGCGTGGATGAACTGGCTGATCGCCATCGGCGAGCAACTCTGACCCACACCACCAGGCGGGACCCATTGCCGCAGTCCACCGGCTCGCCCTCCCCACCGCTCCCTGCTCCCTGCCCCCTGCGCCCAGTTGCCTGATCGGCGGAGGACCACCGAGACAGCCGAACGCGAACTCACTCATCGACGAGTGATCGCGTCGGACGGAGCCGTTTCTCGCTGAGGGCACGGGCGCCGTCCACGCCCGCTTCGACGCCGCCCTCCGTAGTCGGGCGGCCACCGCCTCACTTCAGCCGGACCGGCACCGCGGACCTGGGCGCCCACCCGGTCTCTGCAGTCATCGGTCACGCCGTGCGCCGGGGCTTCACCCCTTCGATTGCTCTCGCCCCGGACCCGGCGCGCGGGGACCTCTGCAGCAGCGCAATGGGGCGCTCACTTCGCAGGGGTGGTGGCGGGCACCTGATGAGCGACCCCGTTTCCGCTCATCAACCCCGCCTCGATGCGGGAACTCTGTGTGAGGAGTGCTCTCGTGCTCGACTTCCTGACCTTCGCTCTCGCGGCCCCGGAACTGCTCGTGGCGAATATCGATATCGCCCCGAATGACGACGGCCTTCCGGGTATTGCCCAGCTGCGCACCATCGTCGGTGCCGTGATGACCATCGGTCTCATCCTCAGCGTTCTGGCGCTGATCATCTCGGCCATCGTCTGGGGCTTCGGCTCCAATTCCTCGAACCCGCATCTCGCGGGGAGGGGGAAGCTCGGCGTTCTCATCTCCTGCGGTGCCGCGGTGATCTGTGGCGCCTCGGTGACTCTGATCCAGTTCTTCTGGGATGTCGGCCAGAGCGTCTGATTCCACCCATCTCCATTTCCGCCTGGGAGGTTCCTGATGGGTGTGTGCGATATTCCCGTCATCTCGAATGTGTGCGATTCCGCCGGTGAAGCCGCGGCCTCGTTGATCACCGCGCCATTCGACTGGCTGGCCAGGTCACTGGGTGAAACGGCCGGCTGGATGTTCGAGGCCGTGTGGACCGTCTTCGACACCACGACGCTGGTCGATGTCTCCAGTCCGGAGTACGTGTCGGTCTACAACCTGCTCTTCGGCATCGGCGTGATGCTCATGCTGGTCTTCTTCTGCCTCCAGCTCATCCAAGGACTGATTCGGCGGGAACCGGCAGCGCTGAGCAGGGCCGCGCTCGGCCTCGTGAAATCGGTGATCGGGTCGTTCGTCGTCATCAGTTTGACCGGTCTCGCGCTCGAGATCGTCGATCAGCTCTGCGTCGGGATCATCCAAGCCGCCGGCGAGACGACCGAGTCGATGGGCGACAAGATCGCCGTGCTCGTCGCGGGCCTGACCGCGCTCAATCTCACCGCGCCGGGCGTGGCCGCGATCCTGGGGATCTTCCTGGGGGCGATGGCGATCGCCGCCGCCGCGATCGTCTGGCTCTCCCTCCTGGTCAGGAAGGCATTGCTGCTGGTCGCGATCGCCCTGGCGCCGCTGGCGTTCTCGGGGGCGAGCTGGGATCACGCGCGCGGGTGGATCGGCAAGTGGGCCATGTTCGTCATCGCGCTGATCTGCTCGAAGTTGGTCCTCGTCGTGATCCTGCTGGTCGCTGTCACCCAGGTCTCGGCACCGATCGACGGGGACATCGCCTCGATCAGCGACCCGCTGGCCGGAATCGTGCTCATGGCGCTGGCGGGCTTTGCCCCCTATATCTGCTATCGGTTCCTGTCCTTCATCGGCTCCGACTTCTACACGATGGCCGGCTCCGAGCAGGACGCCAAGCAGGCCTTGAACCGGCCGGTGCCGATGCCGGGCAAGTCGCAGGGCAACGAGCCGAAGCAGGTCCTCGACGACAAGAAGTCCGACTCGCCCGGCGGCAGCAGCGAGGGCGGCAAGACCTCCGGCTCGAAGCCCACCCCGCCCCCGGCCTCCTCGGGAAGCACCGGCGCCGGTGCAGGCGGTGCGGAAGGTGCGGGTGCCGGCGGTGCGGGAGCGGGTGGCGGGGCTGCCGCTGCCGGTCCGGCCGCAGCCGTCGTCCTCGGTGCCGAGGCCGTGAAGAAGACCGCGGAGGCCGGCCCGCAGACGGGCAAGGCCATCGCCGATCAGGCCGAGACGGCCGCCGACTCCGCCGATCAGCCGGCCTCCTCATCCCCGCCACCTCCGACGCCCCCGAACCCCGGCCCCGGCACGGGTTCGAGCCCGGGTTCGGGTCCTTCGTCCGGTCCGGACCAGCCGACGCCTCCGCCGCGGCCCTCACCGCCGCAGCCGCGCTCAACGCCGGAGGACCCCAGCACGCCACCGAAGCCCGGGAAGGAGTGAGGACAGGTGTCTGCAACGAACGAGAAGACCTCGACCGAGCTGGATCCGGTGAAGTTCTCCCGGCTGACCCGGCGTGGAGTCCTGCTGGGCCTGTCGGTGTCGCAGCTGATCGCCCTGGGCATCGGCGCGGCCAGCCTGGTGACCGCGTTCTATGCCGGGGGTGGGATCCGGGTGCTGGTCTCGGCACCGATCTGGGTGCTGGCCGCTGCCGTGACCTGGATTCCCCTCGGCGGGCGGCCGATCGTCGAGTGGCTGCCGATCGCGTTCTGGTGGCTGTGGCGGACCACGGGCGGGCAGCTGCTCTACCGGCGCCGCATCGTCACCCCGCGCCCGGCCGGGACGCTGGCCCTGCCCGGCGACATGGGGCGCCTGCGCGAGTACAGCGATCCCGAGACCGGGGCATGTATGATCCACGACCCCGCCCAGGCCACACTCACGGTGCTGTGCACCGTCACGCATCCGGCATTCATCCTGCTCGACCCGGCCGAACAGGGACGCCGGGTCGACGCCTGGGGGCGCGTGCTGGCCACCGTGTGCCGGTCCGGACGAGTCGCGACGCTGCAAGTGCTGGAGCGGACCCTGCCGGACTCCGGCAGCGGCCTGGCCGAATGGTGGGCCGCCCACGGCAGCGGTGACGGGTCATGGGCGGCGACGACCTACGCCGAGCTCATCGAGCGCGCCGGCCCGGCCGGGGAACGCCACGCCTCCACGATCAGCCTCAGCCTCGACATGAAATCAGCGGCCCGGCAGATCCGCACCGCCGGCGGCGGCATGCGCGGGGCAGCCCAGGTGCTACGCCAGGAGATGACAACGCTGGTCGCGGCCCTGCGCTCGGCCGAGCTCAAACCCTCGGCGTGGCTGACCTCCGGCGAGGTCGCGGTGATCCTGCGCTCGGCCTACGACCCCTCGGTCGCGACCACGCTGGAACGGCACGGGGAGATCGGGCAACAGCTGGCCACAGCGGGCCCGGTCGCGGTCGCCGAGACGTGGACCCACCTGCGCACGGATTCGGCCTACCACGCGGTGCTGTGGATCAGTGAGTGGCCGCGCTCGCTGGTATATCCGACGTTCCTGTCCCCGGTGCTGCTCTCCACCGGCGTGCAGCGGTCGATGTCGCTGATCTGCACGCCGATGCGCACCGACCAGGCCGCCCGCGACATCCGGAAGAAGAAGACGGAGTACGTCTCCGATGCCGCGCAGCGGGCCCGGATCGGGCAGATCGAGGACGCCGGCCAGCGCGCCGAGTATCAGGACGTGCTCCAGCAGGAAGCCGATCTGACCGCCGGCCACGGCGTCCTGCGCTACACGGGCCTGATCTCGGTGTCCGCGCCCACCGTCGCCGAGCTCGATGCCGCGATCGCAGCGATCGAGCAGGCCGCCGTCCAGTCCTCCTGCGAGACCCGCCGCCTCGTCGGCCAGCAAGCGCAAGCATTCACCGCCGCCGCGCTACCCCTGTGCCGAAGGGTCTGACCCCGCTGGGACCGGGCAGGGAACGCGTGCACCTGATGGGCACGGCCAATCACCGAGGAGGGAGCGATCATGGCCACGAACCCCGCCGAGCATGCCGAGTCCGCCCATGCCGCGCTGCGGATGCTCGCCGAGGCCACGCGCGACATCGAGGATCCCGACCAGCTCTCTGCCGTCATCCACGATCTCCGCGGCGGAATGCGGGCACTGCAGACGACATTGGCCCAGCTCGCCGACGCCCACACGGCCCACCAGGGCCGGGCGATCAGCCTCCGTGGTGACCTGGCCACCGGCCGTGCCACCGCCGCGGACGCCTACGCCGTCCTGCGTGAAGCGGCCCAGGGGCTTGGCGGGGTCGAGGAACTGCTGCGTGAGGCCGTGGACCTGACAGACCACATCGACTGGACACCCGCTCCGACTGCTCCGGTGGTCGAGGAGATCGACCCCTCCCAGGCCCACAGGAGCCTATCCGAGCGCGGGGTCTGGCGGACGGTGACCCTGCAAGAAGGCACGACCGCTGCGAGGACGATGCGTCTCCTGGACGAGCACGGCGCCGAGGCCGCTGTCGCCTACCTCGCCCAGGCCGACCACGGAGACCCCACCATCAGGCGGGAGCTCGAGCGCGGGTACGCCTACGACGAACCGCCACCGGGCCGTGAGCGGGTGTTCCAGGTCGGGGCCTACCAGCTCAGCATCAACCCGGAAGGCCGCTGGGCGGGCCTCTCGCACTGGGACGAACCGGGCCAGGGCCCCACCCTCGCCCCGCCCCTGCCACAGGCGCTGCACCCCACCACGCCCAGTCCCGGACCGGGACGCCACCGCGACCACGCGGCGACGAGAGGACGCGCCGACGCGTCGTGGTTCGAGCACCCGGGCAGCACCACCGGCAGACGCGCCCCCGGACCGGGCCTGTAACCGGCGCTCACCCAGGAACACGAGCCAACCGGAGACACCCACCCCGGAGGCCCGGCGCTCCCGAGCCCTCTGGCAACGCCTCTGGACTGCCTGCGCTCACCAGGCCGGGCTGGTGGGGAGGGGGCGGGCACCTGACCGACATCCCATCGCCATGAACCGGGAGGAACCGTCATGCCCACCTTCTACGACCCCGTCGCGGACGCCGGCGAAGCCTCGCAGGCACTGCGGGGGCTCGCGCATGCCAGCCGCGCGTTCGACCACCCCCAGGACCTCTACGGCGTGCTCGGGGATCTGCTCAGCGGCGTCCGGTCGCTGCGGCAGGTCCTCGACCAGCTCGCCGACGCCCACCTCACGCACCGCGACCGCGCGCACGACGATGACGGCAGTCACGACGCCGGTGTGCTCAACGCGCGCGTCGCGTCCGCCTGGCTGCGCGAGGCCAGCGCGCTGGCCGACCTGACCGAGAACCACCTCGACACCGCCATGGCAGCATCCGGTCGCATCGCCTGGCATGACCCTGGAACCGACACGCAGCAGCGGTGGATCTCGGTCGTGCGCCTCGAGGGTGCGCAGGCCCAGGCAGCCCTCGACCGCATCGACCGGGACGGCGTCTCCGCCGGCCTCGACCACCTCACGACGTGGGACCGCGGCGAGGCCACGACCACCGAGGCACTGGAAAACGGGTACGTCTACGACGAACCGCCCGCAGGCTCGATGGACCACCGGGTCGACGCCGACACCTACCTGCTGAGGTACGGCTCCACCCCGCCCCAGATCGCGCTCTACCGCCGCCAGACCCTCCCACTCGACCCCGACGACCCTGGTGCAAGCGGCGTCGACGGTATCGGCGGTCCCGACTCGGCAGGCCCCGCGACCGGCAGCCAGACCGGAGGACGGCAGCTTCCCGATGCGTCCTGGTTCGGGCATCCCGGGGTGGCCGCGGTCGCGCAGGAGCGGGGGCTGGGACGGTGACCGAGCGAGACGAGAAGCTCCACACCGCGGTCCTGGTCGCACCGGCGGCCGAACGCAGGCGCCTGCGCAAGCAGCGCCGCCAGGCCGCCGCACGGATCCGGACCGAACGACGCCGGGCCGAGATCGCTGAGGCGAAGGCCCGCGCCGAGGCCGAACGCGCTAAACGCCGCGCCACCCGCTACCTGCCCGCCGCCGGGGAACCCGGCCCCGCACAGCTACGCACCCCGGCGCGGCTACATTTGCCGCGGCACCAGGACACCAGCGCGACCCTGGCGAACGCGTACGCCTTCTTGGCCGAAGGCGGATTGGGCAGCAACGGGATCTTCATCGGCCAGGACTTGTACTCGGGCGCGAGCTTCGTCTACGACCCCTGGGTCCTCTACGCACGCGGCGTCATCACCGCGCCGAACATCGTGTTGGCCGGCATCGTCGGCTCCGGCAAGTCGTCGTTGGCGAAGTCGCTGTACACCCGGTCGTTGCCGTTCGGACGCCGCGTCTACGTACCCGGGGACCCGAAAGGAGAGCATACGAAAGTCGCCGAGGCCGTCGGTGGGAAGGCGATCGCACTCGGCCACGGGGCCTCGGCCCGGCTCAACCCTCTCGACGAGGGCTACCGCCCCCGGGACATGAGCGATGCCGAGTGGGCGACCACGGTCGCCGCACGACGCCGGGACCTCATCGGCGCGCTCGCCGAGACCGTCCTCGCCCGCGGACTCACGCCCCTGGAGCACACCGCGATCGATCAGGCCCTGACTGCGACGGTGCGTGAGAACAGCGTCCCGATTCTGCCGATGATCGTCGATCACATCCTCGACCCCACCGAGGACCCCGATGGACGGCTGAAGGAAGACGGACGTCTGGTCGGTCATGCGCTGCGCCGGCTGGTCGCCGGGGATCTCAGTGGATTGTTCGACGGCCCCTCGACGGTCCGCTTCGATCCCACCTTGCCGATGCTCTCGCTCGATCTTTCGCGGGTGACCGAGAACGCGACGTTGATCTCGGTACTGATGACGTGTTCCTCGGCGTGGATGGAAGCCGCGCTGCTCGACCCCGCTGGCGGGCAGCGGTGGGTGGTCTACGACGAGGCCTGGCGACTCATGCAGTACCCGTCATTGCTGAAAAGAATGGACTCCCAATGGAGGCTTGCCCGACATTACGGGATCGCCAACATGCTCGTCTTCCACAAGCTCAGCGACTTGGAAAACGTCGGCGACTCCGGTAGCGCGATGCGGTCTCTGGCGAATTCTCTGCTCGCCAATGCCGAAACACGGATCATCTATCGGCAGGAAAGCGACCAGCTCGGCATCACCGCCGAGACCCTGGGCCTGACCCGCACGGAACGCCAGCTCCTGCCGCAGCTGACGACCGGTCAGGGGCTGTGGAAGATCAAGGACAGGGCTTTCGTCGCGCAACATCAACTCCACCCAGCCGAATACGAGCTCTTCGACACGACAAGCCGCATGACTGATTCCCGCTAGGCCCAGGCCCCGGAATCCATATCCGCACGGAGATGGGACTCTGATGGAGCTCACCACGATTGTAGGCGCGTGCGGGAGTGTGCTCTCGTTCGTGCTCTTCCTTCCGCAGGCCCGGCACACCTGGGTGAACCGGCACCGAGCGGAGAGGCTGGCCGGGATCAGCAGCCTCGGCCAGGTGTGCGTGCTCGCCAACGCCACCGTGTGGGCCGTCTACGGTGTCCTCGCCGACGCGGTGTGGGCGGGCGCACCGGGCCTGCTCAATGCGCCCCTGGCGATCGGCACGCTCTGGCTGCTCCATCGCCGCCACCCCCAGAACTCCGGCGAGGAGTGTGAGGCGTGTGAGACCGGGACAGCGCACCGGGTCTTCATCACCAGCCCTCCGGGTTGGGGCTCAGTCATGCCGTGCTCGGCGATCACGCGCAGATCCGGGGTCCTCGTCTTCTCCGATGAGGACATCCGAGTGCTGCGCGACCACTACCGGGCTCACGACACGACGGGCACACCTGACTGAGGACCGAAGGAGACCCTCATGGCGGCCCTGACCCAGATCACCGGCGACGAACGCTCGGCACGCATCGCGCTCGCGGCCATCGCCGGCCCCGGCGACCCGCTGACCGGGCGCGTGCTCACCACCGTCAGCGCGCTCGAAACCCTCCGGCTCCTCGAGGACGAGGATCCGATCCCGGGCCTGGACAGGGTCGAGACCGGCCTATGGCGGACACGGCAGCGCCCACGGATCGACGCCGACAGGATCGAGCAGGCCCTCGACCGCACGGAGAAGTCCGGCCTCCGCACGCTCATCCCCGATGACGAGCACTACCCGCCCGGACTCGCCGACTTAGGTCACCGTGCCCCGTACATCCTCTGGGCCTCCGGCGACACCGAACTGCTCCAATCGTTCGCCCAGACCCTCACGATCACCGGCACCCACAACGCCACCGCCTACGGGCGGCAAATGGCCAGCGAGCTCGCTGTCGACCTCGTCGATGACTGGGGCGTCGTCGTCGCCGGGGGTGGGCCCGGCATCGATGCCGCCGTGCATGAGACGGCGCTGCGCAACGGTGGCCGCACCATCGCCGTCATCCCCGGCGGCATCGACGTTCGCGGAAGGGACAGCAACGCCCAGACCCTCGACGAGATCGCCGCTCAAGGCCTGCTGCTCAGCGAGAGCCCGCCGGGTGAGGGCGGGCACGATGCGGACCGCATCCTCGCCCGATTGAGGATCGAGGCCGCGCTCTCGGGATCGGTCACGCTCGTCGAAGCCGACGACCGCTCGGCCGCCGCCGCGGTCGTCGATCGCGCCCGCGAGCTGGGCCGACCCGTCGGGGCCGTACCAGGACCGGTGACCAGCCCAGCCAGCGAAGTTCCGAATGAACTCATCCGAGACGGGGCCGCGCAGGCCGTGCTCGGCGCCAGCGACGTGCTCAGCATCCACTACCCCGCACCGAAACAAGCGCCGCAGCGTCCAGGCCCGGAACCACCCACGCCCCCGCGCGCCGGCCCACCGCACCACGGATGGGGCCTGTGAACCGATCCATCCACCGTGCCTCGGTGACGGCGAGCGGGACCTGGTGAGTCCAGGCGCACCTGACCGGTGACGACGATCATGGAAGGACATCGACATGGCGGGACTGGCCGAGGAACTCCAGGACGAGCGGGAAGCGCGCATGGTGTTGTCGATGATCGCCGAGCCCGGCGATGCGGTGACCGGGCGGGTGCTCGCACTCGCCGGCGCCGTGGGCACGGTGCGGCTGCTCGAGTCCCAGGACACGGTGCCGCTGCTGGGCCGCGCGGATGCGATGATCTGGCGCGACCAGCACGCCCGACGCATGGGCGACGGCCTGCTGGAAGCCCTCGATCATGCCCGCCAGGCCGGCTACGGCACGCTCATCCCGACCGATCCGGACTGGCCTGCCGGGGTCAACGATCTCACCGATCGCGCCCCCTACGTCTTGTGGACTCTCGGCAACGAGACCCTGCTCGGCCCGCGCACCCGGGAGACCGTCACGGTCACCGGAACCCGGGCGGCGACCTCGTACGGGGAGCATGTCGCCAGCGACTTCGCCGGCCAGTTCGCCGCGACGGGGAAGGTCGTCGTCGGCGGTGGGGCCTTCGGCATCGAGGGCGCCGCTCACCGCGGGGTTCTCGCCCACGGCGGTGACACCATCGCGGTGCTTCCTGGTGGGTTGGACCGGCCGTATCCCCGCGCCCACGCCGATCTGTTGGACCGGATCGGCGACCGGGGCCTGCTCGTGACCGAGCTCCCACCGCAGGCAACACCGACCCGGACCCGGTTCCTGGCCCGCTCGCGCCTGATGGCGGCTATGGCCGGGGCGACAGTGCTGGTCGAATCCGGTCCTCGCTCCGGAGCCCTGGGCACTGCCAGCCACGCGCACGCCTTGGGGCGGGTCGTCGGGGCGGTGCCCGGTCCGGTCACCAGTGCGGCCAGCGCCGGGCCCCATCAGCTCATCGCCGCAGGCACGGCGATGCTCACCAGCGATGCCCGGCAGATCACCGACGCCCTCGACGCGCCCCCGCCACCGGCGCCGCCGAACCCGTTCCATGCCCAGCACCGGAGCCCACAGGTGTATGGGCCTGCCGCCCCCTCGCTGTAACCGCCGGTCAGGCGACGAAGGGAACGCGCCGGAGGTCGATTGCGCCCCAGAGGTGTTCGCTGCACCGGCTGTGCGGTGTGCACCGAGCGGCACCCTCACGCCCTGCCCGTGATCGATCGGCCCGCTGGGGTCGTGGTGGCAGATCGTGCACCTCGGGGGCAATACGAAATGGCCGGGCAGGGCGCAGGGCGCCGGAGAACGCGCCGACGGCGGTCCGGGGCCCGGGGAGGTGGAACCGATGGATGAGGACGCACGCAGCGGGTTCGAAGACCGCATGATGCGGCTGTGGCATGGCTTGGAGCAGGTCGCCCAGGACTACGGCCGGTACGTGGAGCTCACCGACTCAGATCCCAGCGCGTTCGGCGGCGGGCACTACGTGTTCTACCGTCTCGACGACGCCGAGCACCGGTTCGCGATCGAGGAGCAGTACGCCGACGAGGAATCGGAGGAAGAGCAGATACCGACCTCGTGGACGTGGCGCGATGAGAGTCTGCGGACGCGCCCTACCGGGGGCGGGTACTGGCACGCGCACGGCAACGGCGAGGTCGCCTCCGAAGACCTCGAGCAGCTGCTGGACCGTGCCAGGCAGTGGGCGCAACAGGCGCGCACGACCGCGCGCCGTGACGACGCCGCCTCCGCCTTCGCCCCTCACGGTCCGGCCCCGATCCCGCGGGGGACCGAACGCAGCCTCTGACACGACACCCCAGGGGCCAGACCGGCAACGGCCGTGTCACTCCACGGCCTCGAATGAACCTGGCACATGCACCCGAGGCCGGATCTGACGGGAGGGAGCAGGACGTGGCTGAGCGCAGCCCGGCGACAGGTGGCGAGTACGGGCTGCGTCTCGGTCTGGCAGACATCGCCGATGCGTACCGGCGGTATGTGGACTACCGGCGTGAGGAGCCGCAGCCGTATGGCGGCGGGTTCATCGGTCTCGTCACCGGTGGGCACCATGTGCTCTACCGCAGCGCGGAACCCCGGCCGCCGTTTCGCCATCGAAGAAGTCACCACGACCAAGGTTCCGGGCCAGGTACCGGTGCTCTCCTCGTGGCTGTGGCGGGAGGAGACGCTGAGCACGCGCGAGGACGGCTCGCCCTACTGGCATGAGAATTCCAGCTGGGAGGTCAAGCCCGAGAACGTCGAGGAACTCCTGGGCCTGGTCCGGCACTGGGCGCAGGCCGCCCACTTGGTGGCGCGCCGGGATGCGCTGCGGGAGGCATTCGCCGTGGTCGACCGGTCCGGTCCCGAGCCGCCGCAGCCTGGGCGCGGTCTCTGAGCGGGTGCGGGCCGGGAACCCCCAGCAGGGTGGTGCCCGGCCCGCACTAGCCTCACCTATCCGTGGCGGGGTCGAGTCCGTTCAGGAACACGGCCAGCTGGTCCAGCAGACGCAGCGCGCTCTCGAGGGTGACCTCGATGCGCTCATACTCGGTCCCGATCGCCACCCACGTGTCTCTGGCCCCGATCCCACGGCTGGCGGCCAGGACCAGCGCACCAGCGTCGACGATCGGGACCGGATCGCAGTCGGGGGCATGCCGGTAGCGGCGGGTGATAGCGGGAACCTCGCGTAGCTCCCCGAAGTGGCCGCGGTCGGCGGCGAGGATCTGCCGGTGGTGATCGCCGGTGCACCATGACGGGCACGACTCGCGCAGCCACGCGGGCCTGGGTGCGGCGTTGTCCATGGTCATCGATTCTCCTGTTCTGCCACAGGCACCGTGCCCGCGGCAGAACCTATGAATGTGCCCGCTGCTGAGCAGACGATGAGGCCCTCGGGCGTGCGGGGAGGCCGGGTGTGCACCTGCGGTCATGAGCACACACGAACCCGGCAGGAAGCACCGGCACCGGAAAGGCACCGACGACGGCGAGGCCACGGGCACGCGAGGCTCCGAGCAGGCGGATCTGCCCGCGGTGCCGCCGGTGCTCCCGCACGTGGTCATTACGGCCACGGACGCGGGAACCCTGGATGTCACCGTCGACGGCAAGGACCTCCCACCCCGCTCGCCGAAGAGGCCCTGGACGCGGGCGAGGTTCGGGGAACTGCTCGACACGGTCACCGACGAGCGTCGCGTGCCGGTGCGGATCGAGGTCCGCGAGACGGACGGCAGCTCGTTCACCGACATCGTCCACGCCGCCCGGCGTCGACCAGAGCCACCGGCGACGGCGTCACCGCCGGCGACACCGAAGAAGGCGAAGCCGACCCGGCATGTCGAGGTCACCGCGACCGGGTTCGTGCCCGGCGAGGACATCGCCATCGCCGTGATCACCGGTGGCACGGAGGCCGACGGGCAGGGCCGGGTCCGGGCGGTGATCGCGCGTGCGGGACTGCGCGAGGCCGGGGAGGTCGTCCTGGTCGGGCGGGTCTCGGGCACCGTGCATGTCGAGGCGCTGTCGTGAGCTCGCCGCAGGGACGCCAGTCCGGTGGCTTCGGCGACGAGCTGACCAACGCCGCGATGATCGCGCTGATCGGAATGTTCGGCCTCACCCTCATCCTGCGCCTGGGCGGGTCGATCACCGCGTTCCTCACCGGCTCACCGCAACCGCGTGCCGGACTGGCCGCCGGTGCCGCCGTGCTGCTCAACCCGGCAGACCCCGCCCGAGCCCTGGACGCGGCCGGGCTGAGCACGCTCGGGTACTGGCTGGTCACCGGGGTGGTGCTAGTCGGGCTCGGCACGCTCGGCGGGTGGACCTGGGTACGGGTGCGTCGCCATGTCCACCAGGTCGAGACCGACCCTCGGAAGGTCGCCGGCGCGGCCAACCGGCGCGAGATCGACCAGAGCGCCTCCTCCCAGGCCCTGCTCAAGCGGGCCGGGACGCTGCGCCCTTCGCTGGAGACTCCCACTCCCGCGGAGGTGGGGTATCTGCTGGGCCGGTCGAAAGGCCGCCAGGTGTGGGCCTCGGTCGAGGACTCGATGTTGGTGCTCGGCCCGCCCCGATCCGGCAAGGGCTTGCATGTGGTCATCAACGCGATCTTGGACGCGCCCGGTGCGGTCATCGCCACCTCGACCCGCCCCGACAATCTGACTGCCACGCTCCGGGCCAGGCAGCGGCGCGGCCCGGTGGCGGTGTTCGATCCGCAGCACCTGGCCGAGGGCCTGCCCGCGGGCCTGCGCTGGTCACCGATCCGGGGCTGCGCGGACCCGCTGACCGCGATGATCCGTGCCTCGGGCCTGGCCGCCTCGACCGGGCTCGGCTCGGGTGGTGTCGAGTCCGGCGGGTTCTGGGAAGGCAAGACGAAGACCGCGCTGCAAGCACTCTTGCACGCCGCCGCACTCGATCATCGCCCGTCCTCGGAGTTGTTCCGGTGGACGCTGGACCCGACGGCGGCCTCCGATGCGGTCGCGATCCTCACCAACCATTCCGGCGCCGCCGAGGGGTGGGCGGACTCCCTGGAGTCGATGATCGACGCCGACCCCCGCACCCGCGACAGCATCTGGCAGGGCGTGTCCCTGGCCCTGTCGGCCCTGGCCGATCCGCGCGTGCTGGATGCGGTCAGCCCCGGCGAGGGTGAAGAGTTCGACCCGGCGCAGTTCATCCGCGACCAGGGCACCCTCTACCTTCTGGCCACCGGTGCCGGGGCGGGCGCCTCGGCGGCGCTGGTGGCGGCGCTCGTCGAGGATCTCGTCGAGGTCGCCCGCCGCATGGCCGCCCGGTCCCCGGGCGCCCGCCTGGACCCGCCGCTGCTGCTGGCCCTCGACGAGATCGGGAACCTGAGCCCCTTGCCGTCGCTGCCGACGCTGATGGCCGAGGGCGGAGGCACGGGCATCACCACGATGCCGGTGCTCCAATCCCTGGCCCAGGCCAGAGACAAGTGGAACGAAGCCCAGGCCGGGGCGATCTGGGATGCCGCGATCGTGAAGATCATCCTCGGCGGGGCCTCCAACAGCAGAGACTTGCAGGACCTGTCCACGCTCATCGGTGAGCGCGATGAGCACACCGACTCCGTCACACTCGGCGATCACGGGTCACGGTCGAACCAGCGCTCCATCCGCCGGGTCGCGGTCATGCCCCCGGACCGGATTCGGATGTTGCCTTTCGGCACCGGGGTGACCCTGCTGCGCTCGGCTCCACCGATCATCACGGATCTGCGGCCGTGGCCGGCCCGTACGGATGCCGACCAGCTCAAGCAGGACCGGGCCGAGATCGAGGCGCTGCTCGAGGACCCCGCCTCATGACCCCCGGAGCACCCACCCACACCACCACCGGCCCCCGGTCACGAGCGGGCAGGGGCGGCGGGCTGCCGGGCGTGCGGGGGTGGTGGTGATGGCCCGGCGCCGCCGCATGCCGCCTCCCGGTCAGCTGGAGTTCGATCTGTGGGGCCTCGGCGAGGCCGATGCCGATGCCGCCGTCGCCGAGGCCGGACAGGCCCCCACGCAGACACCGCGGGAGGACAGTGATGAACCAGTACGGGGCACGGGCGATGGAGCACTGGAGGGCACACGCCCCGGAGCGGGTCGCAGCGATGGAGGATCCAAGCTGGTTCTTCACCCAGCTGGGCCAGGAGATCCAGGCGCAGGTGACCGAGCTGTCGACCCGGCTGGAGAACGACCGGATCTGGGGCCTGGAGAAACAGAGCCCGAGGGAGGACAATTATCTCCCGGAGGTCTCGCGTCGGATGACGGCGCACCGGATCGCGGAGGAGGTCGTGATGAGCCAGCTGGCCTGGATCCACGACCCGAGCCTGCCCCTGGACGAGGCGCGGCAGGAGTGGGAGGAGACCCGACCGGCCGACGAGGCCCTGATCTCGTGGGCGGAGCGGACCCAGGACTCCCCGTACCCGCAGTACTCCCAGGTCGAGCTGGAGCAGAAGGCCCTCGACTGGGCGATCCCGATGTGGTTCCTGGAGGGCCTGCTGGCAGCGGAGATCCCGGGCCAGTACGCCCGGGAGCACCAGGAGGTGCTGCGGCAAGCGGCGGACGTGAGGTTCCTCCGCGAGGTGACCGGCACCCCGTAACCGACACCCCCACACCACCACCGCCACCAGCGGCCGTGGTGGGGGTGCCGCGGTTCGTGCCCTCCCGTGATCAGCTGGCACCGTCCGGGGCGAAGGCCCGGTTCCAGGCGAACATCGCAGCGATCCGGCTCGCACGCACGCTGACCGAGCAGGACCGCGCCGCTACGGCCGAGGAGCAGCAGGTCCTGGCACGCTGGTCCTCGTGGGGTGCCGTCCCCGACGTCTTCAATACCGTCAAGCCCGGCTGGGAGGCGGAGCGGGACCAGCTGCGGGGCCTGCTCTCGGATCAGGAGTGGGAGGCAGCGGCCCGGACGACGCTGAACGCCCACTACACCGACCCGGCCCTCGCCACACAGATGTGGCGCGCCCTGGACGCGCTCGGGTTCCGTGGCGGGAGCGTGCTCGAGCCCGGCAGTGGCCTGGGCACGTTCATCGGCCTGGCTCCCGAGACCGCGCAGATGACCGGTGTCGAGCTCGACCCCGTGACCGCGCAGATCAGCCGCGCCCTCTACCCGCACGCGCAGATCCGCACCGAGTCCTTCGCCGACACCCGCCTGCCGGAGGGCGGCTTCGACCTCACGGTCGGGAACGTGCCGTTTGCCGACGTGGCGCTGCACGACCGGGTCCACAACCCGCACAAGCACTCGATGCACAACCACTTCATCCTCAAGTCCCTGGCCTTGACGCGTCCGGGCGGGATGGTGGCGGTGCTGACCTCCCGGTACACGATGGATGCCCAGAACCCGGGAGCACGCCGGGAGATGAACCTCATGGCCGACCTCGTCGGCGCGGTGCGGCTGCCGGCCGGGGCTCACCGGCGCACCGCGGGCACGGATGTGGTCACCGACCTGCTCCTCTTCCGCCGCCGCGGAGAGGGGGAACCGGTCCTCGATGATCTGTGGGAGACCGTCACCCCGATCACCGTGGACGGGCAGACCCTGCGGGTGAACCGCTACTTCGACCAGCATCCGGAGCATGTTCTCGGGCAGATCGGCGTGGACACCGGCCAGTTCGGACGCCAGGAACTGACGGTCGCAGGCGACGTGGACCGGGTCGACGCCGATCTGGCCGAGGTCCTCGACCAGATCACGTTCACCGCCCGCCGCACCGGCCTGACGGTCACCGACGCCCCACCGGAGCGGGCGATGCGCCCGGTGGCCCGCCAACCGGCGCCGCCGCAGCGGTGGGATGGCAGCATCGTCGACACCGGCACGGGGTTCGGCACCGTCACCGCCGGGGGCATCGAACCGCTCGAGGTCCCCAAGAGCACCACCACGGAGCTGCGTGCCCTGCTGGGGCTGCGGGACGCGGCGACCGGCCTGCTGGAAGCCGAGGCCGCGACCGCCGAGGACACCGCGGAGATCACCACCGCACGGGAGGACCTGCGCCGGGCCTACCAGAAGTACCTCGGACGCTACGGGCCCTTGAACAGGTACACGCTGCGCCGGACCGGCAGGACCAACGACGCCGGTGAGGACACCCACGCCCGCGTCGTCCCTCGGGCCATCCGGCTGCTGCGCGGCGACCCGTTCGGGCCCCTGGTCATGGCGTTGGAGAACTTCGACGACACCGACCAGACCGCCACGCCCGCGGAAATCCTCTCCCGCCGGGTGGTCGCGCCCCGTACCGAGGTCCAGGGCGTGGAGACCCCGGCCGACGCGATCGCCGTGTCCCTCGACCGCACCGGCAGCATCGACCTGCCGCTGGTCGCGGACATGCTCGGCATGGACGAGACCGAGGCCCGGGAGGCCCTGACCGGGCTGGTGTTCACCGACCCGGCCACCGACGAGCTCGTCCACGCACCGGCCTACCTCTCCGGTGACGTGCGCACGAAGCTCGACGCCGCCGAAGCCCGCGCCGAGACCGATCCCTCCTTCACGGCCAACGTCGAGGCGCTGACCGCGGTGCTGCCGGACCCCTTGGGGGTCGAGGACATCACCGCCCGCCTCGGGGCGGTGTGGATCAGCGCCGAGATCCACGAGAGGTTCCTGCGCGAGCTGCTGCGTGCCCCGGACGTGCGCGTGGAGAACCCGATGAGCGGGATGTGGGAGGTCCGCGGCGGCAGGCAGGGCCTGCTGTCGACCTCGGAGTGGGGCACCGAACGCCGGCCGGCCCCGGACATCGCCCAAGCGCTCATGGAGCAGAAGACCTTGCTGGTCTACGACGAGATCGAAGACGCCGACGGCCGTAAACGGCCCGTGCTCAACCAGGTCGAAACCGTCGCCGCGCAGGAAAAAGCCGAGCAGCTCCAGGAGCGCTTCAGCGAATGGGTGTGGGAAGACCCCGCCCGCGCCCAGGTACTCGTCGAGGAGTACAACCGCCGCTTCAACTCGATCGTGTTGCGCGACTACAGCGATGCCGGAGGCTACCTCACCCTGCCCGGGGTGGCGGAGTCGTTCACACCCCGCCCGCATCAGCGGGCCGCGGTAGCCCGGATGATCGCTGAGCCCGCCACGGGTCTGTTCCATGAGGTCGGGGCGGGCAAAACCGCGGAGTTCGTCATGGGTGCCATGGAGATGAGGCGGATGGGACTGGTGCGCAAACCCGTCGTCGTGGTGCCCAATCACATGCTCGAACAGGTCGGGAGGGAATGGCTCCAGATCTACCCAAGGGCCCGCATCCTCGCCGCGTCCACCAAAGACCTCACCGCCGATAAGAGGCGGCAGTTCGTCGCGCGGGCGGCGGCCAACGATTGGGACGCGGTGGTCATGACCCAGGGTGCTTTTGCGAAGATCGGCCTGCGGGAGGAGACCCAGCAGGCCTACCTGCGGGCACAGATCGACAAGGTCCGCCGGGTCCTCGAAGATGCCACTGGCGAGGACGCGATGAGCGTCAAGCGCATCCAGCGCAAGCTGCTGAGCTTGGAGAACAAGCTGAAGTCGCGTCTGGACACCGACCGGGACCAGGGTGTGTCCTTCGAAGATACGGGCATCGATTACGTCGTGATCGATGAGATGCACATGTACAAGAACCTCTCGACGGAATCCAATATCCGGGATGCCGCGATCGAGGGCAGCGCACGCGCATCCGATCTGCACATGAAGCTCGAATACCTCCGCTCCCAGGGCAAGGAGCGAGTCGTGACCGGGGCGACGGCCACCCCGATCGCCAACAGCATCACCGAGGCCTACGTCATGGAACGCTACATGCGCCCGGACCTCCTCGAAGCCGCCGGGGTGGAGTCCTTCGATGCGTGGGCAGCCACCTTCGGGCAGACGATCACGCAGATGGAGATGGACCCCACCGGCACGAACTTCCGGATGAAAACCAGGTTCGCGAAGTTCACCAATGTCCCCGAGATGCTGCGGATCTTCAGCGTGTTCGCCGATGTCAAGACCGCAGACGACCTCCAGTTGCCGGTACCAGAGATCACCGCGCGCGAAGACGGACAGAGAGTCCCGGCCACGATCCCGGTCCCACCCACGGTCGAACTCGAGGACTTCGTCGCCCAGCTCGGCACCCGCGCGGAGAAAGTCGCCTCACGGGCCGTATCACCCAGCGACGACAACATGTTGGTCATCTCCACCGACGGTAGAAAAGCCGCGCTCGACATCCGGATGGTCCTGCCGCAGGACCCGACCGGGCCGACGAAGATCGACGTCGCCGCGGACATGATCGCCGACACCTGGCAGGCCACCCGCGACCGCGAGTACCTCGACCCGTCCACCGGGGAGCCCTCACCGGTACGCGGGGGCCTGCAGCTGGTGTTCTCCGATATCGGCACCCCGCACCCGGACCGGTGGAACGCCTACGACGAGCTCGCCGCGCAACTGGTGATGCGGGGCATGCCCGGCAAGGCGATCCGGTTCATGCACGAAGCCAAGACCGACGTCGAGAAAGCCAGACTTTTCGCTGCCGCACGCGCCGGCCACATCGCCGTGCTGATCGGCTCGACGGAGAAAATGGGCATGGGCACAAACGTGCAAAATCGCGCGCTCGCCCTGTATCACCTCGACTGCCCGTGGCGGCCAGCCGACGTCGCCCAACGCGAAGGCCGCATCCTGCGCCAGGGCAACCAGAACGAGCAGGTCGCGATCGTCAGGCTCGTCACCGAGCGCTCCTTCGACTCCTACATGTGGCAAGGCGTGGAGCGCAAAGCCAGGTTCATCGCCCAGATCATGCGCGGCAGCCTCGATGCCCGCGAGATCGAGGAGATCGACTCCTCAGCCCTGTCGGCGGCCGAGGCCAAAGCCATCTCCAGCGGCAACCCGCTGCTGCTGGAGCATGCCACGATCCAGACCGAGGTCACCCGGCTGCGGCGCCTCGAGCGCGCGCACCACCGGTCCCAGGCGATGCTCGCCCACACTCGCGACCGGGCCAGTGAGGACGCCCGCCGCGCCGAGCACGACATCACCGGCCTGCAGGCGGCACTCCCGCAGGTCGCCGACACCTCCGGAGACCGATTCCGGATGCGCATCGGCGAGAGCGTCTACGACTCCCGCGCCGATGCTGCGACGGCGGTGGGAGCCTGGGCGCAAGGCTCGGGGCTGGCCTGGGCACCGAAGTACGCCGCCCGGGATTTCGGGGTCCTCGGCCAGGTCTCGGGATTCGACGTCACCGTCTCCACCCGGCCTGCTCTCGGCGACGAACCGCATGTCGAGGTCGAACTCGCCGGTGTGCCGCGCACCGGCTTCGTCATGAGCCGGTCGGGGTTCCTCGACGGTGGCATCGGCCTCATCCAGCGCATCGAGAACCGGGCCGCGGGCATCCCCACGCTCTTGGAGCACGCCCAACGCGACCTCGACGACGCGCGCGAGGCCGCCGCGGAGGCCGGGCAGCGCATCGGGGAGCCCTTCCGCCACGCCGAGGCCCTTGCCACGGCCGAAGCCGATCTCGACCGGGTGCAGACACAGCTGGCGACCATGAACGACGACGTCACCCACCACGGCCAGCCCGAGCCCCCGCCCCGTGACGAGCCAGGTCTCACGGTCGAGGCGGTGCGCGGCCACCGCCCTGCCCTGGGCGTGCACCCTAACCCGCACCGCGAGCCCGCCTCGATCGCCGAGCCCACCCGTCCTCCCGGACACCGACCCGACCCGCCAACACCCCACCTCTAACAGGACGCGGCGGTTCCGGGGAGAGCGCGTGCACCTTCCTGTCGTCACCCCAGCAGGACACCGGCCGGGGTCGTACGGATCAGGAGAACATGATGGACGCACAGCAGGCGCAGATGCAGACCGGCACCTCGGTGCGCGGCTACATCGCCACCGAACCGAAGCTCACCTACGGCAAGACGGGCATCGCCCGCTTCTACGCCCGGTTCAAGCAGTTGCACTCCCGGCCGGAGGAGGACGGGTCCTGGACGCGGCTGCCGCCGTCGTTCCACAACCTGGTCATCTTCGGTCAGGAAGCCGAATATGCTTACCAGAACTTCAACAAGCGCGACCCGTTCCTCGCCTCCGGCTACCAGCACACCCCCGAGCCCGGGCCCGATGGGACGCTCCGGGAAGAGGAGTTCGTCGCCGATGTCATCCGCCATACCTGGCCGCATGCCTCCGGGCCCGGCCAGGGCCTGAACCGGACGCCACCCCAGCGATCCCAGGCCCAGGAAGCCCCGCAGCGGCAACCCGCCATGGTGGACAACGCCGGGCAGGCCTTCGACCCGCCCCAGCGGCCAGTACAGGCACCACCGAGCGCGGTGGTCGGACGATGAGCACCGACCACGACGACCCGCACGACGAGACCCCGCCCATGGGGCCCTTCGACGGGGAGGAGTTCACCCAGCCCCGCCCCGCGTCGATGGCCGATGACCCGCCGGCCCCGGTCAACTGGAACCTTTTGCGGGCGGACGAGGCGGAGTTCGCCTGGCTCGAGCTCAACGCCTGGGTCGATTGGCTTCGTGGCTGCTACGGGCTCCCGGCCTCGGTGATCCCACCGATGTGGCACCGCCACGCCGAACTCGTGTGGGAACTCTCCGCGCTGCACACGCACTGGCTGTGCGCCTACGACCCGGAGCAGAACGGGAGCGCGCCGCTGGGCTGGCACAGGGATTTTGCCGATGCCCGCCAGCGGCTGCGCGACTGGGTCGCCGCTTCCGGGACCCGCCTCGACCGCGACCGGCCCACCCGGCAGACGACCTGGCCGGGCGAAGAGGCCGCCCCACCCATCGAGGAGACCCCGATCACCGATCGGGACGAGGACTTCGTCGCCTTCGTCCTCGACGATGTCGAACGGCGTCGGAAAGCCGAGGAAGCGGTCTACCAGCGCATCAACCCTGACACCGGCGAGATCACCTGAGCCACGCCCCTCCGGTACGTCGACCACGGGTATCAGTCGGTCAGGGAGCGGCCGCGCACCGGCTCCCGCGCAGGCGCGGCCGTTGGGTCGAAGGACGGCACCGCACGCTCAAGGCGTACGGTCTCACCGCGAGGAGTGGCCGGGGCGTCGAGGGCGGTGGAGGACAAGTCGTAGCCGCCCCAGGGTGAGCGGCCCGGTACGTGACGGGTGCCGTACGGTGCCCGCTCGGTGATGATCGGAGCACCGGGTATCTGCATGTGCTGCGGGTAGCGCTCGGTGATCCAGACGCGCCCGACCTTGCTCAGACCGGTCTCGGTGCGCGCGATCACTTTGCCGGGGACCACGGGAAGATCCCGCCAGCCCGGAAGCGCGTGGTCGTGCCACGCCTCGACCGTGGCGTTCTCGTTGCCCGCGATGGAGTGCCAGCCGCACGGCTCGCAGATCATCTGATACAGGAGATCGCCGGGCCCTTCCTCCCCGTGGTCGGGCCGCAGTTCCGCGGTGAACATCTCCCCGGAGTGCTCGCCCAGTTCGGTGCTCTGGTCGTGGGCGATCCCGCGATGCCACATGTGACTGCGGGCGTAGGAGTCGAAGTGGCTGTAGAGGAAGCACCAGTGCTCGAATGCCTCGACCAGCTCGCCCGGCGGGTAGTAGTCCGTGGTGAAGTGCAGCGGCGCGCCCTGCCACTGCCCAGCGTGCTGCCAGGCCTCCTCGCGGGCGAGTTCGTCGAAGTCGAATGCCAACTGCTCCTCGGATACGGCCATGGTCCCGGTCACCTCCCACCGGGCAGGTACACCACCGCCACCGGCCGCGCGCCGGGCAGTACCCTTCCGTTCGGTCGGTGGGCGGGGTAAAATCAGTGACACGGCGGCAGTGAAAATTGCCTGCGCTACCAGCCCGACTGGTAGTTGACGACCCCGAGGAGCCGCTTGGGTGAGTCCTTCTATACGTGACGTCGCCGTCCACGTAGGAAGGACTGTGTCGTGCTTGCTCTCATCTGGTTCGCCGCCATCGCCGTGGGCGTGTTCATCACGACCCGCTACACCCTGGTCATCAGCCCGTGGCTGCCCAGCAACCTCATCCTCAACGCCATCCGCACCCGGCGCGGCCTCAAATGGGGCGTGCCCGCGATGCTGCTGGCGATCCCGTACTTCGCGATCGCCTACTGGTGCACCGTCGCCATCGACAACGGCGCCACTGGTCTGCTCCACCTCGTCGTGCTCATCTGCATCATCTCCGGGTTCAAGTTCATCTGGATTGGCCCCCTCAGCCTCATCCACCTCGCCGCGGTCCGACTCCGCGAACGCGTACAGCATCACCAGAAGAGTCAGCACACCCTCACCGATGAACAGCCTGCATCGACCTACGCCGGATGAATCTCCGGCGGTGCCGGAGCCCCAGGACCCGCGCGTAGCTTGAGGCGATGAAGGGAAGCATGCAGGGACGTTCTAGTGTCCAAGACTAAAACGAGAGCGACACAGTAGGGTCCCGCGACGGGTACGAGAGCGTGCCGGACTCTACTGTGCCGCCTCGTATGCGTCGATGACGGAGTTCGGGACTCTGCCCCGATCAGAAACGTCGTGGCCGTTCTCTCGCGCCCAGGCCCTGATCGCAGAAAGGTTGTAACCCTTCCGCTGCGCCGAGGCGCGAGACCACGACGCTGAACGCCCACGCGCCGCTGCCTGACGCCTCGAGCTCCGCCCTGCGGTCACATACGGCTCCAAGGTCTCGCGCAACTGCTGAGCGTGCGCATGCGTGAGGTCGATCTCGTACGCGCGACCTTCGAGACTGAATGTCACCGTCACGCCTTCGTCGGGCTCCATCACGGTACCGTCGAGATCATCGACAAGGTGCTCTACGAACTTTCTACCCATGATCGGGAGTCTATGCGCTCGGAAACACCTCAGCCGGAACGGCTTCCGTCCCCGCGTGATGGTGGCCACATTCGGGCGGTGACCAGAGTCACCGTCCTGTGATCTGTCAGGGCTGATCGATGACCAGCTACCTACTGGCAGTCTGAGCGCCCCCGTGACGCTGGTGGCTTCGCGCTCTTGGTCGCCCGCAGTGAGGAGTGTCCACGACGTTCCCGGCGCCCCCGCGGGTCGCAACCGCCTACTTGTGGCGCGCTTCCCGCTTCGAGGCCGGCGCCCGAGGTAGGCGGGTGCACGTCGTCTGTTCTGAACACCGATTGGAGCGGCTTCTGGTTCGTTTGGACTGGCCCCACAGCTTCGGTTAGCGGGAGACAACGTGCCTTCGAGGAGACGGAGGCGCCTCCAGCGCGCTCGATCTCGAACTCCGGGCGAGCACCGGTCAAGGTGCGCACAGGCCGACTCAGGTCCGGTTGCCTGCGAGCATAGATGCAGCGGCACCTGGTCCCGACGAGAATCATGGCCCAGGATCAGGGAGGAGAGCGGTCGCCTTCTTGATCTCCTGGCGGCTGGAAGGATCGGCGGACCCACTCAGGCGGGGAGTAGTACCGGGCCGTCGGCTTGAAATCCTGGTCTCTGACCAGCACGGAAGCCCTGGGGCGGTACTTGTTGCCGAGCGCAGGGGTCGGCAGCTGGCGTAGACTGGCCGAGACGGTGTTCGCGGCCTGGGCGCTGCATGTGTGGTCACGACCTAAGGAGTTGATGGTGGCCAAACTTAGTGACGATGCGCGAGCTGAACGCCGAGATTTGATCGTGTCTGCCGCTACTACAAAGTTCGCCGCGCAAGGATTTCACGCGACATCGATGGCCGAGATCATCTCAGAGTCGGGTCTTGCTGCGGGAACTGTATATCAGTACTTCGGCAGTAAGGACGACTTGATCGTTGCGACTGCGGAGCGAGCGCTGGACGGGATCGGCGCGGTTGTTGGGGCGATGGTGGGTCGGGAGCCGGTGCCGCCCTTGAGTGAGTTTCTAGACGCGGTACGTGGGTCTCTGCCTTCGACACCAGACGGCAAACTTCGGGCACATCTCGTACTACATAGTTGGGCGGAGACCAGCCGTAACGAGAAGCTTGCTGACCTTGTGTGTGAACGGTACGAGACGATGGTTGAAGCAAGTCTGCCGCTGGTCGAGGTGTGGAAGCAGCGGGGGGAGCTCCCCACCGACCGGGGGGGGCGCGACTTGAGCAAGTTGCTTCTTGCCTTGGTCCAGGGTCACATCGTGCAGGCCGCGATATTCTCCCGTTCTGCCCATACCCAGTCTGAATAGTTCTGACTGCAGGGCTGGGCGACATTGCTGGGGGGCGAAGCGACTCGTCGCTTCGCCCCCCAGCGTTGGCAGTTCGATCGGTCGCCTATTCGATGCCCTTGAGTGCGCTGACCATGTCCACTCGCCTGATTCTGCGGCCGAGGAGGATGGTGGTGAGCAGGGAGAAGAAGACCGCGATCAGTGTCGCGATGCCGATGCTGATGGCACCAATCTGTGCTGTGTACTCCAGTCTCGCGGTGGAGAAGGTGCCGACATAGACGCTCAGGAACCACAGGCCCGCGGGAATGCCGGCAACGACTCCGAGGACGGTGGCGAGCAGGTTCTCACGTGCGGCGAGAGCCCGGAGGTCCCTGGTCCCGAAGCCGAGGACCTTCAGTGTTGCGTAGTCGCGGACCCTTTCGGTGAAGGCGAGCGAACCGAGGCTGTAGAGAACGATCACTGCCAGCAGGATTGCAAAGACGCGGATAAGCATGAAGATGCCGCCAAGGTCCTCGACCATTGCGTAAGCGTTGGCACGCTGGTCTTCAAGCTTGAGTGTGCTGACGACTCCGTCGTGTTCGCTGAGTTCGTTGAGTGGTGCGTCGGCTCCAACGAGCATCGTCGTGGGAATGAAGTCCTGGTCGAGAGATTCCCAGGCCTCGCGCGACATAGTGAACCCCTGCGGCGCGCTCCCATCGATGATCTGGCCGATCGTGAGGTCAAGCTGCCCGCTGCCCGCCGGTAGCGAGATCTCGACGGTGTCGCCTGCTGTGAGGTCGAGGCGATCGGCAGTGGCCTCGGTCACGGCGATCTCGTCCAGGTCTGCTGGTTGCCCGTCCACGGTGTGAAGGTGTACGAAGTCGCCGGAGTCGAGGATCGTAATGACTCTGTCGAATCCATCGGATGGCTCTGTGCGGACGATGAGTTCCTGAGTAAGTTGCGAGTCCTGTGCGATGTCCTCAAGTTCATCTATGGGCGCATTCGGCGAGAGGGTCAGGCGTGCCTCATAGGTGTTCTCTTCCACGAAGGCGCTGCGGACTTGGCCGTTCATGCTGTCGGCCATGCCGAAGCCGGCGAAGAGTAGCATGAGGCTGCCTGCGACGGCGATGATGCCCATGAGGAATCGTGCAGGGTTGGTTCCGCTGTCGCGCCAGGCCCAGCGGCTGCCGAAGCTCGTGCGCTCCCACAGGCCCTTAAAGCGCTCGAGAAGAATGTGCCTGCCTCGTGCGATGCCGGGGCGCAGTTGCTCCGCGGGTACGCCGCGCAACGAGGGACGAGCTGCCAAGAACGCGCCCAGCGTACACACCAGGACGACGAGGACCAGGACTGCGAGTGGAATGGCCGTGTAGCCGATCGACCATTCGGGCATCGAGAGCATGGCCTGCTGGGTGCTCAGGACGTATGTCGAGATCGCCGGAGCAATCATCAGCCCCAGGGCCGCCCCGACTCCTCCGGCCACGAGGCCGTAGAGGCTGAAGTGGGTGCCGATGCTGCGGGCCGAGTAGCCCAGTGACTTGAGCGTGGCAATCTCTCGGGTCTGCATGTCGACCAGGCGGCGGGTGGAAGTGTACATCGCCAAGATCGCTAGGAGGACGAAGATGAAGGAGAAGAGGACGGACAGGTTCCGAATCTGATCGACACGGTCGAATGCGGTGGAAACTGCATCGTTCGTCTCGCGGTCGGTGACACGGACGAGGTCGTCGCCAGCGATATCAATGATGTCATCGCGTAGAGCGTCGGTGTGATCAGCATCGACGCGCAGCACGGTGCTAGTCGGAACCAACGATTGTTCGGACGGGAACTCGGCTTCAGGGAGGATTGCGTAGCTGAACAGTTCGGGTTCCGGGGCGACGAGCGAGGGAGTGCCGGTGTAGTAGAGCTTCTCGGGCGAGTAGAAGATACCCTGAACGTCAAGTGTCGTCGTGGTGGTGCCGATGTCGATGCTGAGGGGGTCGCCGACTTGGAGGTCGTGGGCTTCCGCGAAGGGGTGGGCGATCCAGATGCCGTTGCTGTCAGGGTCGGGCCTCGAACCGTCGACCACGGTCGGACGAGAGATTTGAGCGTTGTCATCGGAGAGGACTTCGACCTCTAGGGTTGCGTCATCCTCTCCGAGCGATGTTCCGGCGCTGAAGAAGGTGGCCTCCTCGACGGCGCGAACGGCGGGCAGGGCCGAGATGTCGTCAACCAGGCTCTCGTTGGGTCCGGTGAGTGTCACCCAGGTGTCGGCGAGACCGGTATCGGTCGCGTAGCTGTCGAGCTGCTTGTTCAGGCCGTTCCATGCGCCTTCGAGCCCGGTATAGATGAGTACGGACAGCATCGCCATCAGGAAGACAGCGATGAACTGTGACCAGTAGCGCCGAAGATCGCGCAGCAGTTTGACGAAGAGGTACTTGCTCACCAGTCGATCTCCTCGACCGACTTCGGGGTCTGGTTCTCCACGTGCGCCTGGACCTGGCCATCGTGCAGAGTTACGGTGGCGTCGCCGATCTGGGCGATTGATGCATTATGCGTAACGACGACGACTGCTGTTTCGGTGGTGTCGGCGATGGAACGGAGCAGCTCGATGACAGAACGCCCGGTACCTGAGTCGAGGGCGCCTGTGGGCTCATCGCAGAGTAGAAGCTGCGGACGCTTCGCGATTGCGCGGGCGATCGCGACACGCTGCATTTGCCCTCCCGAGAGTTCGGAAGGGAACGAGCGTTCACGACCGCTGAGGCCAACGCTTTCTAGTGCTTGCGATGGGGTCATAGCGTCCTTGGCGTACTGTGCGCCAATGCCGACGTTCTCGGCGGCGGTGAGGTTCGGGATGAGGTTGTAGTGCTGGAAAACAAAACCGACCTGATCGCGCCGGTACGCGGTCAGCTCTTTGTCGCTGAACCTGCTGACTTCCTTGCCGGTGACCCGGACAGTGCCTGACGTGGGGGTATCCATTCCGCCGAGCATGTTAAGAGCAGTCGACTTACCCGAGCCGGACGGGCCGAGCACAATGGTCAACTTTCGCGCTCCGATGTCGAAGCTGATGCCGTCAAGTGCAGTGACTTCTTGCTTGCCCGCGGCGTATTTTTTCACCACGTCCGTGAGTGAGATGAGAGCCATGATTCCTTTCCCTGGGTGGTCGTGTCAGAACCGGAAGATGAGCGCTGCCTTTTGACGAAGCGAGAGCTTGGGGTCCTGCTCGAGAATGCGGCGTGCGACTTCTTCTCGGCTGGCGGCGATCTCGGTGCGGGCGGCTTCGACTGCGTCTGGTATCGAGCGAACTTGCGGGAGATCGAGGGCACGTATCGCGGTCTCGACGCGGTGTTCGATGGTCCCGCTAACCGTGTGCACCGGCAGATCGAGCATCTGAAACTCATGGAGTAGATCCCTGTCGGACATGCGCCGATACCGTTCGGACACTGGGCGGTGGCCGTCTGGATTCATGTCAAACTCGATGGGCAGATGAACGACATCGGTGTAAGACTCACGGGTATGGAGCCTTGCCATGACGCCATAGGCATTGGCGTAGCGCCGGAGGAACGGCAGAGATGGAATCGTCAGTGCACCCTTGATAATCTGCTGCGAGATGGGGGCACCTGGGTTAATTCCGATCCGGGTCCGTACGGCGGCGTACGCCCATTCATTGAGGACTGATCCGTCGGAGATGAAACTGCCGCCGTCCACTCGCAGTTCTGTTTCGGCTCGCAACCGTTCGCCTAGCCGACGGAGGCCGAGGGCAAGCAGTTCTTCGGCGCTCATGTGTTGGAACTTTCGCCCTGGGTATAGAGATGTGAGAATCTCTCGCGCCGACAAAGCCCGAACGAGTGGCACGCCAGTCGCCTTTGACAAAGCGGTCGCCGTTGTTGTTTTTCCAGTCGAGTACGTTCCCGAGATGACTATACGCTTGCCTGTGAGCGTCATGCGTCCGCCCGCTTCGGCAAGGCGTGCGCGACGTCAGCAAGCGCATTCACGCCATGTGCGTCGGCCGTAAGTCGCAACGTGCGCCAGGGTTCACCGGCGATCCGCAACTCGTTGGTCTTCGCGACGCGAACGTCGACATCGACGAGCTGCCCCACTCGAAGTCGAGGTTCAGCCAGCGAAACGTTGAGTCGCCTGAGCCAGAACACAGCGCTCTCGTCGCGAGATAACTGGTCGAACTCGTACGCCATGGTCTGCGCAAGTTGCGCGAGACAAATTATCGCCTCCGAGATCGAGAAAAGCTCGTAATGTGCGGACTGGAGTCCACTGTAGTTACTCGAAGGCCCATGCCCGACCGTAAGCGCTCCGAGCTTAGCCTGCATTCTTCCCGCGTCGCAGTCGATATCAATATCGCTGATGTGCTGGATGCGATTCTGCAAGTGTTGCGCAAAGAACTTAGGCGCACTGTCCGCGCTAGCTGTGAACAACGGTCCCGGCACGGCCTTAACTGTCAGGGTCAACTTCATCGTGCCGACCGACACTCTGCAATCAAACGCTCTCGTGGCGAGGTTCCAAGTGACCGCGGCTTCTAGCGGGACCGCGCTGAGGTCCTCGGTGGCCGCCGACCCTGCACGAATGGAGACATCGGTGACGAACAGGGACTCGACGACGACTGGTTCGAGTTGAAAGACGGCTTCGAGGGCTAGGCCAGCCAGGGAAACCGCGTCGATTGTGCTGAGGTGTCGCGAGACTGTGCCCGTCTCCTTGGCCGACCACAGGCCCTCCTGGCCAACCGTGCAGACACCAGCGACGCGCCCCTGCGCGATATCGGTTGACGTGAAGGAGTAGATCGACCGCCTATGCCCCTGTCCGAAGTAGCGGCCCTTGGGGCTGCCTAGAGCATGGTCGATCGTCGAGTAGTTCACCATGATGCCCCCTCTGACCTATGGAATCCAGTGGCGAATGAATGTTCATTCACAGCGTATGGTGCCCGATGATCCGTGTCAACACGGAGGTCACACACGCGCTACGCGGCACGTGACCGGGCGAGTCCGGAGACACGCGTGGGAAGTCGCGGCGGGGGCGCTGGACGCACCTCTCCTGCATGAGCAATGACACGGCCCCAAAGGCCGAGACTCCCACCGCGAGCGGTCTAGCGATCGATGGTGATGCCCTGACTGAGGCCGACCGGGAGACGATCCGACAAGCGGCGAAGACGACGGCAGATCGGTTCGGGCCAATGAGTGCCGAGCTGGCCGAGATGGTTCGCCACCGCCTACGCGGAGACGCATCCTGACCAGCCGGGCACCCGGGCCAAGGACCTACAGGGCGCGAGGCTCGATGAGCACGCGTTCTACTTCGAACGAGTTCTGACCCCGGTTCTGCGTCTGGCGGATGCGGACGTTGAACGCGGCCTTGATGATCTTGCGACGCTCCGCCAACGGCAGTGCAGCCCATGCCGCCGGCACGTCCTCGGCGGTGACCAACGCACGAACACGTTCGTCGGTGACCGGCGGAATCAGCGCCTGCTCCGCCTCAGCGATCTGCGGCCGTAGGGCCGCTTCCAGCTTGGTGAGCGTGTCGAGGTTCAGACTCCCGGTGGCGTACTGGTCGATCGCCTCATCCAGGCGAGCCTGCAGAGCAGCCCGCCGCTGTTCAGCCGCGTCGGCGGCCTTGAGCCAGTCGCCATCATGGTCACCGGTGAGGCGCCCCAGGTTGGCCGGGTTCTGGAACCACTCCAGCACGACCTGCTCAACATAGGCGTCCAGGCCCGGCTGGGAGATCATCGTCTTGTAACAGCCCCGGAACTGGCACTGGTACTTCACCGCGGGCTTCTTGTTTTTCCGCCGTAGCGTGGCTCGCTTCAAGGGCCTGCCGCAGTAGTGGCAGCGGGCGATGTGGACCATGAGCGTCTTCGCCGCCATCCCGCCACCGCCCTTGACCCGTCGCGCCGGGTCGGCGAAGAGTCGCTGGATCTTCTGGAAGTCCTCCCACGAGATCAAGGGCTCCCACTGCGCTTCGCCGATGACCTCGCCGCGGTAGACCCGCTTCCCGGCAATCGTCGGATTCTGAAGCACCTGCCGCACCGTGTAAGTGTCCCAACCGCGTGGGTTCTCGACCCACGGCTCCTTCGGCGTCGGCTCCCCAGCGTCCTGCATCCGCATCGCGATCGAGTACATGCTCTTGCCTGCGAGCACCTCACGAGCAGCATCGCGGACGATCTGCCCCGTGTGCGGGTCTGGTTCCTGGCGCAGCAGGACACCTGTGTGCTGGTCGTAGACCCTTCGGTACCCATACGGCAGCCGGCCGTGCGGCCGGCCCTTGTCCGCGTTGATCTTGACTGTCCGCAGCTGGCGCTCACGCATCGTGTTCGCATCGGCCTCGGCACGGAGGAACTCGATGCCCATCATGAAGGTGTCATCGGACCGGGAGAAGTCACAGATCCGGGAGTGCGTGAGGTAGAGGACTCCGGCCCGTTGGCACGCCTTGCGCAGCTGCACATAGATCTCCATGTCACGGCCAGCGCGGGACGGCTCCCAGGTGGCGAACCCGCCGTACTTGCCGGACTCAATCAGCGCCATCGCTTGGTCGAAGCCTTCGCGCTCGCGCCGACGCCATTGGGAGGCCGATCGGTCCGCGTCGCGGATGACGGCGTCTGGGCGCCAGTCGAAGTGGCTGCACCAGGTCACCATGTCAGTGATCTGGCCATCGATGGAGCGCATCCGCTTCTGCCGGTCTTGCGAGGCCCGCCCGTACAGGATCGAGGACACCCAGCCCCCGTCGGCGAGCTCTCGCAATTGCTCGACCGAGGCGCGCAGCTCCGTTGTCAGCAGGGGCAGTTCCAGCAGCTTGTTCGTGGTGGTGTTCATGGACATGAGGTGTGTCTTCCTTCCCACCCCCCTTTCGCATGCTCGACGAGCCGACCTCCGGACTGGACCCGGACATGGACTTCGAGGTCATGGACCTGCTGCGGCGCATGGCCCACGGCGAGGTCGGCGGCGCGGACGGCTCGACCGTCGTGGTGATCACCCACTCGACCGCGAACCTGGACCTGGCCGACCGAGTCCTGGTCCTGGCCCCGGGCGGCTCGGTGGCCTACTTCGGCGAGCCCGCCGGGATGATGCCGTACTTCGAGCGCTCCCAGGGCCTCGGCCCGCAGGTGCGCGAGGTCTACAAGGGCCTCAAGGACGACCCCGCAAGCGCTGCGGCCGCGTTCCGGCACGAGAACGACGACGACGCCCCCCGCGAGCGCGTCCGCGCCCAGACGCCCACGGCCGCCCCGCATGCGTCGTCGCGACGCGGCCTGTTCCAGCTCTCGGTGCTGCTGCGGCGCCAGATCCAGCTCATGCGCACGGACGCCATGTCGGTGCTGATCACCACGGTGCTGGCGCCTGCGCTGCTGGCCCTCCTCGTGCTGGTGGTGCCCGGCGATCACGGCCTGACCATGCCGGAGTCCACGGACTCCGAGGTCAACCAGCCGCAGATCCTGCTGATCGTCATCCTGCTGGCGGCGGTCGCCCTGGGCCTGTTCCCTGCCTGTCGCACCTTCTTGGACGAGAAGCGGATCTTCCTGCGCGAGGCCCGCACAGGCCTGGGCGTGTGGCCCTACGTGGGTGCCAAGACGCTCGTCACGATCTCCACATCGCTGGTGCAGTCGCTGATCCTGGTGCTGGCCGTGCTCGCGCTGATCCCGAATGAGCCCATGGGTGCCTGGGGGCCCATGTGGCTCGAGCTGTGGATCGTGACGTTCCTGCTGACCATGACCTCGTGGCTGCTGGGCTTCCTGGTCTCGGCCTTGGTCTCGCGCTCGGATGTGGCCATGAACGTGGCCTCGCTGCTGGTGGTCGTGCAGCTGATCTTCTGCGGCGGGCTCTTCGCAATGGACGGTGCCACCGACGGCATCTCGCGCGCCGTGCCCACCCGATGGGCATACGCGGCCATGGGCCAGACGGGCGATCTGAACGAGATCGTGCGCGTGGCCGCGGTGACCCTGCCGCAGGAGGAGGCCAACGCCGATCTGCAGGAGGAGCACGACGAGGCCGCCCAGAAGGCGCGCGATGCCGGGACCCCCGAGCCGCCCGCTCCGCAGATCCCCGAGGTCGATGACTCCAGCGCCGTGCTCGACCCGCTGTGGAAGCGCAGCACGCTGAACTGGTGGGGCTCCACCGGCATCACCGCCGGCTTCGGGATCGCCTTCCTGCTGCTGTCCGTCTTCCTGATCCGCAGGACCAAGCAGCGCAAGCGCTGACACCACTGGCCGTCGCGCCCGTCCCGCCTCGCGGCGGGGCGGGCGCTGCGCTTCTCGGAAGGACCTCGCGAGGTCACCGCGCTGTCGCTGCGAGCTGTCGTCGCGACGGGCACGGATCTGCTTTGCGGCGTCCGAGGCCGCTGGCAGGATGAGTGACGACGAGGGCGTCGACAGCCGGGTCCGCGCACGCACCGGGACGCGGTGCGCCGCAGGCCGGTCGACGCCAGGACGAGCACCGATCCCGCCTCTGGAGGCCCGCACCGTGACGCAGCAGCTCGCATCCGCCGATCCCTTCGCCCAGACCGACCCGTTCGAGCTCGCCCAGCGCGCCGCCCAGGCCCTGCGCGAGCGCACCGGGGTCGAGACCCACGAGATCGCGCTGACCCTGGGCTCCGGCTGGGGCGGAGCCGCCGATCTGCTCGGCGAGACTGTCGCGGAGATCCCTGCCCCGGAGATCCCCGGCTTCTCCAAGCCCGCGCTGGAGGGCCACGTGGGGACGCTGCGCTCGATCCGCCTTGCCGACGGCCGCCACGCGCTGGTCATCGGGGCCCGCACCCACTACTACGAGGGCCGCGGCGTGCGCGCCGTCGTCCACGGCGTGCGCACCGCAGCCGCGGCCGGAGCCTCCACCATGGTGCTCACCAACGGCTGCGGAGGCCTCAACCCCGACTGGGCTCCCGGGACGCCGGTGCTGATCTCGGATCACCTGAATCTCACCGGGCGCTCTCCGCTGGAGGGCGCCACCTTCCAGGACCTGACCGATCTGTACTCCTCGCGCCTGCGCGATCTGGCCCGCACCGTGGATCCCTCGCTGCCGGAGGGCGTCTACGCGCAGTTCCCCGGCCCGCACTACGAGACCCCCGCCGAAGTGCGGATGGCCGGGGTGCTCGGAGCGGACCTGGTGGGCATGTCCACCGCGCTGGAGGCCATTGCCGCCCGCCACGCCGGCCTGGAGGTCCTGGGGCTGTCCCTGGTCACCAATCTGGCCGCCGGCATCCAGCAGACGCCGCTGTCGCACCAGGAGGTCGTGGAGGCAGGACAGGCCGCCGGACCGCGCATCGCCGAGCTGCTCGCGCGCATCGCGGGTGAGATCCGATGAGCGCCGAGCACAATCCCGACGGCACCGCTGAGGTCCAGGCCGCCACCGAGGGCGCCAAGCTCCTGCTGGCCGTGCGCGAGTGGATCGAGCAGGATCCGGACCAGAATGATCGCGACGAGCTGCGCGGGCTGCTTGAGCAGGCCCAGGACCCGTCGGCCCCGGAGGATCAGGCGCGGGAGGCCGTGGCCACGCTCGCCGAGCGCTTCAGCGGGACCCTGCAGTTCGGCACGGCCGGTCTGCGGGCCGCGATCGGCGCCGGACCCATGGGGATGAACCGCGCCGTCGTCCAGCGCGCGGCGGCCGGTGTGGCCGCCCACGTGCTGGCCGTGGCTGGAGACGAGCCGGCGCCGAAGGCCGTGATCGGCTTCGACGCCCGCCACCGCTCGGCGGACTTCGCCCGCGACACCGCCGCGGTGCTCACCGCCGCCGGGCTGAGCGTCGAGCTCATGCCGCGCCCGCTGCCCACTCCCCTGCTCGCCTGGGCGGTGCGCGATCGCGGCGCGGAGACCGGGATCATGGTCACCGCCTCCCACAATCCGGCCACGGACAACGGCTACAAGGTCTATCTGGGCGGGCGCTGCGTCGAGCCGACCGCCCGCGGCTGCCAGATCGTCCCGCCGCACGACGCCCAGATCGCCGAGCGGATCGAGGCCGTGGGCGATCTGCGCGAGCTGGAGCTGGCCGAATCCGGCTGGCAGATCCTGTCCGAGGACATCGACCGGCAGTACCTCGAGGCCGTCGCCGATCCGGAGGCTGAGCGCAGCAACTCCCCGCGAATCGTGCTCACCGCCATGCACGGTGTGGGCGGCCCGACCGCACTGGCCGCGCTGCGGCAGGCCGGATTCGACGACATCCACCCCGTCCCGGAGCAGTTCGAACCGGATCCCGAGTTCCCCACCGCCGCGTTCCCGAATCCCGAGGAGCCCGGGGCGCTGAGCCTGTCGCTCGAGCTGGCTCGAGAGGTCGGCGCGGATCTGATCCTGGCCAACGACCCCGACGCCGATCGCTGCGCGGCGGCCGTCCCCGACCCGGAGGACCCCCGTGCCGAGGGAGGCTGGAGGGCACTGAGCGGAGACGAGGTCGGTGCCCTTCTCGGGGTGACCGCCCTGCGTCGCCTGGCCGGGGCCGCCGACTCCGCCTCTGCCGCGGGCACTGCGCAGGCGGCAGGTCCGGCCGCCTCGGCATCGCCCTCCGAGACGGCGGAGGCGCAGCCGTCCGCGCCGGTCCTGGCGAACTCGATCGTCTCCTCGCGCCTGCTGGGACGCATGGCCGCCGAGGCCGGAGTGGCCCACCGCGAGACGCTGACCGGCTTCAAGTGGATCGCCCGCGTTCCCGGGCTGGTCTATGGCTACGAGGAAGCGCTGGGCTACTGCACCGCTCCAGAGATCGTGCGCGACAAGGACGGCATCACCGCCGCCGTGGCGATCGCCGAGCTGGCCCGGACCGCGGCCGCGCAGGGGCGCACGCTGGTCGACGAGCTCGACGACCTCGCCCTGCGCCACGGCCTGCACGCCACGTCGCAGCTGTCGATCCGAGTGTCCGATCTGGAGCTGATCCCGCGGATGATGACGAGGCTGCGCGAGGACCCGCCCCGCGAGCTCGCGGGCTCCGCTGTGGCTTCCGTCGAGGACCTGGCGCACCCGGAGCCGGACTCGGACCTGTTGCCCACCGAGGGCATGCGCCTGCTGAGCGAGGACGGAACCCGAGTCATCGTGCGGCCCTCGGGCACGGAGCCCAAGCTCAAGTGCTATCTCGAGACGGTCGTGCGCCTCGAGCACCGGGCTGAGCTTCCCGAGGCCCGGATCCGCGCCCAGGAGCACCTGGAGGCTGTGACCCAGCAGCTGCAGGCGCTGTTCAGCGCTTGAGCACAGCGTCCCTGGCCGGCAGAATCCCGCGCCTACGTGCTTCGGTGCGCTCAGCAGCTGCGGAGTCGCATTGAGGCACGTAGGCGTGAGACCGCGGCGTGGCGCAGGAGCGAGCGTGCGCGGGAAAGGTCTGACGGCGGACGGACTCAGGCGGTCGCGGTCGCGGTCGCGAGCCTCTCGGGCGCCGGGCGCAGCAGCCCGATGCCCAGCATGATCAGCCCGAGCGTCAGGAAGGCCGCGCCCACGTAGATCAGGGAGAACAGCCCGTTGGGCTCGGTGGCACCGGGGGCTGCCGAGGACAGGAAGAATCCTGCGGGCATCAGGATCGCCGAGGCCGGCACCGACCAGCGCGCCAGCAGCAGGGCCGCGCCGCGATAGCGGGTCTGCTCGGTGAGGCAGATCGTGATCAGGCCCAGGATCGCGAGCACGCCGGCGTGGCCGTGCCCCGCCCGGGCGAAGGTGGTCTGAAACTCGGTGGTCTCACCGGGATCGAGGATCAGCGACAGGCCGTAGTTGCCGCCGAACTCGATGCCAATGATGGCGAGCAGGAGGATGCCGGCCGCCAGGCGGGCACCGGGACGCAGGGGGATCACAGGGGTCCTCTCGAGGGTGTCGTCGTGCAGGGGTTGCCCGGAGGCATCGTCATGTTGGAGGTCGTCGTGCAGGGTGCGCAGGCGCGGGTTCGGAGCGGGCA
Source organism: Kocuria sp. 2SI (assembly GCF_005502825.1). Lineage (NCBI taxonomy): Bacteria > Bacillati > Actinomycetota > Actinomycetes > Micrococcales > Micrococcaceae > Kocuria > Kocuria sp. 2SI. Next base: position 987 of record NZ_SCNB01000020.1, on the reverse strand, counting down.
AGATGCGATCAGACGATGGCCACGTGCGCGCAGATCAGGGCGAAGCTGATCAGGAACAGCCACGAGCGCACGCCCTGGAAGACCTCCCAGAGCCGTCGCATGCCGGACCAGGCTCCTGCCGTGGACTCGTCGTCCTGCCAGAAGTGCGTCCGGAAGTTGATCGGCACGTTCACGATGATCGTGGTGACCAGCGCGATGCCCCAGAGCACAGCCGCCAGAACGGGCAGGGCGGCTCCGCCCAGGTCGACGGCCCCGGAGATCAGCAGCACGAGCGAGGCCGTCATGAGCTCGGGCATGATCCGCCCGAAGGTCTTCACGAGCCCCTTCTCGGCGATCACGTGGTTCTGCCGGTCGAGCTGGCGCAGCACCGGGTGCACGAACGCGTAGGAGCCGAACTCGGCGCAGGCGGTGAAGCCCGGGACGAACAGCCAGAGGAAGGCCAGCCAGGCCGTCATCGGCGCTTCTTCAGGCGGTCGGACAGCCGCGTGCCGAAGGACATGGCGTAGGCCATCGGCTTGGGCATGGAGCCCGAGGGCATCATGCCGATCGACTGGGCCATGCCCATCTGATCGGCCTCCTGCCAGCCCTCGATGATCTGGCCCTCATCGGACCAGCGCACGATGCTGATCGAGTCGAACACGACCGGGCGGCCCGTGGCCGGGTAGCCCATGAAGGTGCCGGTGTGGGTGCCGGAGCCGTGGAAGACGACCGTGACGAGGTCGCGCTCGCAGATCATCTCGGTGATCTCCACGTGGAAGTCCGGGACGGCCTCGAACACGCGGTGCATGGCCTGGAACATGCCCTCGTGCCCGGGCGGCAGCCCCTCGCGGATCTGGTCGTGGAAGACGACATCGGGGTGGACGGCGCGCTTGGCATACTCCAAGTCCTGGCGGTTCCAGGCGTTCTCGAGGTAATCGACCATCAGCATGCGGTTGCGCTCGATGTCGAGTCCGGGCCGCGACGGCTCGGCGGGGGTCGGGGCGGGCT
>NZ_SCNB01000001.1:0-275570 GCF_005502825.1 Kocuria sp. 2SI | reverse complement strand
GCCATGCCGTCCCGGCCTACCCCACGGGCTCGGAGCTGTGGCTGCGCCTGCTGGCGCAGCCACAGCTCCGAGACCGTGGGGTAGGCCGGGACGGCATGGCGCAGCAGGGACACCGGAACCTGTCCCACGATCGCGATCGTGGCCGCGTGCAGCAGCTCGGCCGCCTCCGGTCCCACGAACGACGCGCCCACGACGACTCCCGCGCCGCGGTCGACCACGAGCTGGGCAGTGCCGTCGACGTCGTCGCGCAGCAGCGCCGATCCGGCCGCCGATCCGTACGGCACCTGCGCGACCACGACATCGAGGCCGCTCTCGCGGGCCTGCGCCTCGGTGCATCCCACGGCGGCGACCTGCGGGTCGGTGAAGACCACCTGCGGCACGGGGACGTCCTGGGGCTCGGGCGTCTCGGCGGGCGCCATCCCGGCCTCAGCGGCCAGGCGGGAGCCGAGCACGCGGGCGTCGTGCTTGCCGGTGTGGGTGAGCATGGCGGCGCCGGAGGCATCGCCCACGCTGTGGAGCCACGACGGCAGGCGGTCGGCCAGAACGTCGTCGGGTTCCAGACCCACCGACTCCAGCCCCACGGCATCCAGCGCCGGTCGGCGCCCGGTGGCCACGAGCAGCTCGTCGACCTCGAGCTCGTCGTCGCCCAGCGACAGCGAGACCGGGCCGCCGTGGATCCTGCCCAGGCCGGTGTCGCGGACGTCGGGACGGGAAGCCGCAGACACCGAGGCCCCGAAGCGGATCTCGACCCCCGCCCGGCGCAGCCCCTCGGCCACGTGCTCGCCGGCGAACGGCTCCATGCCGCCCAGCAGCGTCTCCCCGCGGACCAGCATGGTGACTTGCGAGCCGAGCCCCGCCATCCAGGCGGCGGCCTCGCAGGCGACCACGCCACCGCCCACGATCGCCAGGCGCTGCGAGATCTCGCGGACGCCGGTCGCATCGCGCGAGGTCCAAGCACCGAGTCCGTCGTAGATCGACGGGATCGACGCGGTGCTGCCGGTGGCGATCACCACGGCGCGCTCGGCGTGCAGGGTCTGCTCGCTGCCGTCGTCGCCCCGCACACGCACCTGACGCTCGCCGCTCAGCTCGCCGTGACCGCGCACGACGGCCGCCCCGGCGCCTTCGGCCCAGGAGACCTGGCCGGCGTCGTCGTAGTGGGAGACGAAGCTGTCGCGGCGAGCCAGCATCGCGTCCGCGTCCGTGTGCGCGCCGGTCACCCCGGGCAGGTGCTGCGCGGCGGCCACGACTTCGAGCGGGCGCAGCAGTGCCTTCGAGGGCATGCAGGCGTAGTAGGAGCACTCGCCGCCCATCAGCTCGTGCTCCACGATCGCCGCGGACAGCCCGCCCTCGATCGCGTACTGGGCCACGTTCTCGCCCACGGATCCGCCGCCGACCACGACGACGTCGACACTTCGCTGCATCTCAGACATGCCTCCCACGCTACGCCCGCCACACCCCGCCGAGTGGATGCTCAGTTGCGCTATCGGGGCGAACAATGCAACTGGGTGTCCACTCGGCGAAGGTGTCAGGCGGTGGTGAGCTGCTGCTCCCCGTGGAAGCTCAGGTGCACCCAATGGTGGTCGTCCACGGGGCCGTCGTCCTTCATCCTGCGGCCGACGACGCCAGCGTCCATCAGTGACTCCAGGCGCGGGCCGAGCTCTTCGGGTGGGATCGAGAGGTCCACCGAGAGGGCGTCGACGCGCATCATCTGGGTACGGGACAGCAGATCGCACAGAACGTCGTCGGGGGTCCCTCGGGGATCCGCACGGAGTGAGGATGCAGGCCCAGGGGACTGGGCGATGTGCTGAGATCGCGCGGCAAGCCATCGGCGGCCGGTGATCAGAAGTCCGAAGGCAACCGCGAAGGCCAGCGCGCCCCGGCTCCACGCCGGCCACTCCTGCGGGTCGAAGACCACCCCCAAGACGAAAATGGCGACAGCGGCTGTCAGCCAGATCGCGGCGATCCCCCAGCCCAGCCGGCCATTCATGCCGAAGCGCTGGTGCGCCACCGCGCCGTCGCGGCGATGACGGAGGAACTGGCCCAGGCCTCCTGCGATCAGGGCGACGGTGGATGCTGCCACCATGAGCCATGGGGAACCCGCCCAGTTCGCCAGGAGATACCAGAACCCCGCCAGGGTGAAGACCAGGAAGTCGAACCGCCCCGGCATGAGCCGCTGTCCGAGCCGTTGCGCAGGAGACGGGTTGGGCTGAGCGGTGGTCATTCTGCTCCTCTCTGGATGGCTGCCAGGTGCGCCTCCAGCACTGTCTGGCCGCGGCCCATGGAACTCGCCCAGAGACGGTCGGGGCCGTCGACGATCTTCCTCCGGAGCGTGACCAGCCCCTGACCAGCCAGGGCCTCGACAACGGCCTCTGCGCGGTCACGGTCCAGCTCCAGGTCGGCGGCCAGCTGCGTCACTCGCATCTTCCGTGTGGGGTGAAGGATCACCATGGCCCGCAGGACAAGCGGGTCACGAAGTGCCGGATGCAGTTCGGGTCGTCTGGCCAGGGAGGCCCACCGCCGACCGGCACTGGGCATCGAGGTGGCCAGCATCCGCTGGGTGAGCAGCTCGAGAATTCCGACGACAGTCACGGTGAGGAGTGCCAGCGCGAAGGATGTGCCCAGCGGGCGGCCTTCCGGCACGCTCCAGATGGCCCAGATGATCCAGATCAGCGCGAGGGACTTCGACACAAGGAGCGAGACGGAGGCCGGGCCATACGCGGGGTAGCGGTGTTCGGCCCCCACCAGAGCAGGGCGCATTCGTCCGAAGATGATCAGAATGCTGATGCAGACCAAGATCAGCCATCCCCAGGCAACGGAGCTGAGTATGGCGGTGAGTGCGACCAGGAGCAGAGCGGCCTCGGGCAAGCCGGCCCACCAGCGAGGATGCAACCGCCGTCGCGCCTGCTCCAGGGCGACGTCGACGTCAGCCCACGAGCTATGGCGCGGTGCTGTCAACGCATCTCCCGCGGCGGATGTCATGTGCTCACGCATGGGCGTCCTGCCTCATGGCCGCCAGATGGCCGGGCAGCGCGGATTCGCCCACAGGGGTGCTCCGATACCACCGGTTCTCCTCTCGGCGACTCTCGAGGAATCGCCGATACCCCTCGATCAGATCGAAGTCCTCGAGCTCCCGGAGCCGTTCGCGGGCCTCGTCCGCGCTGATCCCGAGGTCATCACGCAAGGCCCAGCCCCGGGCCTCCTGGGAGGCGCCCAGGGCCGCCCTGAGCTGCAGGGTGCGCGGATCGTCCAGCGGAGGTGCGGCCTCGGCGCGGCCAGGAGCAGCGCCCAGGTCGGCCCACATGCTCGGCAGGTTGCGGTGATAGCTGCGGTCGGCGACCTTCAGCGTGAGGACGAGCATGACGGCCAGCCCCCGCGATCACGAGCATGGTGGTCAGTGTCGAGTCCTTCGGGCAGACGGTGCCACCAGACCGGACGGAATCGCCGCTGCACGGCGCGCAGCGCATTCGCCACCCGGTCTGCCGTCGGAGTCGCAGGAAGTGTCTCCACGACCCCACCGTGCCCAGATGAGCAGCGCACTTCGAGTCCCGCGATGTGATCGTGATCAAACCGAAACACTCCTGCATCCACCCCCACTGCCGAGTGGATACCCAGTTGCGCTATCCGCCCGAACAGCGCAATTGAGTATCCACTCGGCGAGGGAGGGGGAGGATGGGGGGATGGAGATTCCGGACGGGTATGAGATGCACATGGCCGCGCCGTCGGCGGAGGACTTCGCGATGCTGCGTCGGGAGGCGGGGCTTTCGCCGGTCACCCCGGGGCAAGCCGCGCTCGCGGTCGCAGGCGGCTGGGCCGCAGCCCATGTCACGCACCAAGGAGTAGCCGTGGGCATGGGCCGTCTGATCGGCGACGGCGGCTGGATGTTCCAGGTGACGGACATGGCCGTGCATCCGCAGCATCAGCGTCAGTGCCTGGGCGATGCGATCCTGACCCGGCTGCTCCAGGAGGTCGCCGATCGCGCACCAGCCGGCGCATACGTCTCCCTCATGGCCGATCCTCCGGGCCGGAGGCTGTACGCGCGTCACGGGTTCCAGGACCGGCACGACGTCTCCGCCGGAATGTTCCGACGGATGCCCTGAGGGCTACGCGGGGTCGAGCCCTCAGGCAGGATCTCAGCCCCTTAGCAGCTCCCAAAGCCGCTGCAGATCCGCGCGCACCATGGCGACGTCCCGCGCGTGGTCGTCCGCCGAGGCGCCGGCAGCGGGCTCCACCAGGAACACGAGCTCGGTTCCGCCGGCGCAGGACGAAGCCCGGAACCGGTTCAGCGTGGTCGATCCGTCCGGCAGAGTGACCTCGTGATCGAGCACGCCGGGGTCGTCTCCGCCGGTGAAGCGCACCAGGGCGCGGCCCATGGGGGACTCGGTGACCCACACCCCGGGCTGCTCGCTCGGTGTGACCTCTGCTCCGGCCAGGCCGGCGGCCCATTCGGGCAGCCGGCGCGGGTCAGCGGCCACGGCGGCGACCGCGGCGACCGCTGCGAGCGGTCGATCGACGACGACGCAGACCCGCGCCGGCTCAGCGGACAGGGCTCAGCCCTCGCCCTGCATCTTGCGCACCTCGACGGCGCCCTGGCAGGCGGCGGAGGCCTGCGCCCCCAGGTTCAGCGCCTCGTCCAGGTCGGCCGCCTCGAGGATCCAGAAGCCGCCCAGCTGGATCTCCGCACCGGAGGCCGTCTCCTGCGCCACGAGGGCTTCGCCGCTGGTGGCATCCACCAGGCGGGCGTCGGAGGCGGGCTGCTCGAGGGCGCCCACGAAGACGATGCGCTGCTCTGCGGCCATCTTCTCGTTGAAGGCCATGACGTCCGTGTGCAGCTGCTCGATGGAGACGCCCTCGGGCATCTGGAAGTCATCGGAGTGGTTCACGGAGATGAAGAACTGGGGCACGGAGGGTCCTCTCGGCAGGGATGCGGAGCACCGCTGCGGTGATCCGGGGCCACGATACGGCGAGCAGCTCAGCCCGACGAGACCTCTCGCACGACGTCGTACCGTGTGCTCACCATCCCGCCGTCCAGCACCCTGCTGCCGCGCAGCCGCAGCGGGAGATCGTGCTCGAGCGCCCCGAACAGGGCGATGCCGCCGCCGATCAGCCGGGGCACCGTGGTCACCACGAGCTCATCCACCAGGTCGGCGCGCAGAGCCGCCTGGATCGTGGCGCCGCCGTCCCAGTAGACGCCGCGGGCGCCGCGGGACTCCAGCAGTGCGACGGCGGCGGACAGGTCCGGTGCGACGAGCGCGCCGTGGGGCTGCGGGCCGGTCAGTGTGGAGCTGAGCACGATGACCTGGACGGGGTCGTAGGGCCAGAAGCCGATCTCCAGGACCTTCTGGAACGTGGCACGGCCCATCACCAGGTGGTCCATGCGCGCCAGCAGGGCCTCGAAGTCCGGGACGGCCTCGGCGCCCGAGCCGGAGGGCGCTGCCTGCCCGGCAGGAACCGGCGCCTCCAGCCAGCCGATGTCCCCGTCGGTCCGCGCGATGAAGCCGTCCAGGCTCACCCCGCAGAAGACGGTGCCGCTCCAGCCGCGGCCGGGTCCGGGAGCCGGTGCGTGCGTGTCCATGTCAGCAGGATGCGCCGAGGATCCGACAGCACAAGGGCCGTGGTCGTCGTCATCGCACGGCGAACCTCATCCGCTCACCCCGCCACGACCAGCCGCAGCGCGACCAGCAGCATGACCACGCCCACCCCGATATCCACCGCGCGCCACGTGCCGGGGCGGTTCAGGGGCTTGGCCAGCGCACGCGCCCCCAGGCCGAGGGCAGGGAACCACAGCACCGACCCGGTGATCGCGCCCAGCGTGTAGGTCCAGCGCTGGTCCCCGTGCTGATTGGCCAGGTTGCCGAGCATCACCATGGTGTCCAGGTAGACGTGCGGGTTGAGGAAGGTCAGCGCCAGGGCGGTCAGGGCGACCCTGCGCAGCGACCCGCCGGGGCCGACCGCGTCGTCGGCTGTGAGGGAATGGGAAGACAGGGCCGAGCGGAACGACCCGATCGCGAACCAGACCAGGTAGGCCACCCCGCCCCAGCGCAGCGCGGTGAGCAGCCACGGAGCCCGCTCCACGACCGAGCCGATGCCCAGCGTGCCCACGGTGATCAGCAAGGCGTCGGCCGCCGTGCAGATCGCCACGACCACCAGCACGTGCTCCCGGCGGATGCCCTGTCGCAGCACGAACGCGTTCTGGGCGCCGATGGCCACGATGAGGGCCAGGCCGGTGAGCATGCCGGTGAAGTAGATGTCCATGGCCAGGAAACCTACGGTGCAGCTACCCTTCAGGCCAGCGAAAGATCCTGAACACAGATAAGAGATTCAAAAGTGGACATCGAGCAGCTGCGCACCCTGGTGGCGGCCGTGGACGAGGGCGCCTTCGACCGCGCTGCCGCCCGGCTGCAGATCTCCCCGCCGGCGGTCAGTCAGCGGATCAAGGCCCTGGAGTCTCAGACTGGCCGCGTGCTGCTGCGCCGCAGCGCGCCCGTGCGCCCCACCGAGCCCGGGGAGGCCGTGCTGCGGATGGCGCGTCAGGTGCTGTCCCTGCATGACGCCGCCCGGGTCGAGCTCGGCATGGATCAGGCCGAGTCCACGCCGCTGGACGTCGCGGTCAACGCGGACTCGCTGGCCACCTGGTTCCGCCCCGTCCTGGCGGAGCTGGCCGCACCCGGCACCGGGATCAGCGTGCGACTGCGCGCCGAGGACCAGGACCACTCCCGCCGGCTCCTGCTGGCCGGTGAGGCGGCGGCGGCGATCACCACGTCCTCGGCTCCGGTCACCGGCTGCCGCACGATCCCCCTGGGCGCCATGGTCTACGAACCCCGCGCGGCGGCCTCGCTGCTGGAGCACGCGGGACCGCAGCCTGACCTCGCCCGTCTCCCCGTGGTGGTCTACGACGACAAGGACGACCTCCAGTCCGCGGCGCTGCACCGGGCCGGCATCACGGGCCGCCCGCCCGAGCACCGGGTGCCCTCGGCGGAGGCCTTCGTGCGAGCGATCGCCGACGGCATCGGATGGGGCATGGTGCCGCGGCTCCAGCTGCCGGGGGCGCCCTTCGCCGCCGCCGACACCCCGCTGCTACCCGTTCCCGGCCTCCACCCGGAGGCGGTGAGCCTGCACCTGCAGCGCTGGTCCACGGCGCTTCCGGCCCTGGCCCTGCTGGAGGACGCCGTGCGCCGCGGCGCGCGGGCGCTGCTGTAGTCCCTTTCGGGTCGATCCGCCTCCAGTGCGGCCTGCGCCGCTGTGCTGGACGGGCGGGAGTGCGAAGATGCCGGACATGGACACCGCGCGCTCCGAGCATCTCCCGCAGGGCCCCGTCGTCGACGCCGACTGGCTGGCCGATCACCTGGACGACGTCGTGGTCGTCGACGCCTCGATCATGGGCGAGCGCGGTGCCGCCACCGGTATCCCGGGTGCGCGTCGCTTCGATCTGGACGGCCCGCTGTCCGATCAGGAGGCCGACATCCCGCACACCATGCTCGGTGCCGACGACTTAGCGCAGCGCCTGGGCGAGCTGGGGATCGGCGACGAGACCGTGGTGGTCGCCTACGACCGCCAGGGCCTGTTCTCCTCGGCGCGCGCGTGGTGGATGCTGCGCGCCGCCGGGGTCGGCACGCCCTACGTGCTCGACGGCGGCCTGCCCGCCTGGGTGGCCTCGGGCCGCCCGGAGGGCCCGCTCGACGACAGCCCCGAGCCCGTCGCCGCTCCGCGCGTGCAGCTGGATCCGCGCGCCTTCACGGATGCCGACGACGTCGCCCGTCGCCTGGCCGAGCACGACGGCGCCGTGGCCGACGCCCGCTCCGCCGAGCGCTTCGCCGGCACCGCACCCGAGCCGCGTCCCGGGCTGCGTGCCGGTCACATGCCAGGCGCCGTGAGCCTGCCGTTCAGCGACCTGGCCCCCGGCGGGCACCTGCTGCAGCCCGCCGAGCTGGACGACCTGCTTCAGCAGCGCCTGGGCGGGAGAGGCCCCGTGGCCTTCAGCTGCGGCTCGGGCGTCTCCGCCTGCGTCGGGGCGCTCGCGGCCGTGGCCGCCGGGTGGGAGGACCGCGACCTCACGATCTATGACGGCTCCTGGTCCGAGTGGGGGCGCGAGACCGAGGACCCCGCCCTGCGTCCCGTGGTCCGCGGGTCGTGAACGGCGCGCAGCAGCCGCGCCCCGAACCGGGATCCAGGCGAGAGGCGCGCGAGCTGGCAGCAGAGCAGGAGCGCCGTCGGCTCCAGGAGCGCGCCGAGAGGGCCGCAGCGCCGGGGGCGATCCGACGTCGCCGCCTGCTGCAGGCGCTCGGCGGTCTGGCCGCCGCCGTCGGGGTGGGAGCGACTGTCACCACGCCGGTGGGTCAGCAGCGCGCGCAGGCGTGGCGCGACCCCGCGGATCGCGAGCCCGCCGGCACCCCGGTGGACCGCGGCCGCCACACCTGGGGCGCGGATGAGAAGCGCCAGACCGGCTGGCTGCTCGTGCCCGATCCGGAGGCGTGGGGTGACGGCTCCTCGCGCCCCACGCATCCCGTGGTCGTGATGCTGCACGGCGGCTCCTGGCACGACGCTTCGGATCCCTCGTATATGGCGGATCTGGCATGGGACCTGGCCGCCTGGGGCGTGGCCGTGTGGGTGCCCACCTACCGCGGGCTCGACGGCAGCGACGGCCCTGGCGGTTGGCCGGAGACTTTCCAGGACGTCTCGGATTCCATCGACTACGTGGCCGAGCTCGGGAAGCCCGGGGAGTTCACCCCGGATCTGGAGCAGGTCCACCTGCTGGGCCACAGCGCCGGCGGGCACCTGGCTGCATGGGCGCTGGGACGCGATCTGCTCCCCGAGGGCGCTCCGGGGAACGACTGCCGCGTCATCGCCCGTTCGGCCACCGCCATGGCCGGGGTCTACGACCTCGAGCTCGCGGAGCGCTCGCAGCGAGGCTGGCTGGTGCGCTCCCTGCTCAGCGGCGCCGACCCGGACGAGGATCCCGAGCGCTACGAGATGGCCTCCCCGATCGACCAGCTGCCTCTGGACCGGGCCGTCAACGTCCTGCACGGGCGCAACGACGCCACCGTCCCGGAGTCCACGACCCGCAGCTACGTGCAGCGCCACGAGGAGACGGGCAACACCGGACGGATCGTGATCCTGGACGACGCCGATCACGACGCGTGGGCCGACGTCCACGGCGAGCCCTGGTTCCGGGCGCGCCAGGCCCTGCTCGAGCAGATCCCGCTCGGCGCCGCGTGAGCGCCCGGATCCCGCGGCGGGTGCTGCTGCGCGGTGCCGGCCTCTCGGCCGCGGCCGTCGCCGGTCTGGCAGCGAGCACTCCAGTGCGCCCGGGGAAGGCGCAGTCGCTCGTGGTCGCCGGGCGCTCCCGGGCCGGAGGCTGGGACGACGTCGGCGTGATCGTCTGGGGCTCCCAGGATCGGAGCCAGTACGGGCATCTCGTGCTGCCGCAGCGCGGAGCGTGGGGTCGGGAGCGGCTGCCCGTGATCGTCTTCTTCCACGGCGGCGGCTGGCGGGAGACGTCGAGCTGGGACTACGTCCTGGGCGCGGCCCGCGATCTGGCGCGCTACGGCGCGGCTGTCTGGCTGCCCGCCTATCGCGGGACCCCGTCCCCGGGTGGCTGGCCCGTGACCTTGCAGGATGCGGTCGACGGGTTCGACGCCGTCGCCGAACTCGGCGCCCGTGCTGCCTTCACACCGGACCTGTCTCGGGTCCACCTGCTCGGACACAGCGCCGGCGGGCACTTGGCGGCCTGGCTCGGCGGGCTGCCGCGCGGCGTCGGGTCCTCGGAGGAGTTCGGGCCCACGCGGATCCGTCCCGTCAGCGCCACGGCCCTGGCAGGCGTGCTGGATCCGGTCCGAGCGGTCGAGGTGGATGACGACCAGTTCGTGATGGACCTGCTCGGCGGCACCCCGTCTGAGGTGCCGCATCGCTATCGCAGCGCCTCGCCGCTGCAGCAGCTGCCCGTGGATCTGCCGATCAACGTGGTGCACGGCATGGCCGACGCCACCGTTCCTGCGGCCACGATCCTGCCCTACCTCGAGCGGCGCCGGATCTCGGGTGGTCGAGGCCGCGTGGAGCTGATCGACGGGGCCGAGCACAACGACCTGATCGACACCTCCCACCCCTCGTGGGCCGTGGCCCGGGAGGTCTGCCTGGAGGCGGTGGGAGCACCCGACGGGCGCTGAACCCTCAGCCGGTCTGCGCCGTCTGCTCCAGGTGGGCCAGATGATGCAGGATCGCCTGCACGTTCTGGAAGCTCAGGTGCACCCGCTGACCGGAGCCAGGCCGCTCCGAGCCGGGCCGCTTGTCCTCCCGGACGACGAATTGCTTCGGCATTCCTTTTTGGACTGGTTGGGCTCATCGTGATCGGCATAGGAGTCGCCTTGCTCGAGGGGAGAGTCGATCTCTGACTATGACGGGGTGCTCGAGTTGATGGTTAACCTGGCGCTAGTCGGCGGAAGGCGGTCATTTGCACTCGTCGCCAGAAATTCCTTCATTTAGACACGGGGAATTTCATCTGCAGAACACTGCATTACTTCGGAGGCTCGTGGCTGGGGGTCGAGGGGCGACGATCGGGGAGGTATCGAGCCTGCCGGGGAGTTGTGAAGTGGTGGGTCGTGTACAGTTAGTTGAACGCGGCTAGAGCCAATTCGAAATTGTCTAGTGTCCTAAAGTCAAGACGAAAGAGGGGCGTCCGTAGTGCTAATTATGGGCCCTATATTCGTTATCGCCACGGTGGCCATGCTCATCAATCTCGCTAGAACTGGCCGTCTATTTTTCCATGAGGTTCCCGAGCGGATAAAGGTGTTTTACTGCATAGGCGTTTGTGGGATGATTGTGATGTCTTTGTTCTGGACCATTGAAGCGTCGGTGTCACTAGGCCGTTAATGCGTAGCAGTGACATACTGCGGCGGTAATGAAAATTGAACCCTGGTCGCTGATGGCCATCGACGGTGGTAGTTCGTGTGCGAAAGTATGGAAGGCTGGGTGAGTCCCGGCATGGATGCCTTGGGCATTGCTCTGTTCGGCATCGGCTCTCTTTTCGATAGTCGTCGCATACCTGTTCCAGAAGCACGTCATCAACAAGGGGATCGCGCGCGGCGGCCAGCGGATCATGCTCCCCATGGGCGTGATGGGCGGTCTGCTCGCTGTGGTGGGGCTCGTCCTCGTGATCCGCGGGCTGCTGTAGGGGAGAGTCGGCTCGGGGCGGCCTCGCGCAGCCCGGGCGGCCCCTGACCACCAGCATCTAGACTTCCCGCGATGACCCCGACCGATCAGCCGCAGCAGCCCACGCCTGAGCCCGACCCGAGCGAGGGAGGGCGTCGTCGTCTGGCGGGTGCGTCCCGGGCGGCCCGGCGTGCTGTGGCCCCGTTCAGCCACGCGGGCTTCCCCCGGCTGGCCGGCGCCATGCTCTCGGTGGTGCTGGGGCAGGGCACGTGGGCGCTGACCGTCGTCTTCCAGGTCATGGCCCAGGGCGGCTCCCCGGTCGAGCTCTCCGTGGTCTCGGCCACCGGCGCGGTGGGCGTGGTGATGTTCGCGCTGATCGGCGGGGTGGTGGCCGACCGCTTCCCGCCGCACCTGGTCCTGCGCGCCGTGATGTTCTCCTCCACGCTCGTCACCGCCGTCACCGCGATCCTCAGCGCCACCGGGATGCTGAGCGTGGGGTTGCTGGCGGCGGCGTCGTTCCTGGTCTTCGCGGGCGTGGGGATCTTCTACCCGTCGTACTCGGCCTCGCTGCCGCGGCTGCTGCCGGCCGAGGCGCTGCTGGCGGCCAACGGGCTGGAGGGCTCCGCGCGGCCCCTGCTGCAGACGGCCGCAGGGCCCGCGCTGGCCGGGCTGCTGGCCGCGGCGCTCTCGCCGACCGCAGGCTTCGCCATGGTCGCCCTCTGCTACGCGGTCGCCGTGGCGATCATCCTGGGACTGCGCGTGCCCGAGCTGGTCCCGGACCCGGTCACGGGCCAGCTCCCGCAGCTGCCGTCGGCGGATCCGCTGGTCACCGGTGCACAGCACCACCGGGAGACCGGCGACGACGAGCCCGTCACCCTCTTCCCGCCCGACCCCGCCGCAGCCCCGTCCGGCGGGCTGCGATCCATGCTCGCCGACATGATGGACGGCGTCTCCTACGTCCGGCGCACCGCGTGGCTGATGGGCACCCTGATCTTCGCGGTGATCACCGTGTTCTGCTTCATCGGCCCGCTCGAAGTGCTGCTGCCGTTCGTGGTGCGCGACTCCTTCGGCGGTGGGGCATCGGAAGTCGGTCTGCTGCTGGGCGTCACGGGCGCGGCCTCGGCAGTGGGTGCGCTGGTGATCTCCGGGATGCCCCTGCCGCGGCGGTACTTGACCTGGATCATGGTGGCCTGGGGCTTCGGCACGCTGCCGCTGCTCTTCGTGGGCTTCACCGAGTCCTGGGCAGTGCTGGTCGCGATCATGATCGTGGTGGGCGCCACCGACGGCATCGGCCAGGTGCTGTGGGGGACCCTGCTGCAGCGCCGCGTGCCGGCACGGATGCTCGGACGCGTCTCCAGCCTGGACTTCTTCGTCTCGCTGCTGCTCATGCCGGTGTCCATGGCCGTCGTGGGGCCGCTGTCCACGGTGGTTCCCGTGGAGGCCATCTTCGCCGCCGCAGCGATCGTGCCGGCGGTGATGGCCGTCGTCGTCTGGCTCGCCTTCCGCATGGCGCGCGACGAGGCCGCGCACCCGCTGAAGGATTGAGCCGCGCGGGTCGCTCAGCGCAGGTCGAGCACCTGGCGCAGCCGCGCGAAGGCCTCCGGCACCACGCTGTAGTGCGCCCAGCGGCCCCGCTGTTCCCGGACGATCAGGCCGGCTTCCACGAGGCGCTTCATGTGATGGCTCACCGTAGGCTGGCTGATCCCCAGTGGCTCCGTGAGATCGCAGGCGCATACGGACTCGCAGCCCTGCGCGGCCACGTGGGAGAGCAGTCGAAGGCGCATGGGATCGCCCAGTGCCTTGAACATGGAAGCGGAGCGCTCGGCGTCCGCGGAGCTCAGCGGCCCGGCGGACAGCGAGCAGCACTCCTGGCCGGATGCCATGGCCTGTGTGCCCTCTGTGCTCTGCTCGCGTGCGATGGCGCTCATGCCCTCACAATACATTGACGAACGTCGATATGAGGACGTAACCTCCCATCGACATCCATCGATCTGAGAGGCCCGCGCTCCTTGGCTGCTGACGCTGCGACGACCGCCCCCGACCAGCCCGTCATGCAGGCCATGTCCTTCACCGATCGCTGGCTGCCGGTGTGGATCCTGCTGGCCATGGCGCTGGGCCTGGCCCTGGGGCGGCTGATCCCGGGTCTGGACACCGCGCTCGAGTCCGTCTCGATTGCAGGCGTCTCCCTGCCGATCGCGGTGGGGCTGCTCGTGATGATGTACCCGGTGCTGGCCAAGGTCCGCTACGACGAGACCCGCCGCATCGCCGCCGACCACCGGCTGATGGGGACGTCGCTGGTGCTGAACTGGGTCGTGGGCCCGGCGCTGATGTTCGCCCTGGCGTGGCTGCTGCTGCCCGACCTTCCCGAGTACCGCACGGGGCTGATCATTGTGGGCCTGGCGCGGTGCATCGCCATGGTGCTGATCTGGAACGACCTGGCCTGCGGCGACCGCGAGGCTGCGGCGGTCCTCGTGGCGATCAACTCCGTCTTCCAGGTCATCGCCTTCGGCGCGCTGGGCTGGTTCTACCTGCAGGTCCTGCCCTCCTGGCTGGGCCTGGCGACAACCTCCGTGGAGTTCTCGGTCGGGGCGATCGTGCTCAGCGTGCTCGTCTTCCTGGGTATCCCGCTGCTCGCCGGCTTCCTCACGCGCGTGCTGGGGGAGCGGGCCAAGGGACGGCAGTGGTACGAGGAGTCGTTCCTGCCGCGCCTGAGCCCCTGGGCGCTGCGCGGGCTGCTGTTCACCATCGTGCTGCTGTTCGCGCTGCAGGGTCAGGCGATCACTTCCAGCCCGTGGGACGTCGCGCGGATCGCGCTGCCGCTGCTGGCCTACTTCGTGGTCATGTTCGCCCTGGCGCTGCTGGCCTCCCGGGCCGCGGGCTTGGACTACGCCCACTCGACGACGGTGGCCTTCACCGCCGCCGGCAACAACTTCGAGCTGGCCATCGCCGTGTCGATCGGCACGTTCGGCGTGACCTCGGGCCAGGCGCTGGCGGGCGTGGTCGGCCCGCTGATCGAGGTGCCCGTGCTGGTGGGTCTCGTGTACGTCAGCCTCTGGGCGGGGCGCAGGCTCTTCCCCGGGGACCCCACCGTGCCGGCCTTCCGCGCCTGAACCGACCCACCTCCAGGAGATTCCGATGAACGACGACACCCGTCCCGAGATCCTCTTCGTCTGCGTCCGCAACGGCGGCAAGTCCCAGATGGCCGCAGCGCTGATGGACCACCGAGCCCAGGGCGCCGTCCGCGTCAGCTCGGCAGGCACCGAGCCCGGCAGCAAGCTCAATGCGCAGTCCGTGGAGGCCGTCGCCGAGCTCGGCGCGGACATGTCCCAGGGGCGGCCCAGCCCGATCGATCCCGAGCTCCTGCGCCGCGCCGACCGCGTGGTGGTGCTGGGCACCGAGGCCAGGCTCGACACCGAGATCCCGCTCGACGGTCGGCTGGAGACCTGGGAGACCGACGAGCCGTCCGCGCGCGGGATCGAGGGTATGGAGCGCATGCGCCTGATCCGCGACGACATCGACGCCCGCGTCCAGCGCCTGCTCCAGGAGCTCACTGCAGCCCCCGAGAGCTGATCTGCAAGGACGGGGCGCGCGGCCGTCGTCGTCCGGCGAGTCCCCCGCACGACGAGGGCCCGACGCCCGCGCACCGTCTCAGGTGCGCGGGCGTCGGGCCCTCGAGCGGTTCAGCGGCAGATCAGTTCTGCATGTCCTCGAGCTCCACGCCCTTGGTCTCCCGGACGATCTTGGCGGTGAAGATCAGCGACACCACCGCGAAGAACGCGTACAGGCCGTAGGCCAGCACCAGGGAGGCCTCGGAGAGCACCGGGAAGGACGCGGTGACGGCCCAGTTGGCCAGCCACTGCACCAGACCGGCGACGGCCAGCGCGGCGCCGCGGATCTTGTTGGGGAACATCTCGCCCAGCAGGACCCACATGACCGGGCCCCACGAGACGCCGAAGAACACGACGTACAGGTTGGCGGCGACCAGCGCGATCGGGCCGGCGGTGTCGCCCAGGACGGGGCCGGCGTCGGTGATCGTGGCGGTCGAGAACACGACGGCCATGGTGCCCAGGGTCAGCACCATGCCGGCCGAGCCGATCAGCAGCAGCTTCTTGCGCCCGATCTTGTCCACCAGGGCGATGGCCACGAGAGTCACCACCACGTTGGTCACCGAGGTGATCGTGGAGATCGTGAAGGCGTCCGACTCCTGGAAGCCCACGGACTGCCAGAGCTGGTTGGAGTAGTAGAAGATCACGTTGATGCCGACCAGCTGCTGCAGCACGGCCAGGCCCAGGCCCACCCACACGACGGGCTTCAGGCCGGCCACGGCGCCGCGCAGATCGGAGAAGCGCGGCTTGCGCTCCGAGTCGAGGGTCTTGTCGATGATTCCCAGGCGGTGCACCGCGGGGCCCTCGCCCTGCAGGTGCGTCATGATGCGCAGGGCTTCGTCGCGGCGGCCCTGGCCCACGAGCCAGCGCGGGGACTCGGGGATCATGAACGCCCCGATCAGGTACAGCGCGGCAGGCAGGGCGCAGACCAGGAACATGAGGCGCCAGGCATCCATGCCGCCCAGGACATGACCGTCGGCGGAGCCGGCGATCCCCACGATGATGCGGTTGACGATCTGGGAGGCGAAGATGCCGGTCACGATGCCCAGCTGCTGCAGCGAGCCCAGGCGGCCGCGGACATCCGCCGGTGCCACCTCGGCGATGTAGGCCGGGGCGATGATCGAGGCCACGCCCACGCCCACGCCGCCGACCACGCGCCAGAAGATCAGCCACGCGAACCCGGCGGTGTCATCCGTGAAGAACGGGTCCCAGGCGCAGAAGATCGCTGAGACCAGGAACAGGATCGCCGCGATCCGCATGACCTTCACTCGGCCGATGCTGTCCGCCAGCCGGCCGCCGAAGAACGCGCCGGCGGCCGCACCCAGCAGAGCGGAGGCCACGGCCGAGCCCAGGGCGCCGGGGGAGACGTCGAAGTACTCCTGCATGGCGCCGGTGGCGCCGTTGATCACCGCGGAGTCGTAGCCGAACAGGAAGCCGCCCATGGCGGCCACCAGGGTGATCCGCAGGACAGCACCCATGTTGGCCGTATGCCCTCCCAGGGACATCGGCGAGGTGTAGGTGGACATCGCAGCTCCTTCGCTGTGTCGAGCACGTGGTGGCGGGCTGGCCCTGGCGCTCGGGCCGGGGTCGGTCGCGCTCCGCCGCGGCTGGGCGAGGAGGGTCGTCCATGGTGAACCGCGGGTGAACAGTGGGCACAGGCTAGGCGCGCTCACTGCAGATGTCCATCAGATGAGGCATCCGAGCGGCAACGACTGAGTGCGCCGCCGGTGGGCGGCGCGCTCGGGCGGTCCGGTCGGGGCCCGGCCGCCGTGATCACCGGGTCATCGGCGCCCGTGCCTTCCGGGGGCTGTGTCCTCGGCGGCTGCTCAGGCCGCGGGTGTCGCCTGCTCCAGCGCTGTCGCGGCCAGGGCGCGCTCCTCCGGCGTGGCCACCACGAACCCCGCCTGCGTGGTCACGAAGGTGGGCACGGTCGCGTTCCCGTCGTTGATGTCCTCGACGTAGCCCTTGGCGGCGTCGTCCTCCCAGATGTTCACCCACAGGGCGCGGTCGCCGGTCTCGCCGAGCGAGCGGTCCAGCGCGGCGCAGAAGCCGCAGCCCGGGCGCCAGTAGACGACGGCGCCGCCGTCGGCGATGTGCTGCAGGGCGGTCGCCTGGTCGGCGCTGGGACGGGATTCGAGGGCCATGAGGGTCTCCTTCAAGGGTGATGCGGGTCCGGGTACCGCAGCCGCCGAGGCCGAGCCGTTGTTCCCCCACCATGACAGCGGCTGTGGGATCGGCGAAAAATTCCTGCGGATTCTTGTCATTCCACGCTGTGTCTCCAGGTCCAGGGGCAAATGGATGCCAGAATCGAAGAATGTCTACCCCGGCGCAGTCTTCTTCCCCCTCGCCGGACCGGGCTACCTGGCACCTGCCCCAGCTTGAGCACTGGATCATCGTCCCGCTCATCGTCGTCCTGGCGATCGGCGCGATCGGACGGATCGTGAGTCTCACACCTGAGGTCGGCGCCGCGGAGTCCCAGGTCCTCGCGGCCCTCGACCCTGTTCGCTCCGGCCTTCTCCTGGCCGTCGCGGGCTTCGTCCACGGCATCTTCTCCGCACCCTGGGTCTACGGCATCATCGCCGCACTCACCGCGTGGCTGGCGCTCGTCAAGCGCAGCGGCCGCGATGCCGCGGGCTTCGCCGTGACCGCAGTGACCATGGTCGTGGTCGCGAGCACCGCCCAGCAGATCATCGGCCGCCCGGCTCCCGGCCTGGGCGACGGCGTCCTGACCGCCGAGGTCGGCTCCTCGCTGCCCTCCGCTGCCGTGTGCGCCGCCATCGGCATCTCCCTGTCCTTCCTGGTGGCCTCGCGGCGCCACATCTCCGGAATGGCGGTCCTGCTCGCCGGTGCCGGTGTGAGCCTGGCCGTGGCGCTGTCGGCGCTGCTGACGTCATCCGCCTACGTGCTGGACGTCGTGCTGTCCCTGCCGGTCGCCTGGGCGGGCGTGGTGCTGGGCTGCGGCCTGGCCAACCGGGTCGTCCCGGCCATGGCAGAGCGCTTCGGCTGGGGTCTCCCGCGCGCGGACCGCAAGCTGGCTCACCGCCAGGCTCCGCGCTACAGCGACGCCGAGACCGCCTACGCCCGCTCCGAGTCCCGCAGCACTGCGGCGGCCTCCGCGCACCGCGACCTCGACGACGGCCCCATCACCGAGGAGCTGCCCGTCATCCGCGAGGACGACGCCGCCGCCTGACCCGGCCCCTGCTGCTCCGCGAAGGGCGCCTCTCCCGCCAGGGGGAGGCGCCCTTCGTCGTCGCCGCCCTCCCGCCCCGCGCCTGCGTGCGTCCCTGCGCTTTCCCGCACCCAGAGCGCACATGCGCACGGAGGCGCACGCCGGGCCCCCGCGCTTACGTGCTTCCGGGTGCAGCCGGCGCAGCGCGCGCAGAGACGCGATGCAGCACGCAGGCGGGGGAAGAGTGCGGCTCAGGGGGCCAGGCGGCGGTGGCGGGGCCACCAGATGATGCGGCCCATGTCGTAGGTCAGCGCCGGGACCAGCAGGGAGCGCACCAGCAGGGCGTCGAGCAGGACGCCGAAGGCCACCATGAAGGCCAGCTGCACCATGAACACGATGGGGATCACGGCCAGCGCGGCGAAGGTCGCCGCGAGCACGATACCGGCCGAGGTGATGACACCGCCGGTCAGCACCGTTCCCCGCAGCACGCCGGCGCGCGTCCCGTGCTCCAGGGACTCCTCCCGCACCCGCGACATCAGGAAGATGTTGTAGTCGATGCCCAGCGCCACCAGGAACACGAACGCATACAGCGGCACCGAGGGATCCGAGCCCGGGAACTCGAGCACGTGGTTGAACACCAGCGCGCTGACGCCCAGCGCCGAGGCGTACGAGATCACCGTGAGCACCACCAGCAGGACCGGCGCGAGCACCGAGCGCAGCAGCAGCATGAGGATCACCAGCACGACCGCCAGGATCATGGGGATGATCACCGCACGGTCGCGCTCGGCGGCGTGATTGGTGTCCAGCGTGCTGGCGGTCTCGCCGCCGACCAGGATGGTGTCGTCGATCCCGTGCAGCTCGGAGCGCAGGGTCTCGACGGCCTGGAAGGTCTCATCGGCATCCGGGTCGGTGGTGGTGGTGATCTGGATCTGGACGTCGTCGTCGACGACGGTCGGGGAGACCCCCTCGAACGGATTCGCGCCCGGGGGAGCGGACTCGAGCTGAGCGGCCGCCGAGCCCAGCGGGATGGAGCCCTGCGGGGCATCGAGCGCCGTGACCGTCACGGAGCCCACGGGATCCAGGGCCTCCGCCTCCTCCGCGACCTGATCCATGCGCGACTCCGGGGCGATGACCGTGATCGGGGATCCGGAGCCGCCGGGGAAGTGCTCGGAGAGGATGTGCTGGCCGTCGGCGGCCGGGGACTCGCCGATCAGCGTCTCGGACTGCTTGAGGCCCGAGGCCTGCAGCTGCGGGGCGAAGGCCGCGGCGATCAGCAGGACCAGGGTGGAGAGGATCCACACCGGGCGGTGGCGTCTGGCGATGAATCGGCCGATCCGCGCCCAGAGGCCGCTGCCCTCCACGGCATGTCCGCGGTCGCCGGGAACGACCTCCAGGGCCTGCGGACCCTGGTCCTGGAAGCGGGGGCGGGCCGGCCAGAAGGCCGCGCGCCCGATGAGCATCAGCGCCGCCGGCAGCAGGGTCAGCGCGGCCAGCATGGAGAAGACGATGCCGGTGGCGGCGGCCGGGCCCAGCGCTGCGGTGGAGCCCAGGTCCGAGACCAGCAGGCACAGCAGCCCGGCGATCACCGTGCCGCCCGAGGCCAGCACTGGCTCGATGGTGCCGCGCAGCGCCTCCCGGGTGGCCTGGCGCGTGCTGCGATGAGCATGGAGGGCGTCCCGGTAGCGGGCGGTGTAGAGCAGGCAGTAGTCGGTGGCGGCACCCACGACCAGGATGAACAGGATGCCCTGCACCTGGCCGTTGATCTGGATCAGCCCAGCCGAGGCCAGCAGGTAGACCACCACGATCGCCGCGCACAGCGCCGCCATGGCGGTGATCAGCACCAGCACCGGTAGCAGCGGGGAGCGGTAGACGACCACCAGGATCACGAACACGACCGCTAGGGCCACCAGCAGCAGGATGCCGTCGATCCCGGAGAATCCCTCGGCCAGCTCGCTGGCGAAGCCCGCAGGGCCTGTGACCGCCGTTGTCAGCCCCTGGGGCGCCTGGTCCTCCATGGCGCTGCGTAGCTCAGAGACCTGGTCCCCGAACTCGTCCTCGTCCATGGGCACGAAGAGCTGCAGCGCCTTGCCGTCCTCCGAGACCACGGGAGGGGAGGGCTGCTGCTCGGCGATGCCGCGGTCCACGAGCGAGTCGGAGAGCTCCTGCGCCCACTGCCTGTCCTGGTCGGTGAGGCCGTCGTCGCGCTGGGCCACGGCCACGGCGGGCAGGAAGGGGTCCTCCGTGAAGTCGTCTGCCCGGTCAGAGACCTGGGTGGATTCGGCGGACTGGGGGAGGAACGAGCTCTGCTGATTGGTGGAGACGTCCGAGATCCGCCCGAAGAACGGCCCGCCGAGCATCAGCACGGCCAGCCAGATGAGGATCAGGGCAGGGGCGATCAGGGTGCGCGCCCACGGGCGGCGGTGCTCTGCTGGAGTGTTCACTGGTCCTGCTCGATTCGCTGGGGAGACCTCACTGTCTCATGGCCCTGTGAGCGACAGCGGCCAGGGGCCGTCGGATCGATCCGACGGCCCCTGGCCGGCAGCTGCACCCCGCGCGGCGGGGCGCAGATCACTTCTTGTGGTGCTCGTGCGTGGAGTAGTCACCGAGCGGATCGTGCCCGTCCGGCCCCTCGCCCAGGGTCGCGATCGCCTGCGTGTCCTCGAAGCCCATGGGCTCGTGCTTCACGAAGCGCTTGTACGCCCAGTTGACCGCCGAGAGCAGCAGTCCGATGCCCAGCAGGACGGCGGCGATCTGGTACTCGATGACGTCCTGCGCCCACGGGCCGATCAGGAACAGCGTGGTGGCCGCGCCGATGAAGGGGATGAACGTGGGAGCCCGGAAGTAGCCGGTGCCCTCGCGCGACTTGTCCTTGCGCAGCACGATCACGGCCACGTTGACCACCGCGAACACGCCGAGCAGCAGCAGTGCGGTCGTGCCGCCGAGTGCGGCAGCGGTCTCCTTGGCCATGATCTGTCCGACCACCAGGATCAGGGCCGCGGCCAGGACGGTCGTGAAGACCACCGAGGCCCACGGGACGGAGTGCTTGGAGCTGACCTTGGCCAGGAAGCCCGGGAGCACGCCCTGGGAGGCCATGCCGTAGAGCAGGCGCGAGGCCATCAGCATGTTGATCAGCGCCGTGTTGGCCACCGCGAAGATGGTCAGGAACGGGTAGATCGCGCCGACCGGGATGCCGGGGGCGCCGGCGTTGACGACCTCGAGCAGCGGGGTCGTGGACTCGCCCAGCACGCCGATCGGGACGATCGCGACGGCCAGGATGGAGACCAGGACGTAGACGGCGCCGGTGATGCACAGGCCGATGAGCATGATCCGCGGGAAGTTCTTCTGCGGGTCCTTGGTCTCCTCGACCATGTTGACGGAGTCCTCGAATCCCACGAAGGAGAAGAAGGCCAGGGAGGTCACGGCGGTCAGCGCCAGGAAGATCGACTTGTCGCCCTGGGTCTCGAAGATCATGGTCCGGGAGAAGTCGGCGTTGCCCTGGGTCGCGGCCCAGAGGCCGATGAGGATCACGATGGCCAGGCCGGAGAGCTCGATGCAGGTCAGCACCACGTTGAGCATCAGGGATTCCTTGACGCTGCGCAGGTTGATGATCATGAGCAGGACCATGAAGCCGACGGCCATGAGGGTCACCGCCGTCATGGGCGGATCCTCCCAGCCGAAGCCCGCCACGAGGTTGGAGGCCACGGTGCGGGCGGCGGTGGAGGCGGAGGTCAGGCCGGAGGCAAGCACCGCGAAGGTGACCATGAAGGTCAGCAGGCCGATCCCGAAGGCCTTGTGGGTGTAGAGCGCGGCGCCCGAGGCGCCGGGGTACTTGGTGACCATCTCCAGGTAGGAGAAGGCGGTCACGGCGGCCACGAAGAAGGCCAGCAGGATCGGGGCCCAGGCGGCGCCGCCGATCTCGCCGGCGATCGTGCCGGTCAGGGCGTAGACGCCCGTTCCCAGGATGTCGCCGACGATGAACAGCAGCAGCAGGCCGGGGCCCATGACCTTGGCCAGGTCGCTGCTCTCGACAGGTGCGGTGCCGTCGGTGGAGGTGCCGCGGGGATCTGAGGGCGCGCTCTCGCGCGAGTTGGTGCTCACTGGGTGCTCCCGAGGACGGATGCGGACGGGACCCGGGGTGACAGGTGGTGCGCTGTCGCCGCTATCACAGGTGGCTGTGACTGGACCCACAGGGTGCGCCCACTGTACGGCCCTTCCGGCCCGGATGCGCCACATCCGCCGTGTCCTGCGGGGATGAATTCTTCCGCATGGGGCTGCGGGGACAGCCCGGCCCCACGGGACCGTGCTCAAGCGCTCGGCTCCCGACGACGGCTGCGCTGCGCTCCGGCGCCGGAGAGGGCCGGTCAGGCCCTGCCGGGGCTGCGACGGGCCGCCGAGAGCATCAGCGGAAGCGCGGTGCCGGAGGCCAGCTGGACCGAGTGATCGGCGTGGGCGGAGAAGCCGGTCGGCTCGGGGTTGATCTCCACGACCGGGACACCCAGGCCCATCGCGGTCAGCGGCAGCGAGGCGGCCGGCTGCACGAGCCCCGACGTGCCGATCACGAGCACGAGCTCCGCGGAGGCCATCGCGGACTCGGCGTCGTCGAAGGCGCCCTCGGGCAGGGCCTCGCCGAACCACACGACGTCCGGGCGGATGGGGCCGTCGCACTCCAGGCACTCCGGCGGGGTCTCGGGGCGCGGCTCGTCCAGGGGCGGCTCGTCCAGGCGCAGGTCGGCGACCTGCCACTGATCCGCCGGGCGGCCGCAGTGCGAGCAGCGGAACGAGTACAGGGAGCCATGCAGGTGCGAGACATCGGAGGAGCCGGCGCGCTCGTGGAGGTCGTCGATGTTCTGCGTCGCGATCGTGACGTCCGCGTACTCGCTCCACGACACCAGCGCCCGGTGCCCCGCATTGGGCGCGCACTGCCGGACATATCGCGCTCGCTGCATATACCAGGCCCAGACCAGCTCCGGATCGGCCTCCCAGGCCTCCGGGGTGGCCAGCTCCTGCGGCGAGTACCGCGCCCACAGCCCGGTCTCCGGGGCGCGGAAGGTGGGAACGCCGGACTCGGCCGAGATGCCGGCGCCAGAGAGCACCGCGACCCTCGAGGCCGAGCGGCACAGATCCAGCACCTCGGGACCGATCGCCTGCAGCTGGGCGTTGAGCCGGCCGGCGCGCTCGGACAGGGACTCGTCGGGATCCTTCTCGGTGCTCATGGCCCCCACGGTAGGCGACTCGCCCCGGCCGTGAGCCCATGCGGGCCCGGCGCCGCCGCGGTGCCTGTGATGGAATGGACGCATGAAGTACGACTTCCGACGCCTCACCCCCGCCGTCCTGACCTCGCTCGGGCTGATCTTCCTGGCGCTGCTCTTCGTGAGCTTCGGCTGGGCCATCCTGGGCTGGATCCTGGGGCTGGCCGGCCTGGCCCTGAACGTGGTGGCCGTGGCGGTCATCGCGGTCCCGGGTTCCGAAGGCGACGGCGCCCGCCGCGTTCCGGCGCGTCCGGGGGCGGCTCAGCGCTCAGAGCGCGAGCGCCTGGCGCTGCGCGATTCGGCGGCGCCTTCCCGCGGCGTCGAGCACGACGACGAGCGCGAGGCCGAGGCCGAGGTCATCCGCGACGCGGACGGTCAGCCGGTCCAGGCGCAGCCCTCCCGCACGGTCTCCGCTCAGCGCGACGGCAAGCCGGGCAAGGGAGACAAGTCCGCCTACTCCCGCGCCGGCTCGACCGCCGTGCCGGGATCTGCGCGGGCGTCGTCCTCCGCGGGGAGCTCGAGCAAGCGCCGCTGAGGCGGAGTCGACATGAGTGAGGGGCCGGGACAGCTGTCCCGGCCCCTCACTCATGTCCGCTCAGCTGCCCTGAGAGGCTTCGTCCTGCGTGGCCTCGTCCGAGGAGCCCGTGCCGAGCTTCTTGTAGTGGCGGTTGCGGATGCCCAGCAGGGCGCCGCCCACGACGGCGGCCAGCACGGAGCCCGTCAGGATGCCGACCTTGGAGGTGGCGCCCAGATCCGACGAGGTCCCGAAGGACAGCTCGCTGATCAGCAGCGAGACCGTGAAGCCGATGCCGGCCAGCGCGGCCAGGCCCACGACGTCGATCCACTGGATATCCGGATCGAGGTTGAACCTGCGCAGACGGGTGAGCAGCCAGGTGGTGGCGGTGATGCCGACCGTCTTGCCGACGAGCAGGCCCACGATCACGCCCAGCGCCGCGACCGAGGTCCAGGACTCGACCAGGCCGCTCCAGCCCTCCACGAACACCCCGGCCGAGAAGAAGGCGAAGATCGGGACGCACAGCGCGGCGGAGAACGGGCGCACCAGGTGCTCGAGGTGGGAGGCGAGGCCCACGGCCTCGGGGTTGCGCTCGATGGTGCGGCGGTTCGGGTGGACGGGGACCATGAAGGCCAGGACGACGCCCGCGATGGTGGCGTGGATGCCCGAGTTGTAGAACAGCGCCCAGGTGATCACGCCCAGCGGGAACAGGCTCAGCCAGGTCAGCCAGGTCTTCTCGGCGAACGTGGCCTGCCCCTTGTAGGCGATCAGCGCGAAGACGGCGATCGGGATGATCGCAGCCCCCAGGTGAGCGAGGCTCAGATCCGACGTGTAGAACAGCGCGATGATCGTGATGGCGATCAGATCGTCGACGACGGCCAGCGTCAGCAGGAACGTGCGCATGGCCACCGGGAGGTGCGAGCCGACGATCGCCAGCACTGCGGTCGCGAAGGCGATGTCCGTGGCGGTGGGGATCGCCCAGCCGCCCATGAGCTCGCCGCCGCCGCTGCTGGCGGCGAAGGCCACGAAGATCAGGGCGGGGACCGCGACGCCGCCGAAGGCGCCTGCGATCGGCACGGCGGCCTTGCCTGGATTGCGCAGCTCGCCGTCCACGAACTCCTGCTTCAGCTCCAGGCCGACCAGGAAGAAGAACACCGCCAGCAGGGCGTCGGCCGCCCAGTGGCTCACGCTCAGGTCCAGGGTGAGCAGAGGGCTGTCGGGGTCGCCCAGGACGGGGCCGAAGTGGAAGTCGCTGACCGATTCGTAGAGCTCGCGCAGCCCGGGTGCATTGGCCGCGCTCAGGGCGAGGACCGTGGCGATCAGCAGCAGGACGCCGGCGACCGTCTCCGAGCGAAGGAGCCGACCGATCCCGCTCGAGGAGGGAGTGTCGGATGCGCCGTAGACGGGGTCGTGGTGCGGCTCGGCGTGATGATCGGGCTCGGCGGAGCTCTCCGCAGAGCTGTGGGGCGTGGTCATCGGTCTCCTGTGGGATCCGGCCTGCATGAGGGCAGGTGCATGTGCATTCCGCTCTCGCGGGCCGACCAGACTTCCCGGCTCACCGCTTGCCACGTTAGCAAAGCGATGCGCCTGGCCCCAGCGCTCGGTCTGTGCGCACAGGGTGCGGATCTAGGATTCCGGCATGAGCGCGCACGAGCACAGAGGGAACGCGACGGGCCGGGTCCGCAGCCTCAACGTGGGCACCGAGCGGGAGAATCCGGCGCCCCGTCGGGTCTCGACCGGCATCTTCAAGCAGCCCATCGACGGACCCGTGGCGATCGCCGACCCGGGTCCCAGGGACCCCGACGCCCCGGTCGCCTCGGGGGTCTCAGGCGACTTCGTGGGCGATCGGGCCCACCACGGCGGCAGGTTCCAGGCCGTCTACGCGTTCGACCGCGCCGAGCTGGACTGGTGGGAGGAGCAGCTGGGCCGCCCGCTGCACGACGGCATGTTCGGTGAGAACCTCACGCTCGAGTCCGTGGCGGTGGACGACGCCGTGATCGGCGAGCTCTGGCAGATCGGGACCGCGTGGCTGCGCGTCACCGAGCCCCGCATCCCGTGCGGCACATTCGCCGGCGTGATGGAGGAGCAGGGCTGGATCAAGCGCTTCACGCAGCGAGCCCGCTCCGGGGCTTACCTGGCCGTCGACGCCCCAGGAGAGGTCCGGCGCGGCGACGAGGTCCGGGTGATCTCCCGTCCCGAGCACGGGATCACGGTGGCCGAGGCCTTCCGGGCGCGGACCCTGGAGCGCGACCTGGCGCCCCGAGTGCTCCAGGCGGGCGAGGACCTGAGCCCCAAGCTGCTGGATCGGCTGCAGGCGCTCATCGGCGGCGCCGAGCCGAACCTGCCCAGCTGATCCGCCCGCCCGGGCCTGCGGATCAGCCGTTCATGGCGGCGGCGCGGTAGAGGCGCTGGACGGCGTCGGGGCTGAGGCTGGCGTCCACGGCCGCCGTGGTCTCGGGGGAGCGCAGCAGGTAGCGCACCGGACCGTGCTGGCCGCGCTCCAGGCGCAGGGCATCGACGGTGGCGTAGCGCTGGGAGAGCTGGGCCGTGAAGGGCTTGCCCCGCCCCGGAGTCACGGACAGGGTCAGCTGGACCTCGACCGAGGAGAGGTCGTCGTCCTCGTCCTCCGACAGCTCGAACTCGTCGGCCGGGTCGGCATCGCGGATCGGGCCCGTGGTCGAGGAGCCATCCTCGGCGGGGCCGTCGGAGGTCTCGTCGGCCCCGGCGGCGTTCGGGGCCTCTTCAGCGGCGTGGTCCGCGGGGTCGTCGTCGACGCCGGCCGCGTCCCCGCCGATGCGCAGCTCGCGGATGATGCCGATCCCGTAGCCCACCGAGCCGGTGGCTGCCTGGCCCAGCACCTGGCGGGCCTGGCCCATGACCGCGCGCAGGCGCCCGATCCACACGACGCCTGCCGCGATCAGCACGACCGCCAGGATCGCGGGCCAGACCCAGGAGCCGTCGCGCATCCACTGCAGCAGCAGCACCACTGCGGCGATCGCAGCCAGCATCGGCACCAGGACGATCAGCACATTGCCCTTCACGCCGCCGATATCCTGCAGCGCCTGCGGGTCGCAGCGGATCTCGTCCATCATCTGGCGGTCGAAGGCGCGTGCGTCGGTGCCGTCCTGAGCGGACAGGGGCACGGGCCAGGTTCCCTGATCATCCATGCCCACCATCCTCGCAGAGCAGCGGGGGCCGGTGTCAGCTCATCTCGATCGAGCGCTTCGACAGCCCGATCTTGAACCCCTCGATCCTGGTGCGGACCTCGGCATCGGGGGACGAGGCCGCCCCCAGGGTGATGAACAGCGGCGTGAAGTGCTCCACGGTGGGGTGGGCGTGCGGCATGCCCGGGGCCTGGCGGCGGAAGTCGGCCAGGGCGTCCACGCGGCCGGCGTCGAGCATCTCGGCGGCCCACAGGTCGAAGTCGGAGGACCAGTTCTCGGCGGTGCCGTCGTCGGCGCGCAGCAGCTGGACCGAGGGGCGCCCGTGGGTCATGAATCCCGACCCGACGACCAGGTGCCCCTCCGCGCGCAGCTCGCGCAGGCGCCGTCCCAGGTCCATCAGTCGCTCGGGATCGTGCGTGGGCATGGAGACCTGCAGGGCGGGGACGTCGGCCAGCGGGTACATGGCGCGCAGCGGCACCCAGGCGCCGTGGTCGAGTCCGCGCATGCGGTGCTGGTAGAGGGGCTCGTCGTCCGGCATGGTCGCGGCGATCCGGCGGCCCAGCTCGGTGGCGTCCGGGGTCGCGTACTGCAGCTGGTAGAAGCGCTCCTCGAAGCCGCCGAAGTCGTAGACCAGAGGGGTCCCCGCCGCCGGGGCGGTGATCATGGTGGGTGCCTGCTCCCAGTGGGCGGAGACGATCACGATGCCCTTGGGCTTGGGCAGGGAGACCGCCCACTCGAACAGCTCCGACATCCACAGGCCGTCGTCGAGCAGCCCGGGGAAGCCATGGCCGATGTAGAAGGTCGGCAGCGGGGCGTCGCCGTCCTGCCAGCGCGGCTGCATGGCGCTGCGCGGCACGGCCGTGAGGTCGTGGCGGTCCAGGGCAATCATGCCGGGCGCGGTTCCTGCCGAGGTGGGCTGGGTGGTCATCGGGGGCTCCTGTTCGAAGAGGCAAGCCTTCTGCCGGTTACGTCGGAAAGTATTTCTACGCCTTGTTACGTGATGCGTCAAGTACTCAGAATGGACAGTAAGGTTACGACCATGGTGGAACCGCAATGGCTCAACGACGACGAGCGAGAGGCATGGCTTGCCCTCGTCGCGCTGATGTTCAAGATGCCCGGCACGATCGAGCGCCAGCTGGTCGATGACGAGGACCTCAGCCTCGCCGAGTACCTGGTCCTGGCGATGCTCTCCGAGGCCCCGGATCGCAGTCATCGCATGTCAGATCTGGCCGCAGCCACCTTCACGGGGCAGTCCCGGCTCTCGCGCATCGTCGCGCGGCTGGAGCGCCATGACTACGTCCGACGCAGCGCCAACGCCCAGGACCGCCGAGTGGTCGTCGCCCAGCTGACCGAGGACGGCTTCGAGAAGGTCCGCAGCGCGGCGCCGGGGCACGTCGCCCACGTCCGCGAGGAGATCTTCGATCGCCTCAGCGCCCGGCAGGTCGAGCAGATCGCCCGGATCGCCCGCGACCTCACCGACGGCGTCGAGCCTCCGCGCGTCTGAGCGTCGTGGTCCGGCTGTTCGCTGTCTGATGACCCCGCTCTGATCCGGCCCGCGAGCAGCGGAGCGGGTCTAGCGTGGGCGGGATGAGCATGAACGCCTCCCCCTGGGCCCTGATGCGCTCGGCCACGCAGAGCGAGAGCCTCAAGGGATCGCGCATCTCCCGCGAGACCGTCGGCCGCGTGGTGCGCTTCGCCCGCCCGCACTCCCGGATGCTGCTGGGCTTCCTGCTGACGTCGGTGGTCGTGGCGGTGCTCGGCGTGATCACCCCGGTGCTCGCGGGCCGCGTGGTCAATGCGATCACCGGCAGCGGCTCAGTGGATCTCGTCGTGCGCCTGGCGCTGCTGATCGCGCTGATCGCCGTGCTGGATGCCGGTTTCGGCATACTCAACCGCTGGCTGTCGGCGACGATCGGGGAGGGGCTCATCCTCGACCTGCGCACCGCCGTCTACGACCACGTGCAGACCCTGCCGGTCGCCTTCTTCACCCGCACCCGCACGGGAGCGCTGATCTCGCGGCTGAACAACGACGTCCTGGGCGCCCAGCGCGCGTTCTCCAACACGCTGTCCGGGGTGGTCTCGAACCTGGTCTCGCTGATCCTCACCGTCGGGGTGATGGTCTCGATCTCATGGCAGGTCACCCTCCTGTCGGTCCTGCTGCTGCCCATCTTCCTGATCCCCGCGCGGCTGATGGGCGGGCGGCTGGCCAGGCTGCAGCGCGAGGCGGCCCAGCACAACGCCTCGATGTCCACGCAGATGACCGAGCGGTTCTCCGCCGGCGGGGCCACGCTCATCAAGCTGTTCGGCAAGCCGCAGTCCGAGTCCGACGAGTTCGCCCGCCGCGCAGGTCGCGTGCGCACCATCGGGGTGCGGGTGGCCATGCTCCAGGCCACGTTCCTCACCGCCCTGACCCTGGTCTCGGCGCTGGCGCTCGCGCTGGTCTACGGCGTGGGCGGCGTGCAGGCGATCGTCGGGAATCTCGACGCCGGCCAGGTGGTCACCCTCGCCCTGCTCCTGACCAGGCTGTACACCCCGCTGACCATGCTCGCCAATGCCCGCCTGGACCTCATGAGCGCGCTGGTGAGCTTCGAGCGGGTCTTCGAGATCCTCGACCTCGAGCCCCTGATCCGCGAGCCCGAGAACCCCCGGGCGATCCCCGACGGTCCCGTGTCCGTCGAGCTCGACCAGGTGCGCTTCACCTATCCCTCCGCCGAGCAGACCTCGCTGGCCTCGCTCGAGGACGTCAGCGCCCTCGACTCCCGGGTGGGCGAGGAGGTGCTGCACGGTGTGGACTTCACGGTGGAGCACGGTCAGACCGTGGCGCTCGTGGGGTCCTCCGGCGCCGGCAAGTCCACGATCGCCTCACTGGTCCCGCGCCTCTACGACGCCACCTCAGGGGCCGTGCGCATCGGCGGGGTGGACGTGCGCGAGACCTCGTTCACGGATCTGCAGGGCGCCGTCGGGATGGTCACGCAGGACGGGCACCTGTTCCACGAGACCATCCGGCAGAACCTCGCGCTGGCCGCGCCCGACGCCGACGACGAGCAGATGTGGTCCGCGCTGTCCCGCGCGCGCATGGACCATGTGGTGCGCGAGCTCGGCGACGGGCTCGACACCATGATCGGGGAGCGCGGCTACCGGCTCTCGGGCGGCGAGCGGCAGCGGCTGACCATCGCGCGGCTGCTGCTGGCCTCCCCGCGCGTGGTGATCCTGGACGAGGCCACCTCCGCGCTCGACTCCACGAGCGAGGCCTTCGTGCAGGCCGCGCTCGACGAGGCCATGGCCGAGCGCACCGCCCTGGTGATCGCCCACCGGCTCTCGACCATCCGCCGCGCCGACCGGATCCTGGTGATCGAGGGCGGCCGCGTGGTCGAGCAGGGCCCCCACGACGAGCTGCTGGCCGCCGGAGGCCGGTACGCCGAGCTCTACGAGACGCAGTTCGCCGACCAGGAGTGATCGGTCGCGTCGTCGGGCCTGCGGGGCCACTCAACGGGGCACAGCACACTGCGGTGCCACTCGATGCGGGTGGGTTGAGGAAACGGCCGTCGGCTGACGGCAGCGGGCGTCAGTGGGCCGACTTGCCGCGGGCCTTCTGGATCAGCGTCACGACGACCACGATGATCGCGCCCCAGATCAGTCCGAGCACCGCCGAGAAGAAGGTGTTCACGATCCAGGACACGGCGGCCTGGAGGACGGGCACCACGTGAGCGGCGGCTTCGCCCATGTGGTGCACGAAGCCGTAGAGGGCGTGCCAGCCGAACTCGTCCAGGCCCACGAGGATGATGTGCCCGCCCACCCAGAGCATGGCGACGGTGCCGACGACCGAGATGACCTGCAGAATCTTCGGCATGGCCTTGACCATGCCGCGCCCGATCGTCTGCAGCGCCCCGGAGCCGGTGGAGGCGAACTTGAGCCCGGCGTCGTCCATGCGGATCAGCAGCGCCACGACCCCGTACACCACGCCCGTGATGACCACGGCCACGATCGCCAGGATGATCAGGCGGGAGAGGAAGCCCTCGGAGGCGACCTCGTTGAGGGAGATGACCATGATCTCCGCCGAGAGGATCAGGTCGGTGCGCACGGCGCCTGCGACCATCTTGTCCTCGGCGGACTTGCCGTCGGAGGCCGCGTCCTGGTCGACGGCCGGTTCCTCGTGGGAGTGCCCGGACAGCGCTCCCCAGATCTTCTCGGCGCCCTCGAAGCACAGGTAGGACCCGCCCAGCATGAGGATCGGCGTGAGCGCCCAGGGCGCGAACTGGCTCAGCAGCAGCGCGATCGGCAGGATGATCAGCAGCTTGTTGCGCAGCGATCCCTTGGTGATCCG
This sequence comes from Kocuria sp. 2SI, assembly GCF_005502825.1. NCBI lineage: Bacteria > Bacillati > Actinomycetota > Actinomycetes > Micrococcales > Micrococcaceae > Kocuria > Kocuria sp. 2SI. Next base: position 244,403 of record NZ_SCNB01000001.1, on the reverse strand, counting down.
CCAGATGATCGGCAGCTCGCGCGAGGCCTCCACGTCCTTGACGTACTGGGGGGTCACGGCGGTGTCGTCGACCACCACACCGGCGGCCTTGATCGAGGCGCGGCCGGTGGCGGCGCCGATGTCGTCGACGGAGGCCGCGCTCACCTTGGCGATCGCCGCGACGTCGTCCAGCAGCGCGATCAGACCGCCGCTCATCGCGCGCCTCGGCTCGGCAGGACGGCGACGGCCGCGAGGGGGCACAGGGGGCGCGGGAGCGCGGGGGTCCGGGTCATGCCAGCAGGGTAAGCGCCGCGGCCGCGAATCGTCCGATGCCACGAGGGCATCGCCCGGAACATCCGATGAACTGCCAGCTTGCTGAGCGAACTCGGGCCGGACAGGCTTACACTGGAGCTCCCCGACGTCAGGACCTCCTGTGAACGCAAGCGATGAGATCGCGATCGCCTTCCGCGGTGTGCGCAAGACCTACCCGGACGGCACCACTGCGGTGGACGACCTTGATCTCGAGGTCCCCCGCGGCTCCCTGACGGTCTTCGTGGGCCCGTCCGGCTGCGGCAAGACCACGTCGCTGCGGATGATCAACCGCATGGTCGAGCCGAGCTCCGGGGTCGTGGAGGTCGACGGCCGCGACGTCTCCACCGTCCCCGCCCACCGGCTGCGCCGCTCGATGGGCTATGTCATGCAGGCCTCGGGCCTGATGCCGCACCGCACGGTCAGCGAGAACATCATGACCGTGCCTCGGCTGCAGGGCGGCTCGCGGACCTCCGGGCGCAAGCGCGCCGAGGAGCTCATGGAGATCATCGGGCTGGATCCCGCGCTGGGCTCGCGCTATCCCTCGCAGCTGTCGGGAGGACAGCAGCAGCGCGTGGGCGTGGCCCGCGCACTGGCCGCCGACCCGCCGATCCTGCTCATGGACGAGCCCTTCTCCGCGGTGGATCCGCTCGTGCGCGCCGATCTGCAGCGCGAGGTGATCGAGCTGAAGCACCGCCTCGACAAGACGATCGTGTTCGTCACCCACGACATGGACGAGGCGGTCATGCTGGGCGACCGCGTGGCCGTGATGGCCCAGGGCGGCCGCCTGGCGCAGTACGACACCCCCGAGCAGGTCCTGCGGGCGCCAGTCGACGGCTTCGTCGCCGAGTTCGTGGGCCGCGACCGCGGCTTCCGGGCGCTCGAGTTCGATCAGGCGGACGTCGTGCTCAGCGGCGTGCGGGTCCGCGATCCGCAGGGCAGCACGACCACGCTCGGCGGCCACGCCACGGCCGGGGAGTGGACGCTCGAGGTCGACGACGACGGCCGCCCCATCGGCTGGCTCGCCCCGCTTCCGGGCTCAGGCAGGACCGCTCCGTGGGGCGGCGGCGAGTCCGAGCCGGCGCTCGCCGACCGCTCCGACGCGCAGCGCGTGGGCGGCTCCCTCCATCGCCGGGGCGCCCCGCTGCGCTCGGCGCTGGACGCGGCGCTGTCGTCGCCGTCGGGCCTGGCCGTGGCGGTGGACGACGACGGACGGGTGCGCGGCGTCCTGCGGCCCGAGGACGTGCTCGCGGCCATCGAGGACGCGCGCCGCGAGCGGGAGGCCGGCCGGTGAGCTGGCTGCAGGACAACCTCGAGTGGGTGGGCCAGCTGCTGCTCACCCACCTGGTGCAGTCGATCGTGCCGGTGGTCGTGGGGCTGCTGGTGTCGATCCCGGTGGCACGCGCGGCCGTGGGCTCGCGGTGGCTGCGCCCGCTGCTGATCAACGGGTCGGCGCTGCTCTACACGATCCCGTCGCTGACCCTGTTCGTGCTCCTGCCGCTGATCCTGGGCACGCTGATCACCTCCGTGTGGAACGTGATCGTGGCCCTGAGCCTCTACGTGATCGCGCTGCTGGTCCGCTCGTGCGCCGACGCCTTCGATTCGGTGGATCCCCACGTGCGCCAGGCCGCCTCGGCGCTGGGGTACACCCGGTGGCAGCGCTTCTGGGCGGTCGAACTGCCTCTGGCCGTGCCCGTGATGCTCGCGGGCGTCCGCACCGCGCTGGTGGCCAACATCTCCATGGTCTCGGTCGGCGCGGTCATCGGCATCCAGTCGCTGGGCACGCTGTTCACGGACGGGCTGCGCCGCGGGATCGTCGAGGAGATCGCGGTCGGCGTGGTGCTCACGGTCGTGCTCGCCCTGGTGCTGGATCAGCTGCTGCGCCTGCTCGGACTGGGCCTGACGCGCTGGCAGCGACCCGGTCGCCGGGTCCACGCGCGCGTGGCCGCCACGGGAGGTGCGGCATGAACCTGATCGAGCTGACCTGGTCCTGGCTGTCGGATCCCGAGCAGTGGAGCGGCAGCGCCGGGATCCCCATGCGGATCCTGGAGCACCTCGAGTACTCCGGGCTGACCATGCTGATCGCCGTCGTGCTGGCGGTGCCGCTGGGAGCGGCGATCGGGCACACCGGGCGCGGGGCCGCAGCGGTCATCGGCGCTGCCGGCGCCCTGCGCGCCCTGCCGACCCTGGGCCTGCTGACCCTGTTCTCGCTGCTCATGGGCCTGGGGCTCGTCCCTCCGCTGCTGGCGCTCGTGATCCTGGCCGTCCCGCCGATCCTCAGCGCGGCCTGCGTGGGCGTGGCCGAGGTCTCCCCGCGGGTCCGCGACGCCGTGATCGCCCAGGGCATGACGCCGTGGCAGGTCCTCACCCGCGTGGAGCTGCCCCTGGCGGTGCCGGTGATCATGGGCGGGGTGCGCAACGCCGCCCTGCAGGTCATCTCCACGACCACCGTGGCCGCCTACATCAACCTGGGCGGACTGGGCCGCTACCTGATCGACGGGCTCGCCGTGCGCGACTACGGCCGGATGCTCGGCTCGGTGCTGCTCGTGGCCGTGCTCGCGCTGCTGGTCGATGCCCTGCTCTCGCTGCTGCAGCGCGGGCTCACCTCGCCCGGCATCCGTCGTCCCGCAGGAGGCACACCGTGACCGGACCCGCATTCCGACCCTCCCCGGCCGAGCGCAGCCGTCGTCCGGTCCTGGCCCTCGGCGCGGCGCTCATGCTCGTGCTGACCGGCTGCGGGCTGAACTCGGACCCGCTGGCCACCGGTGGGGGAGCCAGCACGCCGGACGGCTCCGTCACCGTGGGCTCGGCCGACTTCCCGGAGTCGCAGATCATCGCCGAGATCTATGCCGGGGCCCTGCGCTCCGAGGGCATCGAGGCGGACACGGAGCCGGGGATCGGCGCCCGCGAGGCGTACATCGGGGCCCTGCAGGACGGCTCGATCGACGCCGTCCCGGACTACACGGGCAACCTGCTGACCTACTTCGATCCGGAGGCTACGGCCACCGGGGAGGAGGAGATCCTGCAGGAGCTTCCCGAGGCCATGCCTCCGGGGTTGTCGGTGCTCGAGCCGTCGCCGGCCCAGAACAAGGACTCGATCGTGGTCACGCGCCAGACCGCTGACGAGCACGGGCTGCGCAGCCTCGAGGATCTCGCCCCGCTGTGCGCGGACATGACCTTCGCGGGCGCCCCGGAGTTCCAGGAGCGTTCCTACGGCCTCGACGGTTTGGCCTCCGTCTACGGCTGCGAGCCCGCGTCCTTCCAGCCGATCAACGACGCCGGCGGCCCGCTCACCGTCGACGCCCTGACCAGCGGCGACGCCGATGCCGCCGACATCTTCACGACCACGCCGGCCATCGTGGAGGAGGACCTGGTGGTGCTCGAGGACCCGCGCAGCAACTTCGCCGCGCAGCAGGTCATCCCGCTCGTGTCCCCGCAGCGCCTTCCCGACGGGGCCGAGGGGGTGCTCGACGGCGTCTCGGAGAAGCTGAGCACCGAGGACCTGCTCGAGCTCAATCAGGAGATCAGCGGCGATCAGGCGATCTCCGCACAGCAGGCGGCTGAGGGCTGGTTGGCGGACAACGGCTATCGAGTCGGCTGACGGGCCGCTCCACAGGCTGGGGACGCCGGGATCAGCATGCTGGCGGACTTCGCGGACCTTCTGGTTGCGTGCTGTCCCCAGGGCAAGCCCTGTTCTCCACACTCTCAGACGAGCTGTCCACAGAGTGGACGGTGGATTCCACAGCTTCGCGAGTGCGGTCCGACTGTGCTATGTGGCCTTTCATGGGAGGGGATCGTTGCAGAGAAACGGCCCCTGACCTGGGGGTTCAGTGCGCATGGGGTCGAACACGACTGCTGCTGACTCCTGAACGCCCTTCCCGAAAGCGCTTCGCCTGTGGATAACCCGGTGGACAATCTGTGAGCGACATGGTGGACTATCCACCAGCTGTGGAGAACTCTGTGGATCACCGTGTGGACCGGCTGTGGGCGGTGGTGGATGGGTGCGCAGGGGCGGGTGATCTCCGCGTCATCTGCCGAAATGCCCCCCAGACCGCCCACAGTGTCACAGCGCTTCCTGGAAGTGGCTTCCTGCTATGTGCTGACTATGCTGGCGGCGTCCCGACTCGAAGCGACCTGCGGACCTCGTGCCCGCGCCGCTCGTCGGGGCAGAAGCACCTACTCGGAGTCGATGGAGATCCTGAGCCGTTCCCGCTGCTGCCCACGCGGGTTGACCTTTGGGAGAAGACATCACTCAGCTCGCGATCTCCGCACCCGGCCACCCCGACGACGACCGTCCCGGCGCCTCCGTCCCTGGGGCAGGATCCGGGACCGTCGGCCGACGTCGGCGCTCGGTCGCACGGCCGCATGCGGACCTGAGCGGCGGCGATGTCGCAGCCGCCCTCGCATCCGCCGAGAGCTCCGAGGGCCTCACCGCGCATCGACCGGCCGAACGGTCCGTCGAGGCCTTCGCACCGAGCCCCCGCGAGCGGGAGCTCCCCGAGCGGGCCGAGGCTCCGCATGCCGACCTGCTGCGCGTGGCGCGAACGCGCCTCGATGACGACGCCCTGCGGCACCTTCCCGACGCTCCGGCCTTCCGCCGCCGCGCCGAGGAGCATCTGGGGCGGCTCGTCGAGCTGATCGTGGAGATCTACGGAGACCGGGCCGAGCACCAGGAGCTGGCGGTCGTCGTCGGGGATCTCGCCGTCATGCTGGCAGGGTCCTGGGCCGCCCGCTCCAGTGCGCTGCGCCAGGCCGATGCGGAGGCCGAGGGGGCTGAGCCCTGGTGGCTCTCGCGCAGCTCGTTCGCAGCGGCCGCCTATGCCGATCGGTGGGCCGGCGGGTTCTCCGGCGTGCAGGAGCGCATCCCCTATCTGCAGCAGCTGGGGGTCACGCATCTGCGGCTGATGCCTCCCTTCCGCGCGCATCCCGAGCGTCCGGACGGTGGCTTCGCGGTCTCCAGCCACCGCGAGACCGATCCCCGCCTGGGCGGTGCCGGCGACCTGCGGCGGCTCGCCGATGCCCTGCGCCGGGCCGGGATCTCGCTGATGCTCGACGTCGTGACGTCGAGGACGTCGTCGGACCACGACTGGGCGCGGGCCGCCGCCGATGGCAGCGAGTACTTCGAGCGCCTCTACCAGGTGCGGCGGGGGACGCGTCGGGGGTCGTCACGGCCGCTGACGCTCGACGAAGCCCAGGCCCGCTCGGCCGCAGGCCAGGAGTGGGTGCCGCTGAATCCGGGCAGCCGGTTCGATCCCCGGCTCGTGCGCTCCACCGCCGCACCGGAGCAGTGGGATCTCGACTGGACCTCGCCGCACGTCCTGCTGTGCGTGGCGGGCGAGCTGCTGCACGTGGCCGGGCTGGGGGCGCAGGTCCTGCGCGTCGATCCCGCCGACCGCCTGTGGAGCGGCGACGACGCCCGCGAATCCCACCGCCGCGGCCTGCTGGTCCTGGAGGCGCTGGCCGAGGTGCTGTGCATCGCCGCGCCCTCGAGCGTGCTCGAGACCCAGGATGCCGATGATGTCCGGTCCGAGGGCGCCCCGGTGGGGCAGGGGCTCGGGCGGACGTCGCTGATCTGGAGCGCACTGGCCACCCGCAGCGTCGAGATGCTCGAGCGCGCGGTTTCGCAGCCCGGGGCGAGCGCGGGCACCGGGCGGCTGCTGCCGGTGCGCCAGCACGACGCCCTGAGCTGGGGCTTCGGCCCCCAGGACGTCCCCGAGGGCATCGATCCGCAGGCGCATCGCGAGTTCCTGGACCGGTTCTACACCGGCGGCTTCCCCGGTGCCTTCGCGGCCGAGTCCGGATGCGTGCGCACCGAGCACGGGGTCTGCGGCACCTCGGCCTCGCTCAGCGGCGTCCGCGAGGAGCCCGGAGCCGGCGCCGCGCGCCTGCTGCTGGCCCACGCGGTGGCCTTCAGCATGAGCGGGGTGCCCGAGCTGTGGCTCGGCGATGAGCTCGCCGTGCTCAACGACGTCGACTGGCAGCGGGAGCCCGGCCATGCCGACGATCCGCGCTGGCTGCACCGACCGCGGCTCGAGGCCTCGGCGCTCGAGAGCCGCCATGACTTCTTCGCGACAGCCGGGCAGGTCTACGGCACCATCCGCCGTCTGGCCCAGATGCGCGCGGCTGCCTTCGAGTTCGAGGGACAGGAGGTCGTGGACTTCGACACTCGGAACCCCGCCGTGCTCGGGCTCCAGCGGGTGGGGCTGCGCCCCGACGGCGAGCTGCCGCAGACCGTCGTCCTGTGCCTGGCCAACTTCTCGGACTGGGCCCAGTTCGTGACCGGCGAGACGCTGTCTGGCTTCCTCCCGCGAGGCACGCGACTGCGCGACGACGTCGAGATCGACCTGCGCGAAGGCATCCTGCTCGAGGCCCACGGCTGGTCCTGGGTCCGCGTCATCCCCCGGTGATCAGCACACTGAGATTTTCCTCAGCCCTTGGCTGAACCACCTTGACCTGAGTGACTCAGAACTATTGGATGGAAGAGTCACTTCGACGAAGGAAGAAGGAAGGAAGTCTCATGGCTGAGAAGTTCGTTCTGCCCGACCTGCCCTATGATTTCGCCGCACTGGAGCCGCATATCTCCGGTCGCATCATGGAGCTGCACCACGACAAGCACCACAACACCTACGTGACCGCGGCCAACAAGGCCCTCGAGTCCATGGAGGAGGCCCGCGCCAACGGCGACGCCGCCGGTGCTGCCAAGCTCTCCAAGGACCTCCAGTTCAACCTGGGCGGTCACATCAACCACTCGATCTTCTGGAAGAACATGTCCCCGGACGGCGGCGACAAGCCCACCGGCGACCTGGCTTCCGCGATCGATGACGCCTTCGGCTCCTTCGACAACTTCCAGGCGCAGTTCACCGCTGTGGCCACCACGATCCAGGGCTCCGGCTGGGCGATCCTTGCCTACGAGCCGATCGCCGGCAACCTGGTGATCGAGCAGATGTACGACCAGCAGAACGGCGTCCCCGTCGCCACGTTCCCGCTGCTGCAGCTGGACATGTGGGAGCACGCCTTCTACCTGGACTACCAGAACGTGAAGCCGGACTACGTCAAGGCCTGGTGGAACGTCGTGAACTGGGAGGACGTCGCCCAGCGCCTGGAGAAGGCCCGCGCCGGCGCCTCCTCGCTCGTCTGAGACCGACCGTCTCCGAACAGCAGCTGACTCCGACCGCCTGAGCGCGGCCGAGTCCGCCCGCACCGCCCCCGTCGCCCGCAAGGGCACGGGGGCGCTGCCATGCCCGGGCCCCCCGCCTTGTAGGCGCAGCGAGGTGGTGCGCCGAGATCATGCTCAAATGCGCCAGATCGCCGGTTCGGTGCACGGAAGCGGGATCTCGGCGCGGGGCGCAGGTGGCTGGCGCCGACGACGGGTGCGCGGTGGACTCGAGCGCGGTTCCGGGCGACGATGGGAAGCATGCGTGTGACACGGGCCGCACGCGAGCGCTGGTCTCAGCGGAAACCCCTGGCCCGTGCGTCGAGAGCCCGTCGAGAGGAAGCCCCATGCCGAAGTTCCTGTGCACGTTCAACGTCCCCGGCCCCGCCGAGGAGATGCTGCGCGAGGCCGGTGAGCTCGAGGTCATCGAGGGGATCTCCCCCGAGGACTTCGACGCAGCGATCAGCGGCGGCGAGTACGACGCCGTGATCCAGCAGCTGTCCCAGAAGGTCGACGCCGACCTCATGTCCCGAGCCAAGGTGAAGGGCTTCGCGAACTTCGGCGTGGGCTTCAACAACTTCGACGTCGACGCCGCCACCGAGCACGGCCTGCTGATCGGCAACACCCCGGATGCGGTCACGGATCCCACGGCGAACATCGCCATGCTCCTGCTGCTGGGCGCCGCCCGTCGCGCCTACGAGATGCAGCAGATCGTGCGAGAGAGCGGCGGGCAGTTCCAACCGCTGGCACCCAACGAGAAGCTCTCCGAGGACGTCTCCGGCACGCGTCTGGGCATCGTGGGCCTGGGGCGGATCGGCAAGGCCATGGCCCGCCGCGCCCTGGCCTTCGGCATGGAGGTCGTGTTCGTCCAGCGCGCCCCCGAGGACCGTGAGGTCTCCGACGACGAGCTCGGCGATCTGGCCGGCAAGGTGAAGCAGGTCCCGTTCCAGGAGCTGCTCGAGACCTCCGATCACATCTCCCTGCACGTCCCGCTCAGCGACGGCACCCGGCATCTGATCGGCCAGAAGGAGCTCGCGGCCATGAAGCCCACCGCGGTGCTGGTCAACACCGCCCGCGGACCGGTGGTGGACGAGAAGGCGCTCGTGGCCGCGCTGCAGGACGGCGAGATCTCGGCCGCCGGGCTGGACGTCTTCGAGAACGAGCCGGTGCTCGAGCCCGGGCTGATCGATCTGCCCAACGCGTACCTGCTGCCGCACATCGGCTCGGCGGAGAAGTCCGCCCGCGCCCGCATGGGCGAGATGTGCGCCCAGAACGCGATCGCGATCGCCGCCGGCGAGGTCCCGCCCTACGCCGTGAACCCGGAGGCCAAGAAGAGCTGAGGCCCGATAGGACCGATCGACGACGGCGCCGCTCTCCTCGTGCGAGGGGGCGGCGCCGTCGTCGTGCGTGCTGGCGGGCGACACCTCGTCGCCAACCAGCGGCTCGGCGCGCTTGTAGCCTGGCGGGATGGACGACCAGGCCCCCTCCTCCCTCGAGGCGATGGGGCAGTGGATCGAATCGCTGCCCGTCGTGGGCGCCATCCTCTTCTTCTGGGCCGTGGGCATCCTGCGGACGTCGATCATGTACGGGATCGCACGCGCGGCCGGCAGCGGGGGCCGTCGTTCGCGGCTCGTGCAGCGCGTCGTCGCCTCCCCGGCGTACCTGCGCGCCGAGGCCTTCGTGAACCGGTGGGGCGTGCTGGCCGTCCCGGCATGCTTCCTCACCGTGGGATTCCAGACGGCCGTCATCGTCACGACCGGGCTGACCCGCATGCCCCTGGTGCGCTGGATCCCGGCCATGCTCGCGGGCACCTTCTTCTGGGGCTGCATCTACGGCACGGTCGGGATGGCCGTGCTGCAGGCCTGGCTGCGCCAGCCGGTGGTGACGGCCGCGGCGGTCGTCGTGGTGATCGCGCTGGTGCTGGGGCTGCGCGCCTACTGGAGGCGCCGCGACGCCCGCCGGCGGCTCGACCCGGAGGTCGCCGCGCCCCTGGACTGACACGGGCGTATCCTCGTCGACGATGACCCGTTCTGCGCGCTCGCTCATGTGGCTGTGGCTGCTGTGCCTGGCTGGGGCGCTGACCCAGACCGGTCTGAACCTGCTGCGCCCCATCACGAGCTACAAGCTGATCGCCCTGGATGCCGGCCCGCTCACGATCGGCATCACCACCGCCGCGTACGCGATCCTGCCGCTGTTCACCGCCCTGTGGCTCGGGCGGGTCTCCGACCGCATGTCCTCGCTGCGGCTGATACTCTGCGCCGGCGTGGCCATGCTGGCGATCGGCGGCGCCGGGCTGGCTCTGCTCCCGTCGGTGCTGGGCATCGCCGCGGCCAGTGCTGTGCTCGGGCTGGGGCACCTTGCCTTCACGATCGCGGGGCAGACCTCGATCGCGCGCATCGCTCCCGACGACCGCCTGGATGCCGGCTTCGGCTGGTTCACCGCCTCGTACTCGGTGGGGCAGATGCTCGGGCCGCTGCTGGGCGGGGCGCTCGTGGGCTCGCAGTCGGTCACCGGCTCCGCCGACGGTCTGGCGCGGATCGAGCTCGCCCTGTGGGTCGGGGCGGGACTGGCGCTGGCCGCGCTGCTTCCGGTCGTCCTGCGCACGAGCTCCGGGACGCTTCGGCCCGCTGCCTCCTCCGACGACGACGCGCCGCGCGCCTCCATCGCCCGCGTCATGCGCACCCCCGGTGTCACGCCGCAGATGACCGCCTCGCTCGGGCTGCTGGCCATGCTCGACATCCTCACCGCGTTCCTGCCGCTGGTCGGCGAGCAGGCGGGGGTGGCCCCGGTGGTCGTGGGTGCACTGCTGGCCATCCGCGGCGGGGCCTCGATCCTCTCGCGCGTGGTGCTGCCCAAGCTCGTGGTGCGCTTCTCCCGGCCCGGGCTGCTCAAGGCCAGCCTCCTGGGCTCGGCGATCGCGCTCGCCGTGCCGCCGTTCGTGATGGGGCACGTGTGGCTGGCGGGTCTGCTGCTGGCGATCGGCGGCTTCTTCCTGGGGCTCGGCCAGCCGCTGACCATGTCCATGATCACCACGGCCGTTCCCTCCAGCTGGCGCGGCTCGGCGCTGGCCGTGCGGCTCATGGCCAACCGGCTGGGACAGGTGGGGATGCCGCTGATCGCCGGCGCGGTCGCCGCCCCGCTGGGGCCTGCGAGTGCGATCTGGCTGTCCTGCGCCGTGCTGGCCGCCTCCGGCGCAGAGCGCGCGCTGCGCAGCTGATCCGCCGCTGTCGTCGTCCTGCACCTGCCGCCCCGCCCCCTCGGTTGAGGCCGCACGTATTCCTCTGATCCCGCCCCATGGCCTGCGATGCTGCGGCATGAGCGAAGACGCCGCGCCGAGGCCGCACTTCTGCTGCTGATCGGACGTGATGACATGCGGTGGTGCGGCCTCGATGAGGGCGCATGACTGCAGGCCGCCCATCCTTCGCGGCTCCACAGCGACACATTTCCAGGGTGCGCCCGTCGCAGCATCCTCTTCGGAGGGGCAGAGAGCTGGAGCCGGTCGTCGGTCGGAGTGCGATGGGGCTCATGCCCACACCACCGCATCATCCGCCGGCGTCTCTGCAGGCGCGCACATTCACCCTCGACGACGCACGCGCCGCTGGCCTGACGCGAGGACAGCTCTCCGGCAGGGCGTATGGCAGCGAAGGGCGCAGCCTCTGGTCCTGTACGGAGCATCGGGCACCGGAGACTCCGCCGGGGCACGCCCCGTCGCTGGCGCTGCCGGCTCAGGTGGTGACTCCAGGAGCTGTGATCAGTCATGTCACCGCGGCGCAGGTGCTCGGTCTGCGACTCTCGAAGCGCCTTCGCGGCTCCACAGCGGTCCACCTCACCCAGACGGCTGGCCGGAAAGCCCCCAGACGGATCGGCGTTGTCGGGCACCGAGCACTCCTGGTCCCTGAGGATGTCGTGATGCGCGCGGAAATGCTGGTCACCGGGCCCACGCGGACCGCCGTCGATCTGGCCGGGATGACCCGCGGCCGGGGCCGACCGCTGCTCACCGACGACGACCTGCTCGTTCTGCTGGAGGGCATCATCGATGAGCACTCGACGGGCCCTCGAGCCGGCCTGGGGTGCCTTCGTCCGCTGGAGACGATGGCGACCGATCTGCGGCGGATGTCGCGTGTGCGCGGCGTCGCGCGGGTGCGGCAGGGACTCGAGCGTGCGCTCCCCGCCGTGGACTCGGCGCTGGAGACGCGAATGCGCCTGCTGCTGGAGGCCTTCGGTCTCCGGGGGTGGGTCACCGACATCGAGCTGACGGCGCCCGGGCATCGACCAGTCTGGCCCGATCTGGCGGACGTGGGGAATCGTCTTGCCTTGCAGATCGAGGGCCCCCACCACGACGGCATCGATCAGCGAGTTCGAGATATCGAACGCGAGCGAGCGACCGCCGCCGCCGGCTGGCGCGAGATCCGCCTGAGCTGGAAGGACATGCGCCAGGAAGTGCCTGGGACAGCTCCGGAAGCGGTCCGACTGGTACGGGCTGCGAGAGCGGGTCGCTGAGCTTCGAAGCCGCATGTGCGCACCTGATCAGAGTCGATCGGAGTCATTGGTGCGGCTTGAACTGACGCGTGGGACGAGGCCGCACCACCGCAGGCCATCAGCGCTGAGCGGTGGTGCATGTGCGGCTTCAACGGGAGTCGTCTGAGGAGAGCCTTTCTGACCTGGGCGACGGCGAACGACCTAAGGTGAGAGCGGCCCCGACCTCAGGAGTTCTCCATGCCCTTCCGGCAGATGCTTCCCTCGGCCGCGCTCCAGGCGATCGGCCGCGACTTCCTCGCCGATGACGCCACCGTCGTCCGCAGCCCCCGTCAGCCCGGCGATCTCACGGGCGGGACGCGCGTGACGACGATCCACGGCGAGCACCTCGCCGTGCTGGCGCGCATGCCCCAGGATCCCGTGGCGAGCCATCTGGGAGTCGCCGCGGACATCTCCGTGGCCCAGGGCATCCGGGAGGGGCTGGGGAAGGGCAAGTCCATGCTCACGCTGTCGCTGCGGGTCGAGCAGCTCAGCGCGCCGCGCTCGGGGGAGACGCTGCGCGGTGCGGGCCAGCTGCTCAGTGCGGGGCCGACCGGCATCGTGGCCCGCGGCGTGCTGGTGGGCGAGGACGGGCGCGCGGTCGCCGAGGCGCTGGGACGCTTCATGGCGGTCGACGGCCAGGGTGGCTACGCGGGCTCCAGCCCGGAGTCCACCCAGCAGTGGGGAGAGGTCGCCGAGCCCCAGGACTGGGCGCGGCTGCTGCCGCTGGAGCCTGCCGGGAACGACGACGGCCGCTTCAGCGTGATCCCCTCCGCCGACACGGCCAACAGCGCCGGGATCATGCACGGCGGGATCCAGATGCGCCTGCACGAGCTGGCGGCAGGACGGATGCTTGCGGCCAAGGCCGCGCACGAGGGCCGTGGCGAGGCGGCCCAGGCGCTGAGCCGGCCAGGATCAGCGGACGGCGCACGCAGGGCCGTCTCGATCGGGACGACCTATCACCGCCCGGTGCCGGTCGACGGCCCACCCCTGAGCGTGGGGGTCGAGGTGCTCAAGGACGGCCGCCGGATCGCGATCACGCAGTCGCAGGTCCGCGATCCGCAGGGTCGGCTGCTGGGCTCGAGCGAGATCGTCTGGGCCCGCGGCTGAGCAAGAACGACCTCATTGGTCGCAGTGGCTGTCCATTCCGGCAACGCCGGTGACCGTGGTGAGCAGGAATACCGAGTCCTCCTGGGCGAGGACCCCGTGGCGGTGGTGCGTCAGGGCTGCGATCTCGCCCTCGGAGAGCTCGTCGTGCTCCTGGGCCGTGACGTGGACCCGGCCGCGCAGCACCTGCATGGAGGCCGCGGGCGGCGAGTTGTGCTCGGCGAGCTCCGCGCCGGCTCGCAGGGCCACGAGGGTCTGCCGCAGCGGGCCGTCGTGGACCAGCAGGCGAGCGGCTCGTCCGTTCTCCTCGCCCCGCGCGGTCTCCAGCAGGTCGTCGGCGATGCGGTGCAGCGGCTCCATGGCGGTCCTCCGTCTCGACAGGATGCGGCTCCGGTGAGCTGATGCCTTCACGGTGCCCGCTGGACGCGCCAGGCGCCTTGATCCCGGTCAACGAGCGGAAGTGCATCGCGCCCCGGAACCACGGCGTTCTCGTCGCGCTCCAGCGGCCGCGACGAGGACCGCGGGGACCTCAGACCGCCTGGATGATCTGGAAGCTCGCGCCCTGCGGGTCCGCCACGGTGGCCAGGCGGCCGAAGGGCGAGTCCATCGGGCCGTCCAGGACGGTGCCGCCCAGGCGGGTCACGGTCGACAGCGCGGCGTCCACGTCCTCCACGCCGAAGTACACGCGCCAGAACGACGGCGTGCCCTCCGGCAGGAAGCTCGCCGCCTCGCACAGACCGGCGGCAGCGGCCTCGCCTGCGCCGTGGGTCGCGTAGCGCACGCCGGAGGGTGCGTCCTCGGACTGCTCCGCCTCGTCTTCGCCCATGCGCGCGATATCCCAGTCCAGGGCGTCGCGGTAGAAGGCCTCGGAGGCGTCGTAGTCGGTGGACATGCACTCGAACCAGCAGGGCAGCCCGGGCGCGGCGGCGGCCTGGATGCCGTCGAAAGTTCCCGGCTGCCACAGGCCCACGGCGGCCCCGGCCGGATCGGAGAGCACGGTCATGGAGCCCAGATCGGACACGTCCATGGGCGGGAAGAGCACCTGCGCCCCGGCGGACTCCGCGCGGGAGACCGAGGCGGCGATGTCCGACGTGCGCAGGTAGACGGTCCACGTGGTGGGGCCGGTCGGCTCCTCGGTGGGTCCGTCGGGGCCCATCAGCGAGGACATGGCGCCGCCGATCGCCCGTTCCTCGTGAGTGATCGTGTGGTAGTGCCCGAACTCCTCGCCGCCGTCCTGGAAGGACCAGCCGAGCAGCTCGGAGTAGAACCTCTGGGCGCCGTCGAGATCGTGGGTGGACAGGTCGATCCAGATCGGTCCGCCCTGGACGGGATTCAGCTTCTGCTCGGGCACGTGCGCTCCTCTGGCGGGGCCCGGGCCGTTCCCGGGCGTCCGCATGGAGTGTAGGTCCGGGCCTGTGACGGCGGAAGGGTCTGCCAGGATGGACGCGGACGTCGGAAGGAGAACCGTGAGCCTGTCGTCCCTGAACCTCCCGCCGCTGAGCCATCCGAACGGCTCGCCGGTGCGCGTGCTGGTCGTCGACGACGAGCCGGCGCTGGCCGATCTGGTCGCCATGGGCTGCCGCATGCTCGGCTGGGACACCCGCCTGGCCCATCGCGGCCGCGAGGCGGTCGAGATCGCCCGCGAATGGACCCCGGACGTCCTGGTCCTGGACTGGATGCTCCCGGAGTACGACGGCCCCGAGGTCCTCGAGCGCATCCGTCGCACGCAGCCGGCCGTCCCGGCGCTGTTCCTCACGGCCAAGGACGCGGTCGAGGACCGCATCGCGGGGCTGGCCGCCGGCGGCGATGACTACGTGACCAAGCCCTTCTCCATCGAGGAGGTGCTGCTGCGCCTGCACCGGCTGCTGGAGCGCACGGGCATCGCCTCGAGCTCCTCCGACGAGCTCGTGCTGGGCGATCTGTCCCTCAACGTCGTGACGCGAGAGTGCTCGCGCGGCGGGGACCCGATCGAGCTGACCGACACCCAGTTCCAGCTGCTGCGCTACCTCATGGAGAACCCGCGCGCGGTGCTGTCCAAGGCCCAGATCCTGGACGCGGTGTGGGACTACGACTTCCAGGGCCGGGCGAACATCGTGGAGCTGTACATCTCCTACCTGCGCAAGAAGATCGACGCCGGCCGCGAGCCCATGATCCACACCGTGCGCGGAGCCGGGTACGTCATCCGCCCGGCCGCATGAGCCCGCGCCTGCGCTGGCGGCGCAGTCTGGCGCTGCGCACCGTCATCGGGGTGGTCGTGCTCGTCGCCCTGGTGCTGGCGGCCATGGGGACGACGACCGCGCTGATCGCCCAGCGCACGCTCAGCGCACAGCTCGACGACTCCGTGCGCCAGGCCATGAGCCGGTCGTGGAACTTCCTGGGCGATCAGGGCGGCGGTCCGGGTGCCGCGCAGCCGTCGAGCCCGGCTGAGCCGTCCGGAGCCGCCGAGCCCTCCGATGTCGCTGACCCGACGAGCGCCGCCGATCCCGCCGACGATGGCCAGCGCGACCCCCTGGCTGCCCCCGGACAGCCCGTCGGGGTGCTCGCGCTCGTGCAGGAGGACGGGCGGACGACGAGCGCGCGCTACCTGGGCGAGGACGGCGAGATCCGGGATCTGCCGGCCGAGGACGTCGCGGCGATCGAGGACTCCGGCGTCCTGAACGAGGCCGCCGATCCCCAGCAGGACTCCGACGGCCCGGTCCGAGCCCTCGAGCTGTCCCTCGGCGCCTATCGCATGGGTGCCTCGCAGGCCCCATCCTCACCGCAGGACGCGGCGGAGAAGGCCCCGGACGGCCAGGCGCAGGCATCGCAGGCCCCGGCCCCGTCGGCATCGCCGCAGGACGCACAGGTGCAGACGCAGGACCGCGTCGTGGTCACGGGTCTTCCCGCGGCGCAGATCGAGCGCACCACCGCCACGATCGTGACCACGGTGGTGCTGGTCTCGCTGGCGGCGCTGGCCGTCATCGCCGCGGCCGGGCTGTGGTGGGTGCGCCGGTCGCTGGAGCCGCTGCGGCGCATCTCGCGCAGCGCCTCCGACGTCGCCCAGCTGCCGCTGGCCCAAGCCCGGGTACCGGTCGCGGATCACCTGGTGCGCGGCGATCTGGCGCAGGAGGGATCCGAGGTCGGGGAGGTCGGCCGGGCGCTGAACACCCTGCTGCTCAGCGTGGACGATGCCATGACCCGCCGCGACGACTCCGAGACCCAGCTGCGCCGCTTCGTGGCCGATGCCTCCCACGAGCTGCGCACCCCGCTGGCCTCGGTGCGCGGGTACGCGGACATGCTGCGGCTGCGCGAGGAACTCACCCCGGACGGTCAGCGGATCCTGGACCGGCTGCTCGCGCAGGCGCAGCGCATGAACGGGCTCGTGGAGGACCTCCTGCTGCTGGCCCGCCTGGATGCCGACGCCGGAGCCCAGCAGCAGCCGTCCGGAGACCCCGCGGATCTGGGCGAGATCACCGCCGAGGCCGTCATGGACGCCCAGGCCGCCGGCCCCGAGCACGCCTGGGAGCTCGACGTCCCGGACGAGCCCGTCCCCGTGCGAGTCCCGGCCGCTCAGCTGCAGCAGACCGTCGCCAACCTGCTCTCCAACGCCCGCAAGCACACGCCCGCCGGGACCCGCGTCACCACGAGCCTGGGGATCCGCGACGGCCGTGCAGTGCTTGCCGTGGCCGACGACGGCCCCGGCATCCCGGAGCACCTGCAGCCCACGGCCTTCGACCGCTTCGCCCGCGGCGACGATGCCCGCACCGCCGGCCCCGAGGGCTCCTCGGGGCTCGGGCTGGCGATCGTGCGGACCATCGCGGAGTCCGCCGGCGGCAGCGCCCGGCTGAAGTCCCCGGCGCCCGGGCATTCGCACGGGGCCGTCGTGGAGATCGAGCTGCCGCTGGCCTGAGCGGACCCGCTGCCTGCCGCGCTGCGAGTGCTGCCGGGCCCCAGTGCCGACAGCTTGACCCGGTCTGCCTGGGCAGCAGCTGTCGGAGCATCGGCAGCGCTGTCAGGCAGCGCGGGTGCCTGCTGCGGCGCCGTCCCGTCGGTCGCCGTGGTCCAGGCGATCCAGCCGGTAGCCGATGCCGCGCACCGTGCGCAGTGCCGACCCGGAGCGCGGCAGACGCGCGCGCAGCCCGGAGATCGACTGCTCGACCACATTGGAGCTGACCTCCTGGGCCGGATCCCAGGCGGCGGCCAGCAGCTGATCGCGCGACATCGCCCGGCCCGGATTGCGCATCAGGACGGTGAGCAGGCGGAACTGCTGGGCGGTGAGCTCGAGCTCCTGGCCGTCATCCGCAGCGCGGTGGCCCAGCACGTCGACCTCGAGCGGGCCGTTGGTGAGCAGGTCCGGCATCCAGGTGCGGGGGCGTCGGGCCAGGGCGCGCAGCCGGGCGCGGATCTCGATCGGGGTCGAGGGGGAGGGCACCACATCGTCGGCTCCTGCCTCCAGGGAGGCGGCCAGCGATTCGCCGTCGGCCTCGGCGGCGATCACCAGCACGGGCACGCCCACCTCGTCCTCCCGCAGGGAGCGCACCAGGAAGGCGTCGGCGCGGCCCGCGGAGTCCGTCGTGACCACCACGGCCTCGGGCTGGAGGTCCGCGCAGGCCCACGCGAGCTCGGAGGGGCGCACGGCCTCGATCAGGAGGTCATCGGCGGCCCATCCGGGCGGCACGGGCTCGTCGGTGCGGCGGGATCGGGCGGTCAGGTCCACTGTCAGGATTCTCATAGCCGCGAATATCCGGGCCGAGCCTGTGCTGGGACTGTGTCGGATGCCTGCTCGCGCTGAGACCTGCCACGGCCCCTGTCCCCGGCGCACGCGGCGGATCCAGGGACGGGCCCGGGGCCCCGCTGTGCGTTCCGAGCCCCACATGCCGCTGTGAGCGCGACAGCCTCCGCACAGACTCGGATCACGGAGGAGGCGCAGGGTTCTGGTCATCGGCAGCCGAGACCGGCCGCCGGAATGTTCCTGTCAGCGACGAAAGCAGAGAAGACCTTGACCACCACGACGACCTCCACCCGACGCCGCGGCCTGTCCCGCTTCGCCCTGGGCGCCGGCGGCGCGGCCCTGGCACTGACCGCTGGGCTCTCCGCTGTGCCGGCCAACGCCGCCGATACCGGCAACGCCACCCTCGAGGCCATCAAGCAGTGCGAGTCCGGCGGCGACTACACCGCCGTCAACACCTCCTCCGGAGCCTCGGGCGCCTACCAGTTCCTGGACTCCACCTGGCAGTCCCTGTCGGCCTCGGCCGGCTACTCCACGGCATCCTCGGCCCCCGAGTCCGTCCAGGATGCTGCGGCGCTCGAGCTCTACGCGGCACAGGGCAGCACCCCGTGGGCCGCCTCCGAGTCCTGCTGGTCCGGGGCCGTGGGCACGACGGACGCCTCGGACTCCTCGGACGAGGACACCGCCGCCGAGGACACCACGACCGGCACCGAGACCACGACGGAGACGGCTGCGACCGAGACCGCCACGGTCTCGACCGGCACGGAGACGACCGGCACGGAGACGACCGGCACGGTCGCGGCTCAGTCCGGCACCGCGCTCGCAGTCCAGGCGGCTCCGGCCGATGCTGCGGAGGCTTCCTCGGACATCCCTGCAGATCTCCTCGGCGGCGCACCCGCGGCTCCGAACGGCGCCGAGCAGGTTTCCGCCCCCAGCGGTCAGGCTCCTTCCGGCCAGGTCCAGGGCAGTCAGGCTCTTGCCGCCCCCGCGATGGCGGGCGCTCCGGCAGGCTGCTGAGCTCGCCCGAGCACTTCCTGAAGGACAGGGCTGCGGCCCCGCACCGCGCGGTGCGGGGCCGCAGCCCTGATCCGCGCCCAGAGCGCGGATCATATCGGCCTCGGTCCTCCTGCCGGGGGGGAGTGCCGGCTCGGGCTCTGCCCACCTGACGGGCAGCGCCGGCTCAGACCTGGACGTTCCGCAGGGAGAGCGTGGGATCAGCCCTCGCCCAGGAGGCGTCGCGCTCGGGCGATCACGGGGGCGTCGACCATGGCTCCGTCCACGGCGCTGGCTCCGTCGACGGCCTCGACCACCGAGCGGGCCCAGGCGATCTCCTCCTCGGTAGGCGCGAAGGCCTCAGCCGCCGCCTCGACCTGCGCGGGGTGGATGCACAGCTTCCCGGTGAAGCCGTCCTCCCGGGCGCGCAGAGCCGCCCGACGCACCGGCTCCAGATCGCGGAACTCGGGGGTGGGGGAGTCCAGCGGGCCGGCCAGGCCGCGGGCTCGCGAGACGGTGACCACGCGCGCCATCGCCGCAGCCATGGTGCGCGAGTCCGCGCCGCAGCCCAGGTCGAAGGCCAGATCCAGCGCTCCGACCGCCAGGCGCATCACGCCGGGCTCGGCCACGATCTCCTCGAGGGCCAGCAGTCCGGCGGCCGACTCCACGGTGCCCACGATCCCGACCTCGAAGCCCAGGCCGGCGCGCACGTCGCGGACCTGATCGGGCGACTCCAGCTTGGGGATCAGCACGGCGTCGAGCAGCTCGGGGGCCTCGGTGCAGCCCGGAGCGGAACCGCCCACGGCGGCCGCGGCGGCACGGGCCGACGCGCTGTGCTCGTGGGCCCGAGCGGCACGGCGCAGAGCATCCAGATCGGCGCGCCCCGCCTCGGCCTGCGGTCCGTTGATCCGCACGGCCACGGACCCTGCGAGGGCGCCCGCCTCATGGGTCCCGGTGAGCAGAGCGATCAGGTGCTCGCGGGCGGCGTCCTTGTCCGCGGCGGCCACGGCGTCCTCGAGGTCCACCACCACGCAGTCGGCTCCTGAGCCCTGGGCCTTCAGCACGCGATCAGGGCGCAGCGCGGGGGTGAACAGGGCAGTGCGGGCGGTCGCCAGCTGGGCGGAGGACGTCATCATGGCCCCAGGGTAGAGCGGGCGGCGCGTCTGAGCCCGTCCCAGGTCGGACGGGCCGGGGCCCTCTCCGAATTTTCATCCAGCGTCATGTACCGACATGTTGACTTCTCATTCCAACCGGTGTGTGCATACGTGATTTCCTGGAGAGGTCTTGAGCCCGCGAGGTCACCTCATGGCCCGCGCACCATCTGGTCGCCGTTTCCCAAGGAGCACAGCATGAGCCTGGATCGTCATCTCCGCACCCCCCTGACCGTCGGGCTCCTGGCCCTGACGGGCGTCATCGGCCTGTCGGGCTGCGTGCCCACCGTCGAGGACGACTCCAGCGACTCGGGCCAGAGCGAGGAGACCGAGGCCGCGTCCTCGGAGGAGACGCAGGCCGAGGAGACCCAGGCTGAGGAGACGCCGTCGGAGGAGGCCTCGGACGATGCCTCGGAGGAGGCCTCCGAAGAGGCCTCTGAGAAGACTTCCGAGGACGCGTCCGAGGACGCCTCGGAGAAGCCCTCCGGCGACGCTTCCTCGAAGTCGGAAGATGCTGCTCCGGCTGGCGATCTGGTCGATGCCTCCAAGCTCTCCGGCGAGCCCATCGAGGTCGTCGAGGGCGAGGGCGACGGCACCGTCGAGATCCCCGAGCACGACGAGCCCCTGGTGGTCGTCTTCGAGAACACCTCCGAGGACGAGTTCAGCTACCTCTACGGCACGGCCGATCCGGGACAGAGCCTCGAAGGCGCCGAGACCGGCGAGACCGTGATCTTCCTTCTGGACCCGTACGGCTACAACGGCGGCCTCGACTCCAACACCAAGAAGTGGAAGATGGAGGGCGACGCGAGCGACACCTTCAAGATGAGCTTCTACCCGCTGGATTCCATCCCGGAGGTCAAGGACGGCCAGGGCTCCGAGGCCGAGGGCACCGGCATCTTCCGCTGGAACCTCGAGGATGACGGCTACTACGCGGTCAAGCACGACGGCGAGTCGAACTTCATCGTCCACGGCGAGTCCCCGGAGGACAACGGACAGACCTCGCAGCTGGCCTTCAACGAGATCGGTGCGATCGACGGCGGCCTCGAGGTCGAGGACGGCGAGTACATCATCACCGTCGACGCCGACGGCAAGTGGAGCTTCTCGCCCATCACCGAGGAGGACTACGAGAAGAACTACGAGCCGGTCGAGGAGTGATTGCTCACCAGCGGGCCGCCTGAGCCGGCTGGCCCCGCTGACCGCTGCGAGAGCCCCCTTCGCGTGCATGCGAAGGGGGCTCTCGCGCGTCGTGGACCACCGGGTCACGTGTTTGCGGATGTAAAGAATCGTCACAATGAGCTGTTCGGACGACAGGGGTTTGCACATGCACATTTGCAGTGGTTAACTCTGAGGTGTCGGAACGAAGAGGACCGGCAGGCACCCCAGCCGAGCACCACCAATGACACGATCTCAGGAGGTCGTCATGAGCACGAATCGCACTCTCCGCACCCCGCTGACCGTCGGCATGCTGGCGGTGACCGCAGCCTTCGGGCTCTCTGCCTGCGTCCCCACCGAGGAGCCGCCAGTCGAGGAGACCGGGGCCACGCAGCCCGCCGAGACCGAGACCGAG
Source organism: Kocuria sp. 2SI (assembly GCF_005502825.1). NCBI lineage: Bacteria > Bacillati > Actinomycetota > Actinomycetes > Micrococcales > Micrococcaceae > Kocuria > Kocuria sp. 2SI. Next base: position 222,921 of record NZ_SCNB01000001.1, on the reverse strand, counting down.
CAGTCCGCCGAGACGGAGCGCCCGAGCGAGGAGTCGAGCGACTCCGGCCAGGACTCGAGCGAGGCTCCCTCGGAAGACACCGATGAAAGCGCCGCGAGCACCGACGCCAAGGGCGCCCCCACGGACGGCGACGACGCCGAGGCCAGCGGCAAGGCCACCGAGGACTCGGACTCCTCGGACAGCAAGGCCTCAGGCGACACGGTCGATGCCGGCGCCATGAACGGCGAGCCCATCGAGGTCATCGAGGGCGAGGGCGGGGGCACCGTCGAGATCCCCGAGCACGACGAGCCCCTGGTGGTGGTCTTCGAGAACACCTCCGAGGACGAGTACAGCTACGTCTACGGCTCGGCCGACAAGGGCCAGACCCTCTCCGGCGTGGAGACCGGCGAGTCCGCGACCTTCCTGCTGGACCCGTACGGCAGCAGCGGCGGCCTGGCCTCGAACACCTCCTCGTGGGACATGGAGGCCGAGGAGGGCGACTCCTACACCCTGAGCTTCTACGAGATGGACGCGCTGCCCGAGGCGGGCGACGGCGACACCATCGAGGCCGAGGGCTCCGGCGTCTTCCGCTGGAACTCCGAGGAGGACGCCTACATGGGGGTGGAGCACGACGGCGAGTCGAACTTCATCGTCCACGGCGAGTCCCCCACGGACGACGGCACCGGCACCCAGTACGTCTTCAACGAGATCGGCGCCGTGACCGGGGGCCTGGAGATCGAGGAGGGCGAGTACATCATCGCTGTCGACGCCGACGGCAAGTGGAGCTTCACGCCCATGACCGAGGAGGAGTACGAGTCGGCCAGCTCCGATTCCTGAGCCGCAGGAAGCGCCCGGTCGCCTGATCGACGCGCACTCGACGACGCCGCGCCGCGATCCCCACAACGGGGGCCGCGGCGCGTCGTCGTCGCGCGTCCTGCGGGCGAGGGTCAGTAGCCTGGCGGGCATGTTCAGTCACCCCGCCGCACCGATCCCGCCCCAGCAGCCGCAGGGCTCGAAGGTCGCCGGCACCCCCGCCCTCGACGCCGACTGGGCAGCAGCGGCCACGCGCTGGGAGCCGGAGATCCGTCCGGCGTCGCCGGCGCACTGGTCCTGGCTGCGCTGGGCGTGGGAGCAGCTCGACGGAGACCTGCCGTCGTCGGCGGCACCTGCTTCTGGCGCGGCGGAGGGGTCCGAGGCGGCTGCGCAGGGCGACGCTGCGCTGCTGGATGCGTCCCTGGCCCTGCTGACGGCGTTCCTGCAGGCCGCCGACGGCGACGCCGAGGTGCTGTCGGGGGCGGAGGCCGAAGCCCCCGACGGCACCACCCTGCGCGGCGCACCCCGTGCGGCCGCGGTGGCGGAGGAGCTCGCCGCGCGCTGCGGCACGACCCTGGGCTTCGCCCAGCTGTGGAGCCTGGCTCGACCCGAGGAGCTCCAGGAGGATCCCTGGGCGGAGCTGGGCGGGGATCCTGCGGAGGCGGATCAGGAGACGGAGGTCGTCGATGTGCCCGGCGAGGAGGCCCGGCGCCGCCCCCTGTTCCCGCTGGACAGCGATGACATCGCCTGGATCGTCTCCGGGTCCATGACCCCGGCCAAGGACAGCACCTGGCGGTGGTTCTCCGGCCTTGCCGCCGGAGCCGCGCAGAGCTGACTCGCGCAGGGCTGACCCGCCCTGAGCTGCTCCGCGCTCAGGGGCGCTCCCGGCCTGTCCGGGCGCCGCGCCCCAGCACGACTGGCACTGTGGTCGGCAGGCCCGGCGGCCGGGAGGGCCTCAGAAGCCGATCGTCCAGCCGCTGTCCACGAGGCTGCGGGCGTAGGCGGCCTGTCCCAGGTGGGTCGAGGCGTCCTCGAAGGTCGAGACCAGGCGCACGCCGCGGGTCACGGGCGGGTCGTAGGAGTCGTCGATGACCTCGGCGAGCTCGTCGTCCGACAGCGCGGTCGCGTACCGGGCCGATGCCTCCGTCACCTCGGTGAGGTAGGCGGCCAGCTCCTCGAGAGAGCTGGTGGTGACCGCGCCGACGTCCTGGGCCGAGTCGCCGAAGCCGAAGTCCTCGGCCCCGCGCTCGATCCCCAGGCGCTGCGCCCAGCCGCCTGCGCTCCAGACCTGCTCCCGGCCGCTGAGCTGGGCGACCTGGACGTCCTCCTGGCGGGCGGCGTGCCAGATCAGCCACACGATCGAGTTGTGGATCCCACCCGGCTGGGTGTGCGCCTCCTGGAGGCCCAGGCCGTCCAGTACCAGTCCTGCGGTGTCGGCGGGGCGGCGGGCGAGGTCCTCGAGCAGCTGCTGAGCGGCGGTCATGATTCCTCCTGCGGTCGGCTGGCCCCTGCCTCCGGGGCCGTTCTCACGACCCTATGACCGCGCCCCGACACGACGAGAGGCCCGAGCTGCCGGCGTCACGCAGAGTCATCACGACGCAGGTGTGTGCTTTAGGGAACGCATGAGGCAGGATGGAGGCGGAGCCGGATCCACCGGCATCCGTCGCACCACCGCGCAGAAGGAGCACCCCCATGGGCTTCCGGAAGTCACAGACCCCCCAGTCGTCGTCCGCCGAGCACGAGGAGCTGGACACCCAGCCCGCCGAGCAGCTGCGCTCGGGCGCGCCGAAGCGCCGCCGCTCACCGCTGATCCTCGGCGCCCTGTCGCTCAGCGCCGGGCTCGCCCTCAGCGGCTGCGTCGCCACCGGCGGCGACGACTCCTCCGACGACTCGTCGTCCTCCTCGTCCGAGGAGACGTCGAGTGAGGAGAGCACGGAGGACTCCGCGGCCGCCAGCGAGTCGCCCTCGGAGGAGTCCACGGAAGGGGCCTCCGAGGACTCCTCGGACGACGCCTCGTCGGAGTCTTCGGATGATGCTTCCGAGGGCGCTTCGGACGATGCGTCGGAGGGCGCTTCGGAGGACGACTCCGAGGGCTCGGGCGGCGGCTCGGCCTCCGCCACGGGCGATGTGGTCGAGCTGTCCGGCCTGTCCGATGTGGAGCCGGTGCAGTCCGAGTCCGGCTCCGGCGACGGCGAGTTCGCCCTGGAGCACCCGGACGGCGAGGACGCGCCGGTCTACACCAGTCGCTCCGCCAGCGGGGACAGCTCCATCTACGCCTACTTCACCGGTCAGCGCACGGACGGTTCCACCACCTCCATGGGCGGCGTGGTCCCCGGAACCACCGGTGTGGGCTTCGAAGATCCCTACTGGATGGACGAGCGCATCACGGATGTGAAGGTCTCGGCCGAGGACGATGTCGAGTGGCAGTTCGACGTCTACTCGATCGACGAGATCCCGGACGTCAGCCCCGGTCAGTCGGTCAAGGCCGACGGCTCCAAGGTCTTCCACTGGACGGGCGAAGAGGCCGGCTCCTTCGACGTCCAGGTCGAGGGTGACGGCAACTTCATCGTCAAGGCCGAGACTGCCGATCCGGACGGCCCCACCGCCGAGACGATCTTCAACGAGATCGGCCCCGGCGAGGGCACCATGGAGCTGCCGGCCGAGGAGTACTTCATCACCGTGGAGTCCAGCGGCCCGTGGGAGTTCACCGCCCAGTGAGGCCCCTGATGATCATCGTGGCCCTCAGAGGATGATGGCCACGATGATCATCACCAGGACCAGCGCCAGCGCGAAGATCCCCCAGTTGCGCAGCGTGCTGCGGAACTCGGCCTTCTCGGCCTCCGTGGTCGGCTTGGGGGTCTCATCGCCCAGGTAGCGGAAGTCGTAGGAGCGCGGCGGCTGGCCCTCGGTCGTGCCGCTGCCGGGGCCGTAGCCCGGTCCGCTGCCCTGCTGGGCCTGCGGGACGTCCTCATCGGAGCCGGAGGGTCGGTCGAAGGCGGCGCTGCCCCCGCCGTCGAATCCCACGGGCCGGCCGAAGTCCGGGGCCTGCGGGGGCTGAGTGCTCGCCTCGCCCGACGGGCGCGGCCGATCCGAGACAGGCTCATCGTCCGGCTCTCGGCCCAGCATCGAGGCCAGGGCGGAATCGTCGTCCGAGGTCCACGACGGTGCGGGGTCCTCCTGGTGAGCAGGGGCCTGCGGCGTCGAGTCGCCGGCCGTCGCGGTGTCCCCGTCTGCGGGGGTCTGCTCGGCGCGCTGGCGTCGGGCCTGCTGATCGGCAACGCCCAGGGCATCGGTGAGTCGGCGCAGCCGATCCTTGAGGGCGCGGCTGAGGCCCTTCTGCTCGGAGATCTGCACGGCTCGCTGCGACACGCGGCCGTAGATGCGTCCGTCGTCGTCCACGCCCAGGTGCGCGGCCGCCTCGGCGGCCTCCACGGGAGGCGCCCCGGGGCTGGACTGCGCGGCCCAGCTCAGCAGCTGCACGGTCGCCGGCGTGCCGAGGGCCCGTGCGGCGGCGGGGCGCAGCGCCGGTGCGAACCTCAGCTCGAGCGCCTGGGTGCTGGCAGCGGTCTCGTCGTCCAGGGCGTCGATCGCGCCGCTGTCCGAGAGGACGGCCTCGAGCAGCACCGCGGCAGCCACGCGATCCCGGGGCTCGGCCCCGGCGTCCGACAGGACGGCCCTCAGCGTCTCGCGGGAGGCCTCCGCATCCCGGGTCAGCGCGGACAGGCGCTCCGGATCCGCCTGCGTGAGCTGCGAGGGATGCGACAGCGCGCCGCCCGGCTGCTCGTCGGAGCCTCCGGAGGAGCCGCTGGAGCGATTCGGGGACACGATCAGCACCTCTTTCATCGGACGGGGTGTGTCTCCGAGCCTACGCGGGCGAGCGCGCCCGCGCTCAGGCCTCCGCCAGGCGCAGCGTCCCGTGCACCGGCGGGACCCGCAGCGGCTCCGGCGCGCTGAGCCCGGCGGCCGCCGCTGCCTCGGCCAGGGAGTCCCTCAGGACTGACGACGAGCCCAGCCCTCCGCCCAGCACGATCGGACCCGTGAGGCTCAGCTGCTCGGCGACCCCGGCTGCCATCTCGATCAGGTGCCCTGCGGCGGCCTCGAGCAGCTCGCGGGCTCCCAGGAGGCCGGCGCTGGCGCAGCGGTCCACGTGCGTGGCCAGACCCGCCCAGGCGGTGCGCTCGAAGCGGTCGTGGAAGTCCGCGATCAGCTCCGAGCGCTGCCCCAGCCCGCGGGTCTCGAGCACGGCGCGGTCGAGCTCATCGGCGGGCTCGCCGGCGTCGGCTCGTCGCAGGGCGCGGCGCACGGCCTCGCGGCCGACCCAGAACGAGCTGCCCTCGTCGCCCAGCAGGTAGCCCCAGCCGCCGCGACGGGCCTCGGAGCCGTCGGCGGTCCGCCCCCAGGCCACGGAACCGGTGCCGGCGATCAGCGCGATGCCCTCGTCCGCCCCGGCGGCGGCCAGCAGCAGACGGGTGTCGTGCACGATGCGGAACCGCGCTGCGGCCAGAGTCCCCGCCGCCTCGATCACGAGCCGCCGGAGCCGGCGGGCGTCGTCGTCGGTGTCCACGCCGCCCGCCCCGATCACCACGTCCACGTGCTGCGCGGCCGGATCCAGTCCGGGGGCGCCCAGCTCCTCGAGCACGGCGGCCAGCCTCTGCCGGGCCTGGTCGCGGCTCACGTTCTGCACGTTGGAGCTGCCGCCGGAGGCCTCGGCGCCGATGACGAGCTCGGGCCCCGGTGCGGCGGCGGGGCCGTCCGCGCGCAGGCCGCGGGTGGAGGTTCCGCCGATGTCCAGGCCGATCACGGTGCGCTGCTGCATGCCTCCAGGCTAGCCAGCGGCTCTCGGCACTTCCTCTGGGGGAGAACGGCGTTGTGATCCGGGCCGCAGTCTTCCTACTCTGGTCACACGAAAGTCCCCTGATGAAAAGGAGCACTTCAGCATGACGACCACTGACACCTCCGTCACCGTCACCCGCGAGATCGATGCCCCGGCGGCCGAGATCTTCCAGATCCTGTCCCTGCCTGCCCGCCACGTCGACTTCGACGGCTCCGGCAACATCAAGAACGGCTCGGACCAGCGCATCGAGAAGGCCGGTGACGTCTTCACCATGGACATGCACCGCGAGGACCAGGGCGGCGACTACAAGACCGACAACACGGTCACAGGCTTCGACCCCAACAAGCTGATCGCCTGGAAGCCCGCTAGGCAGGGCACCACGGTCGAGGACAACGGCTGGGAGTGGGTCTGGGAGCTCGAGTCCTTGGGCGAGGGCCAGACGCGCGTCACCCAGACCTACACGTGGAAGGACGCCAACCCCGAGATCCTCAAGAAGGTCCACTTCCCCATGATCTCGGAGGAGGAGCTGGAGGAGTCCATGAACCGCCTGGCCTCCGTCGTCGCCTCCTGATCGACTGACGCATGATCCCGCACTCGGGATCGGCGGACCACGGCGCCCCGGCTCCTGCGAGCCGGGGCGCCGCGCCGTCCGGGTGCCCGTCTTGCGACCCGGGGTGACTGAGGGGCTCGCGAGGATTCGCTCACGCAGGGCTTGGGCGAGCGATGGTCTGCGCAGGCGACTCCTCGCGGGTGCGAGGTGCCCGTGCGGCTGCGTCGGTCCTTGAGATCGGAGGAGCCCGGGCATGCGAGGACCCCGGGGCGTCGCGATCGCCTCCGGGGTCCTCGTTTGGTCTGCGCGGTCCTACTGCGGGGTCGGCTTGCCACCGTGCTCTTCTCGATGGTTATCGCCTGCGCCGCATGCGCGCCGCCGGTGTGTTGATGACCCGTCTCACGTTGTGCTGGGCTCGATCGTCAACCGGTTCGGCTGCTGCGGTCTGCTCCGGCCTTCACTGCGCGGCTTCTGCAGCCCTGCCCGTGTCGGTCCCGCTGATGGATGCCTTCTCCATTCGCACTCCCGTCTGTCGACCTGTGGTGCGCCAGACGCTACTCCTGTCTGCTGCTGTGAGCAAGGCCACATCGCGAGGAATCTCGACGGCTCCCGAATGGGAGGATGGCGCCATGAGCACCGCCCCTGACAACGGTCCAGCCTCCGTCCGCCTGGACGTGTGGTTATGGTCCGTCCGGATCTTCAAGACCCGCTCGGAGGCCACGACGGCCTGCCGGGCCGGGCACGTGCGGCTCAACGGTGCTCCCGTGAAGGCGGCGCAGGCGCTGCGCGTGGGGGACACGGTCACGGTCAGGCGCCCGGGCTGGCAGCAGGAGATCGTGGTCCGCAGGCTGCTGCTCAAGCGCGTGGGCGCCCCGGTGGCCCGGGAGTGCTACGAGGACCGCTCGACCCCGCCGCCGCCCCAGCTGCGCTCCGCGGTGCCGCAGCGCGACCGGGGTGCAGGGCGGCCCACCAAGAAGGACCGTCGCAAGATCGAGCAGCTGCGCGGGTACTGAGCCCAGGGGGCGGCCGCCGACGAGAGCCTCCCTGCGCCCCCGGAGCAGCCGGCGGCGGGCGCTTCTCACGTGCGCGACGCGCAGCTGCGCGCGAGGCCCTCAGCCGGCGTCGTCGTCGCGGCGGCGGGAGAGGTAGGAAGCAGCGAGGGCGCGTGGTCGTCGTGGCCGTAGATCTCGTCCATTGCATCGGCCGCCGTGGGCGCGCCGCCGCGGCGTGAGGGACGGTCCTGGTCGAAGGGCTCGTCCGAGCGCGTCGGCCGCGACGTCGGACGGGGGCGCGGGGCCGGGACCCGGTCCTCGCGGCGGATGCGCTGGCCCGCGGATTCGCGCAGGGCCCGCGTCCCGGAATCCTCCTGTCCCTGGTGGCGGCGCTGGCCCAGGTACGCGCGCAGGCCCTGGGGCTGCTCGTCCGCGGCCGCCGGGCCCGGGCGCTGAGACCCCCGGCCGCTTCCTCGACCGCGCCCGGAGCGGCCGCGCGCGGGCTCCTGCTGCTCCACGGGTGCGCCGCGACGGGCCTGCTTGGCGCGGATCGCGCGCTGCACGGAGCGATCGACCAGCACCTCCGGCGGGCCGTCGTCCGCAGAGCCGTGCTCTGAGTCCCCGCGTGCCCCGCGCCTGCCGCGACGTCCGCGGCGCAGGGGCTCGTCCCGTGCGGGCACGGTCTGCAGCGGGGCGGTCTGCGGACCGTCCTCGGGGGCCCTGCGGTGCTCGTCGTCGTCCACGTAGAGCGGCAGGGCGGCAGTGGGGTCGTCCTCCTCGGCGCGATCGACCCGCCGGGTCGCGGCGATGCTCGCGGCGGTCGGCCGATCCTCCCGGTAGCGGGGCATCCCGGCGATGGAGTCGAGGTCCTCGGCGCGGCTGCGTGCGGGCTCGGGCTCGTCCTGCCAGCCGTCGTCTAGTTCCTCGTCCTCCCAGACCTCGTCCGGGGTGGAGTCCGGCTCCTGGGAAGGGCGCGGGCGGGCTCGGTGGTCGCGGACGTCGCTCCAGGCCTGCCAGCCGCGCAGCAGCCGCCAGCCCAGCCACAGGATCGCCGCGATCAGCGCGATCACTCCGGCGCCGTAGCCGCGGGCCATCCAGGCCAGCATCACGAGCAGCGTGAGGATCCCGCCGCCCAGTGGTGCCAGGCCGTACGGGGAGAGCTCGGGGAGCCAGCCCAGCGTGGGGGCGGAGACGCGACGACCGCCGAGCAGCCCCAGCCGCCAGCGGCGCACGCGGACGCCGCGCAGGACGTCGTCCTGGGCCCCGGGCTCCCACTCGGCGGAGCCGTGGGCGAGCAGGACGCGGTCTGAGCTGAGCATCGCGGCCACCAGCAGGTGCAGCCCGATGGCCAGCCAGGCGATCGGCAGCCCGACCGCGAACCACAGCGCGATGACCCGCATGGGAGCCGGGACCCCGGAGGCGTCGTAGACCGTGAAGTCCAGGGCTCCCCAGGTCAGCCACAGCAGCCCGATGCCCGCCGCGGCTGCGACCAGCCCGTTGAGCACAGCGCGCACGCGCAGCGGGGGCCACGACGGGTGGGAGGAGCGCACGGGGCGTCCGCCGGACGAGCGGGCCATCGCGAGACCTCCTGGGGGGTGCGGGTCAGGCCGAGAGGCCCTGGATGGATACTGTGGAAGGCTAGCAACGGGGCGCGACGAACAGGCGCTCGAAGACGGCGGAAGACGACGGAGGCAGGACAGGTGCAGCGCAGCGATGTGCCGGGCGGCAAGGGGCTGAATCGGCGCATCCTCGGACTCGCCGTGCCTGCCTTCGGCGCCCTCATCGCGGAGCCGCTGTTCCTGCTGGCGGACACCGTCATCGTGGGGCGGCTGGGCACCGAGCCGCTGGCCGGCGTGGCCCTGGCCGGGGCGGTCGTCCAGACGGCCGTGGGGCTCATGGTGTTCCTTGCCTACTCAACGACTCCCGCAGTGGCCAAGCACCTGGGTGCCGGGCGCATGCGCGAGGCGCTGGCGGTGGGCCGCGACGGACTCTGGCTCGGCGCAGGACTGGGCGTGGTCCTGGCGGTGCTCGGCACCGTGCTGGGGCGACCGCTGCTGCAGGCCATGGGCGGTCAGGGCGCGGTGCTGGAGCAGGCCTCGTCGTACCTGTGGTGGTCGCTGCCCGGGCTGCCCGCGATCCTGCTGGTCACCGCCGCCACCGGCGTGCTGCGCGGGCTGCAGGACACCCGCACGCCGCTGGTCATCGCCATGGCGGGTGCTGCGCTGAACGTGGGCGCCAACGTGACGCTGGTGCACGGGGTCGGCATGGGCGTGGCCGGTGCGGCTCTGGGCACGAGCCTCACGCAGTGGGCCATGGCAGCCGTCCTGCTGCTCCTGCTCGGGCGGCGCTGCCGGGTCGAGGGCGTGGGCATGGCCACCTCCCCGCGCCGGGTCGCTGCACTGATGGGGGTGGGCTCCTGGCTCATGCTGCGCACGGTCTCCCTGCGCGCTGCGCTGATGCTCACGGTCGTGGTCGTGACCCGGCAGGGGGCGGAGAATCTCGCGGCCTATCAGCTGATCATGACCATCTTCAACGTCATGGCCTACGCGCTCGATGCCCTGGCCATCGCCGCGCAGGCGCTCGTGGGCAAGGAGACCGGGGCTCGCGACACCCGCGCCGAGGGCCCCGACGGCGACGAGGCCCGGGAGGCCGTGCGCGTCCTGGTGCGGCGCATCGTGAGCTTCGGGATGGTCTTCGGCGTGGTCACCGGGCTCGTGGTGGGTCTTGTCCTGCCGCTGGCCGCGCCCCTGCTCACGCCCTCGCCTGACGTCCAGCGGCTCTTCGCCCTCGGGATGATCGTGGTGGCCCTGGGCCAGCCGCTGGCGGCCTGGGTGTTCGTGCTCGACGGCGTGCTGATCGGAGCCGGCGACGCCCGCTACCTGGCCCTGGCGGGTGTGGTGAACCTGGTGGTCTACCTGCCGATGCTCGCAGCACTGGTGCTGGCGGATCTCGGCGGCTCGCTCGGGCTGGTGCTGCTGTGGATCGCCTACGCGTTCGGCTACATGGGAGCTCGCGGGGTCACGCTCGGAGTGCGCTCCCGAGGGGATCGCTGGCTGCTTCAGGCCTGAGCCGCTGCGGCGGCGGCGCCGCTCGACTGACTCCGCGGGGCGCATCACCTGCTTCGGTGCTCCGTCGATGCGTGGGCGGTGGAGAAGCGGCCGGTCGGGGCCCGCCGACGCGACGACCGGGCGCACCTGGAGCCCATCTCGAGAGGTGATCGGCGGATGCCGTCGGTTGCCATCACAACGGGCCCGGATGTGCGCGCTGTCATAGAATGAAGGTGGAGAGGCAGTCAGGAGCGGCGCCGCAAGGCGCACGGTCTCCGGGCCCGATCCGCCAGGTCGCACAGGGCCTCTCCACCGGCTTTCAGTGTGGAAAGGCAGAGCGATGACCCAGAAGATCCTCGTCGGCTATGACGGCTCCGAGTTCGCGGAGAAGGCCCTGGATTGGGCCATCGGAGAGGCCAAGGCCCTGGACGGCGAGCTGACCGTGGTGGTCTCCACCGGTCGCCCGGTCGTGGCGGATGCCGCCATCACCGGTCCGTTCCTGGAGAAGATCGAGGACGAGGCCGAGCAGACCGCCCGCCGCGCCGTGCAGAAGGCCAAGGATGCGGGCGTGCGCGCCCAGGGCGTCCTGGAGCGCGGCGACGTCGCCGGGGTCCTCGTCAACGAATCGCGGAACAGCTCCCTGGTGGTCCTGGGCAAGCGCGGCCTGCACGGTCTGCGCGGTCGCCTGGGCTCCGTCTCCGCCGCCACCGCCGCCCACGCCGAGTGCCCGGTCATCGTCCTGCCGGAGACCATCGAGCCCACCCAGGGCGACTTCACCGGCCGCGTGGTCGTGGCCGTCGACAAGCTCGGCCTGGAGTCACCGTCGGTCCGGAAGGCGGCCGAGTACGCCCAGGCCCACGGCAAGGGCCTCTCGCTCGTGACCGTGATCCCGTCCATGACCTCCCTGCCCTCGGGCTCCGCGGAGCTCGATCAGGCGGTCTCGGAGCAGCTCACGGAGCCGGCGCGGAACATGCTGCAGGAGGTCGAGGACGACATCGTCAAGCAGTTCTCCGGCCTGGACACCAGCATCCACATCCTCTCGGGCCGCCCCGCCGACGCCCTCGTGCAGGCCTCCGCCTCCGCGGACCTCGTGGTGATGGGCACGCGCGGCCGCGGCGGCTTCCGCGGACTGGTCCTGGGCTCGGTCTCCCAGGCTGTGCTGGTCGACGCCGTGTGCCCCGTGATGGTCGTGCCGAACCGGGCGCAGGCTGACAAGAGCTGAGTCCTCAGCCTCTCGGGCGGATCCCCGGGGCTCGGAGCCGATCGGCTCCGAGCCCCGTGGTCCTTCGTGTGCGGGAGATTCGGGGGGCCTGCCTGCGACTGCCGAGACGTCATCCGCGACGCATGCAAGTGTGTCGATTGCAAATTTCACGCTTGCTGAGTAATGATGTCGTCGCATCAGTTTCCTGTGGATGCGGTCTGCCGGCTCCGGGTCGGTGCCCCCACCGTGACCTCAGCTCGGCGAAAGGCCCTCATGAGCACGCCCCAGTACCAGTACCAGCCCCAGCACTCGTCCCCGTACCAGCAGCAGCCCGGGTACGGCGGAGGGGTCCAGCTGCCTCAGGGCACCCAGCCCGGCCAGCCCATGGGCCTCGCCGAGGCGGTGAAGGACTACTTCCGGAAGTACGTGCAGTTCTCCGGGCGAGCCTCGCGCTCCCAGTACTGGTGGCCCGCGCTGGTGCTGTTCGCCCTGAGCATGGTCGTGATGGTCCTGATCATCATCATTCTGATCGCCTCCGCGGCGGGCGCCTCCACCGGCAGCGATACCGCGGCGGGGGTGGGTGCAGGGGCAGCGGTGGTGGCGATGCTGCTCTACAGCCTGCTCGCACTCGTCGGGCTCGTGACGTTCCTCCCGACGCTGGCCGCCACCGTCCGCCGCCTGCACGACACTGATCGCTCCGGCTGGTGGTACTTCATCTCCTTCGTGCCGATGGTCGGCGGGTTCATCCTCCTGTACTTCTTGGTGCTGGAGCCGAATCCCCGCGGCGCTCGCTTCGACGCCTGAGCCGACTCAGCGGCTGCGCCGTCAGGACCTCGCACTACAGTGGCGGGGCATCCCGTTGCGGATGCCCCGCCGCTGTCGTCCCCGGAAGCTGATGCCCGTGTCCTACGAACCAGCAGCCCTGCGTGGTCTGGTCGCGCCCACCCTGGTGCGCGCCCTGCTGACGCTGGCCTTCGCCGCCTGCACGATCTTCGTGACGGACCCGAGCCTGGGCTTCAGCATCTGGCTGCTCGGGCTCTGGATGGCCGCCGTGGGCGCCTGCGTGCTGTGGGGCGATCTGCGCTCCCGTGACCACAAGAGCCTGGATCTGGGCGGACTGGCCACCGTGCCGCGCTCGACCGGGATCATGTGGGTCCTGGGAGGCATCGCCGTGGTGATGATCCCGTCCACCGCCGAGACGCTGGCGCTGGTGGCCTCCGTCGTGCTGTTCCTGGTCGGCCTGCCGGAGGGCTGGCTGGGCACGTCGCGCCGCGGCCTGCATCCCCTGGCCAAGGACTGGCAGATCGTGGGTCTCGTCACCGCCGCGGCCGCGATCGGCGTGCTGCTCGTGGCCGGGCTGGGGCCGCACGCGATCCTGGGTGTCGTGGGAGGCGCTGCGATCATCTCGGGGGTCCTGCTGCTGCTCGCCGGTCTCACCCTGCGCCATGAGTCCCGCTCCGGCGGGGTCCCCGCCGATCCGGACCCGCGCGGCGCGGAGTAGACTGGAACGGTGTGCCTCCGGCGCGCCTGGGTGTCCGAGTGACGCTCGCACGGGGGCTCGCATCCGCTCGACGGCCCGCTTTCGGCGCAGGGCGCAGCACTGGCTCTCGAGCCCGCATGACGACGACTTCAGGAGGACAGCCCCGTGGCTGGAGACAACCGACGGTCCAAGCGCCGCACCCCGGATGTGAAGGCACCCCTGGCGGTGTCCGCGGTCCTGGGGCTCGTGGCGTTCGGCATCGCCTCGGTCGTGGGCGCGGGCGGGACCGAGGGGGGCCTGCGGCTGGACCTCGGGCTGATCATCGGCGGGATCGCATTCATCGCCTCCGTGGTGGTGTGCGCGACCCTCATGATGATCGAGAAGCCCAACGACCCCTCCCTGGGCGAGGGAACCGGCGTCAACCGCTCCTCCGCCAAGCTCTACGCCCAACGCCGGGCCACCCGCGAGCAGCGCGAGGCGCAGAAGGACTCCGGGAAGAAGCCGGCAGATGACGACGGCGGCCCCCAGTTCGGTCAGCGCGTCCACCCTGAGCAGTGAGCTGATCCCGCGGCGCGTCCATCGAGGCCGCACCTGAGCTTCCCCTCCGGTCGGATGGGCGGCGCAGGTGCGGCCTCGAGGCTTTCTCGGCGACGACAGCAGCAGAAGTTTGCGTTCGTGATGTGCCTATGCAAAGATTGCATTAGCACACGAACCGAGGAGGACATGATGTCCGTTCGACGCTCCGCTGAGATCATCGCCGCGACCGTCCCGCTGCTGCTGGTGGGTGCTGCGGCTCCCGCCCTGGCGCAGGACCAGGCCCCGCCGGCGGCCGTCGAGACGGCATCCGCGCAGGAGTCCCTGACCCTTCCCCTCGAGATCTCCGGGATCGTCGACGGGCTCAGCGACCGGGAGACGGCGCGGGTCGAGGCCTTCGCGCCGGGCCTCGACGGCCGGCGCGAACCGCTCGGCTCGGTGCAGGCCGATTCCGAGGGCCGCTATCTCCTGCAGGGAGCCGCCCGGCCCGGGGCGCCCGTGCTGCTCGAGGTCACCGTCTGGGAGCCCGGCCGCGAGGACGAGGCCCTGAGCACCTGGTACGGCGACAGCCCTGACCTGGCCGGCGCCGAGGCGCTGCGCGCTGTCGGGTCGATGGACGGCATCGACATCTCCGTGGCCCGTCAGCAGGTGCCCGAGTCGGAGACGGTCGCTGCGGTGCCGGCCTCCGAGAGCGGGCTGGCCGCCTCCGGCTCGCAGCCGCAGGTGTCCTCCGATCGCGATGCCCAGCGGCTCGTGCTGGCGCTGCTGGCCACCGGGTCCTTCGTGGGGGGACTGGCGCTGCTGCGCAGGTCCTCCGCGCAGCGACTGGACTGATCCGCGCACAGACTTCCGCTGCCGCGGCGCCCTGCGCGTCGCAGGCGCGGTGCACGACTCGTCGTCGGTTCCTGAAGGGCCGGCGACGGACAGGCCTCCGCCCGCATCCGCCGGGCGGAGAGCGGCCGCCCCGGGCAGGGGCGGCCGAGCCGCGGGCCGAGGCCGGGAGACCGAGGCCCGCGGGCGGGGGGAGTGCCCGCGCGTCCTGACGGGCGGGCGGGGCCGCGGGGCGGCTGCTCGATGACCGGGAGATCGTCGAGCCCGCCGCCCCGCGCGCCTTCCACCCGGGCCGAGTGCTCGAAGCGGGCTCGGATATGTCAGATTGGTGCCATGGCTTCCCCCCTCGAGGACTACGCGCTGCTCTCCGACATGCAGACCGGGCCGCTGATCTCGCGGCGCGGCTCGATCGACTGGATGTGCGTGCCCCGCTACGACTCCCCGTCGGTCTTCGGAGCGATCCTGGGCGATGCCGACCACGGCCGCTGGCTGCTGGCGCCGGCCGCCACCGTGGACGACGACGGCCGCGATCTGCCCGAGGAGCAGTGGCGCGATCAATGCCGCGTGGGCGATCGCTTCTACGCCGAGCACACCTTCGTGCTGCACACCGTGTGGATCACGGACACCGGCTCGGTGCGCGTCACCGACTTCATGCCGCTGGGCACCCAGCTGAACGTCGTCCGGCGGATCGAGGGCCTGACCGGGGACGTGGAGATGGTCCAGGACCTGCGCCTGCGCTTCGACTACGGGCGCATCACCCCCTGGATCTCGCACTTCGCCGGCCTGGAGGACCCCGAGACCGGGGAGATCGGCGACGAGGAGCTGATCGCCCTGGCCGGTGCCGATGCCATGGTCCTGCGCAGCGAGGCCCCCGCCGAGCGCATCGATGACGACAACGGCCCGCGCCACGTCTCGCGCTTCACCGTCTCGGCCGGTCAGACCCGGGACCTGGTGCTGACGCACTTCGAGTCGCACCGCACCCCGCCGCCGCCCGTCGATGCCGGCGACGAGCTGCGCACCGCCCTGGACACCTGGCGCGAATGGGACGAGCAGTGGGAGAACACGCAGCGGACAGAGGGGAAGGTCGAGCCGAGCGACGGCGGCGACGGCGCGCCCACCTACGGCGGAGCCGCCGCCGAGGAGGACGGCCCCGATCCCCTGCTGAGCCTCGAGGAGCGCGAGGAGGCCGTGCGCCGGTCCCTGCTGGTCGTGCGCTCGCTCATGCACCAGCGCAGCGGCGGTCTGGTGGCGGCGCCGTCGATGTCGTTGCCGGAGCAGATCGGCGGGGAGCGCAACTGGGATGCCCGCTACTCGTGGCTGCGCGATGCCGCCCAGGCGCTGCAGGTCATGCTCGAGCACGGCCACGACCGCGAGGCCCTGCAGCTGCGCAACTGGATGCTGCGCTCCGTGGCCGGGCCGGCCGAGGACATCCAGAGCGTGTACGGCGTGGGCAGCGAGCGAGAGGCCTCCGAGCACACGGTGGACCTGCCGGGCTACGAGCGCTCGCGCCCGGTGCGCGTGGGCAACTCGAGCTCCGGGAAGCTGCAGTCGGACACCGCGGGCTACCTGCTCGTGGCCTTCGAGCGGCTGCGCCGCCGCGGGCTGGAGGAGGATCAGCTGTCCTGGCCGATCCAGAAGGCGCTGCTGGGCCACGTCGTGGCGTCGTACGAGGAGCCGGACCAGGGCATCTGGGAGATGCGCGGGGACCGGGAGTTCCACACGCACTCGCGGGTCATGATGTGGGCGGCGCTGCAGGCCGGTGTGGAGGCCGTGCGCACGCACGGGCTCGACGGCGACCTGCAGCTCTGGGAGACCCACCGCGATCAGCTCGCGCTCGAGATCTGGACCTCGGGCTACGACCCCGCCGTGGGGACGTTCGTGCAGCGCTACGGCGCCCAGAGCGTCGACGCCTCGCTGCTGCAGCTGCCCTCCCTGGGCTTCGTGGACTGGGAGGACGAGCGGATGGTGCGCACCGCCCAGCGCATCGTCGAGGAGCTCGGCACCGAGTCCGGGCTGCTGCGCCGCTACCAGAACGTGTCCGTGCCGCCGGGCTCCGATCCCGCCGACTTCGAGTCGCAGATCGGCCAGGACGGCTTCGAGGGCCCGGACAGCCCGCATTTCGGCGTGACGCTGTGGCTGGCGGCCTACCAGGCGCGCAGCTCCCAGCTCGACGAGGCCCGACGCACGCTCGCCGGCGTCCTGCGCCGGGCGACCGATCTGGGGCTGCTCTCGACCGCCTACGACGGCGATCCCGACCACGGGGGCCGGATGCTCGGCAACATGCCGCACGTGAGCTCCCACCTCAGCCTCATCGAGGCGCTGGCCGCACTCGACGAGGCCGAGGGGCGCCGCCCCGCGCCCGTGCTGCACGACGACCCCGAGGAGGATCCCGAGACCGCCGACGGCCAGGACCTCACGCGGGGAGGCTGAGCCCTCCGGGCGCTCGCCGCTGCCGCCCGGCGGCGCCCGAGGCGGCTGTGGGAGGATCATCGCCATGCAGGCAGCACTCCTCGTCGACGTCGGACAGATCGACTACCACGTGGGCGACGAGGCCATGGGCCACGCCGCCGTCGCCGCCCTGCGCGCTCGCGGGATCCAGGAGCCCGTGATGATCACCCGGGATCCGCAGCACACCGCGGCTCGGTTCGAGTCGGTCGCGCCGGTGCCCACCCTGCGCTTCCCCTGGCCCCCGGAGGATCGCGCGCGCTACCTCGGGGAGATCCGCGAGGTGCTCGACGGCCGCACCGACGCCCTGCCGCCGGAGGATCAGGTCTTCGCGCTGATCGAGGCGCTGCGCGGCGTGGACGCGCTGCTGATCGGCGGCGGCGGGAACATGAACTCCCGCTACGGCTGGCTGCTCAGCGAGCGCGCCGCCGTGGTCGAGATCGCTCGCAGCCTGGGGCTTCCCGTGGTCATCAGCGGGCAGACCCTGGGCCCCGAGCTCAGCGAGCAGGACCGCCCCGTGCTGGCCAGGATGCTCGAGACCGCGGTGCTCGTGGGCCTGCGCGACCCGGACTCCCTGGCGCTGGCGCAGCAGCTGTGCCCCGGGCATCCGGGGTTGCGCGCGTGCCCCGACGACTCGGTGGGCTGGGCGCTCGAGGTGCTCTCCGCCCCCTGGAACACCACGCAGAGCGAGGCCGCGGCGCCCGGCGGCTCGACGGCCGCGGCGCAGCCTCTCGCGGAGGCGCCATCAGCTGAGGCCTCCCCGTCGGGCAGCCCGGCCGCGGGCGCTGCTGCGGAGGACGTCGAGGCCCAGGCGCCGTCGGATCCCACCGCCCCGCGGATCGTGGCGACCTTCGCCCCCGGCGCCGGCCCGTTCGAGGAGCATGAGGCCGCTGAGGTCTATGCGGTCGTGCTGGACGCGCTGGTCGAGCGCACCGGCGGGGCAGTGGAGCTCGTGCCGCACCTGGCCCGTCCGGGCGAGCACGACGGCGACGAGGCCTTCCACCGGCTCGTGGCCGCCCGGATGCGCCATGCGGCCGCCCACCGTCCGATCGAGGACGCCGAGGACAGCCTGCGGCGCACCCTGAGCGCCGACTACGTGGTGAGCTCGCGCTATCACCCGCTGGTCTTCGGCCTGGCCGGAGGTGCGACCGTCCTGCCGATCGCCGTGGACCGCTACTCCCAGGTGCGCATGGAGGGCGCCCTGCGCACCTGGGGCATCTCCGGGCAGGTGGTCCCGCTGGCGGCGCTGATCACCCCGCGCGAGGCAGCGTGGGACACGCATCAGGCCGCGCAGCGCTGGACCCAGGAGGCGGTGGAGGGCCACCGGGAGTTCTGGAGCGATCTGCTGGCGCGTCGGGCCGCTGTGCGCGAGACGGCCGCGGCCTGGTGGGACGGGGTCCTGGTGGGGCTGTCCGGGGCGCTGCCCGGCCCGGCGGAGGTTCCGGAGGTCCCGGCGGCAGGGGCAGGCACCGAGTTCTCCCGTGCGCTGCGCCGCGACTGGACGGATCCGCAGGCGCCGATCGCGGAGGGCTCGGCGGCCTCCGTGGCGATCATCATGCGCACCAAGGACCGGCCGCTGCTGCTCGAGCGCGCCCTGGACGACGTCCTGGCCCAGACCCTGGCCGACTGGCGGCTGGTCATCGTCAACGACGGCGGCGATCCCGAGCCCGTGCAGCGCCTCGTCGACGCCCGGGAGCAGCGCTTCCGCGGACGCTGCCGGATCCTCTCGCACCGCCGCAGCGTCGGCATGGAGGCCGCCTCCAACCGCGGGGTGGCCGCCTCGGACAGCGAGTTCGTGGTGATCCACGACGACGACGACACCTGGGACCCCCAGTTCCTTCAGCGCACCGTCGCCTTCCTGGAGCGGCCGTCGTGCACAGATGCCGGGGTCATGGCCCGCACGGAGATCGTCTACGAGCAGATCGACGACCATGACGGCCAGAAGAGCGTGCGCGAGACCGGGCGCGCCCTGTTCTGGGCCGAGCAGAGCGCGATCACCCTCAGCGAGCTGCTGAGCATCAACCGGGGCGTGCCGATCTGCTTCCTCTACCGTCGCAGCCTGCACGGGCTCGTGGGGGGCTTCGACGAGTCCCTGCCGGCCGTCGGGGACTGGGAGTTCAATCTGCGCGTCGCCTCGAGCGCGACGATCGGCTTCCTGCCGGGCCGGCCCCTGGCGTTCTGGCATCAGCGCCCCAGCGCGCTCGGCGCGGACGGCAACTCGATGTGCGCGGGCAAGGCCCTGCACGAGAAGCACGATCTTGCGGTGCGCGAGCGGCACCTGCGCGAATGGACCGATCAGAACGGGATCGGCCTGCCGCTGTGGATGGCGCGGGAGATCCAGGATCTGCGCGAGCGGCTCGAGCAGATGCAGGAGGCCCAGCAGCAGATGCTCGAGCAGAACCGTCAGCTCCTGGAGGCCGTGCAGGCGCAGCGGGAGCTGACCCAGAAGGCCGAGCAGCGGATCAAGGAGCACTCCCTGAGCAGCCGGGTCGGTCGGGTGCTGCGCCGGATCGCACCCTGGGCCTTCCGGGGCCGCTGAGGCGTCTGGCGGGGCAGATTCATCAGCAGACGCATGGTGTGCGCAGTGTGGGGTGCGTCTCCTAGGATGGCCGAATCGGCCCAGCAGCGAAGATCCCCACGTGCGAACCCTGACTCGAGGCCGATGACCGTGGGAGTGCCACGGTCATCCCCGCAGTACGTGCCTGAAAGCGAATCGCCTCATGGTCACTCCTCCCACTGACAACCTCCCTGCTGGTCCCGCCGAGCTCGCCGATCTGGCCGGCCTGATCGATCCGGCGGTCGAGCAGGCCACCACCTGGATCCGCAGGGCCCAGCAGCTCTCCGAAGAGGGAGTCGCGGACTCGGACGCCGCCGACCGCCTCTCCGCCATCCTGCAGGACCCCCGCGGCCTGGACTTCACCGTCGGCTTCGTCGATCGCGTCATCCGCACCGAGGACAGCGTCGCCGCCGCTCGCGCCCTGCAGCGCATCGCGAGCATCGCCCCCAAGTCCCTGTCCGCGCTGGATCGCTCGCAGATCGTCTCCGGCAGCTACATGAGCCACCTGGCTCCGGCCGTCGTCATCCCGATCGCCCGCGGCCGCCTTCGCCAGATGGTCGGGCACCTGGTGGTCGACTCCCGACCGGGCCCGTTCGGCAAGGCCGTCGAGCACATCACGCAGCGCGGCGACTCGCTGAACATCAACCCGCTCGGCGAGGAGGTCCTGGGCCTCGCCGAGGCCGATAAGCACCTGGACGAGGTCGACCGCATCCTGGCCCGCGACGACGTCGACTACGCGTCGATCAAGGTCTCCTCCGTGGTCCCGCAGCTCTCGCACTGGGGCTTCGACGAGACCGTCGAGCGCGTGGTCGAGCGCCTGCTGCCGCTGTACCGCAAGGCCGCCGATGCCCCGGCCGGGACCAAGTTCATCAACCTGGACATGGAGGTCTACTCGGACCTGCACCTGACCACCCAGGTCTTCACGACCCTGCTCTCGCGCCCCGAGCTGAAGAGCCTGGAGGCGGGCATCGTCGTGCAGGCCTACCTGCCCGATGCCCTGGGCGCGGTGCAGCACCTGTCCGAGTGGGGCGAGCGGCGCGTGGCCGAGGGCGGCGCGCAGATCAAGGTCCGCCTGGTCAAGGGCGCCAACCTGCCCATGGAGCGCGTGGACGCCGAGATGCACGACTGGCCGCTGGCCGTCATGCCGACCAAGCAGGCCACGGACGCCAACTACAAGCGGGTCCTGGCCTGGGCCATGGACCCCGAGCACCTGCGCGGGATGCGCATGGGCGTGGCGGGGCACAACATCTTCGATATCGCCTTCGCCAAGCTGCTCGCCGAGCAGCGCGGGGTCTCCGAGCGCATCGAGTTCGAGATGCTGCAGGGCATGGCCGCCGAGCAGTCGATCGCCGTGTCCGAGGACGTCGGGGGAGTGCTCTACTACGTCCCCGCCGTGGCCCCGGAGGAGTTCGACGTCGCCGTGGCCTACCTGGTGCGCCGCCTCGAGGAGAATGCCGAGTCCGAGAACTTCATGTCGGGGATCTTCGAGATCGAGCCCGGCAACGAGATCTTCCGCCGCGAGGAGGGCCGCTTCCGCGCCGCCGTCGAGCAGCTGCTCGAGGAGGGCATGGTCCTGGACGGCGAGCGGGCCCCGGGCCCGCACCGCGTGCAGGACCGCACGCAGGAGGCCGCCGGGCGCCAGAGCGGCTACCAGGGCCATCAGCCGCTCGACGAGCCCTTCCGCAACGAGCCGGACACCGACATCTCGATCCCGGCCAACCAGAAGTGGGCGCTCGAGCTGCGGGATCTGATCACGGACCGGTCCTGGTACCAGGGTCTGGCCACCCCGGACTCGCTCGAGCTCGACGACGTCGCCGAGATCGTGGAGACCGGTCGCAATGCTGCCAAGGGCTGGCGCGAGCGCGGGGCCCGGGAGCGCGCGGAGATCCTCAACCTCGCTGCCGACAAGCTGGCCGAGCGCCGCGGGCACCTCATGGCAGTGGCCGCTGCCGAGACCGGCAAGGCGTTCACCCAGTCGGACGCCGAGGTCTCCGAGGCCATCGACTTCTGCCGCTGGTACGCCCGCCATGCCGAGGAGCTGGAGCAGGTCGACGGCACCGAGTTCGAGCCCGATGTCCTGGACCTGGTCACCCCGCCGTGGAACTTCCCGCTGGCCATCCCCACCGGCTCGACCGTCGCCCCCCTGGCCGCCGGCGCCGCCGTCATCCACAAGCCGTCGCCGCAGACCGTGCGCTGCTCCGCCGCGCTGATGGAGGCGCTGTGGGAGGCGGGCGTCCCGCGCGACGTCCTGCAGCTCGTGGACGCCGTCGAGGGCGACACCGGCAAGGCGCTGGTGAGCCACCCGGGCGTGGACCGCATCGTGCTGACGGGCGCCTACGAGACCGCCGAGCTGTTCGGCGGCTGGCGCAGCGGCCGTCCGGTGATCGGCGAGACGTCGGGCAAGAACGCCCTGATCATCACTCCGGCAGCGGACCGCGATCAGGCCGTGTGGGATCTGGTCACCAGCGCGTTCGGCCACGCCGGGCAGAAGTGCTCGGCGGCCTCGCTGGGCATCATGGTCGGCTCGGTGGCCACCTCGCAGCGCTACGAGAAGCAGCTGCTGGACGCGGCGTCGTCCATGGTCGTGGACTGGCCGGAGAACCTGCAGGCCATCGTGGGCCCCACGGTCGAGCAGCCGGGCGACAAGCTCAAGCGCGCTCTCACCCAGCTGGACGAGGGTGAGGAGTGGCTGCTCCAGCCCAAGCAGCTCGACGACTCCGGCCGCCTGTGGCGCCCGGGCATCAAGACGGGTGTGAAGCCCGGCTCCTTCTTCCACGAGACCGAGGTCTTCGGCCCCGTGCTCGGGCTGATGCACGCCAAGGACCTGGACCAGGCGATCGAGTGGCAGAACGCCGTGGAGTACGGTCTGACCGCCGGCATCCACTCCCTGGACGTGCAGGAGGTCGGCTCCTGGCTGGAGCGCGTGGAGGCCGGCAACCTCTACGTCAACCGCGGCATCACCGGCGCGATCGTGCAGCGCCAGCCCTTCGGCGGCTGGAAGAAGTCGTCGGTGGGCCTGGGTGCCAAGGCCGGCGGTCCGAACTACCTCACCCAGATGGGCCACTGGACCAAGGGCGCCTTCCGCGCAGGCAACTCCGTGGAGGTCCAGCCGGGGCTGCTGCCCGCGGTGCGCGACGTCCTGGGCGACGCCGACGTGATCGAGGCGCTGCCCGCGGAGGATCTGGCCTGGCTGCGAGCCTGCGCTGCCGCCGACCAGCGGGCCTGGGAGTCCGAGTTCGGCGTGGCCAAGGACCCCACGGGCCTGGTCAGCGAGGCCAACATTTTCCGCTACCGCGCCCGCGACATCGTGGTGCGCGCTGCGGAGGATGCCCCGGTCACCGACGTGATCCGCGTGGGTCTGGCCGCCGCTCGCTCCGGCTCGGAGGTCACGCTCTCGGCCGCGCCTGCCGTCATGGAGGCCCTGCCGCGGGCGGCCCGCGCCCTGTTCACCCAGGTGCTGCCCGCCGTCGACGACGAGCGGTTCCGCGTCCAGGCCAAGGCCCGACGCCTGCTCGGCGCCCGCACCGCCTACCGCGCGATGTCCGAGCCGGAGGAGCAGCGCTCCGCGGTGCAGAAGCTGCGCGATCGCCTGCCCTTCGGCGGCCGGGCCTCGGAGGACTCCGATCCCGAGGTGCTCGAGCTCGGCGTGGGCGCGCGCATCAAGGTCGTCGGCACCGATGCGGACCTGGTGGTCGATCTGGGGGCCACCCCGGACGTGGCGGTCATGATGCACCCGATCGTCGGCGCCTCCCGCGTGGAGATCCAGGAGATGCTCCACGAGCAGGCCGTGTCCATCACGCTGCACCGATTCGGCAACCGGTTCGCCGACATGCACCGGCTGCGGGACGAGCTGATGGGCTGAGGAGCGCGATCGGCGGATGCCTGCTCGAGGCATGGATAATCGAATGCCGACGATGAGATGACGGGCCGATCGGGGCGCCGCTGCCCAGCGGCGCCCCGATCGGTCATTGCAGAGGGGAGCAGCTATGTCATTGCGCGAGACCATCGCCCACCTTCCGCCCGAGCAGCGGGAGCGGATCGCCGGATTCGCCCGGCATGTGCCTGCAGGGATCAAATTCGGGCCCGTGTTCCGACAGACCCAGCGGGAGATCCGGAAGGCGTGGACGGTCCCGTCATGGGGACGTGAAGAGCGAGATCGACGGCTGCAGTCGCTGCTGGATGCCGCGGCTGGAACGGACTACTACGGCTCAGCTGCGGGGTACGAGGCGCTGGTCGAGACGACGATGCCGCCGATGGAGCGGCTGAGCCGCCTGCCCATCCTCCCGCGGGAGGCGGTGACGGAGCACAGCAGCAGGATGCTCACGGTGCCCGAGGCCCAGCTCGAGCGGGTCGCGACTTCCGGGACCTCCGGGGAGCCCATCGTGTTCTGGCTCGACCGCAGCCGGGGCGCCAGCGAATGGGCCTACGTCCTGAGCGCCTGGGAGCGGAGGACCGGCTATCAGGCCGACGACTGGCGTCTGCGGCTGCGCGGAGCCGAGCTTCCCGGTGGTGCGGACTGGTTCGTCCAGGGCTCCACGGGGGAGGTCGTGCTGCGCGTCCAGGCGCTGCGTCCCGAGCTCATCAGGGAGCACTGGCAGCTGGCCTCTCAGCGAGGGATCCAGTACCTGCACGGCTTGCCATCGGCCATCGCGTACCTGGCGCGCCTGGTGGAGACCGAGCTGCCGGACGATGACTGGCGGCACAGGATCCGGGGGATCCTCGCCGTCTCGGAGGAGCTCACAGAGGCCCACCTGGAGATCCTGCACCGCGTCTTCCCGCAGGCGCGCGTGGCCAACTTCTACGGGCTGAGCGAGCGCACGGCCTTCGCCGTCATGGACGACGACGGCGATTTCCACCCCGAGCCCCTCTACGGGGCCGTCGAGCTGGTCGATGAGCAGGGCCGAGCCGTCGAGGTCGGCGCTCGCGGCAGGATCATCACCACCGGTCTGCGGCTCATCGGACAGCCCTTCCTGCGCTATGACACGGGTGACTCGGCGCTGCGTACGGGAACGGATCCCTGGGGTCAGCCGATCTTCCGCGAGATCCGCTCTCGACGCAGGCGGGAGGGGCTGATCCGCAATGACGGCAGCTTCCTGCCCGCCGCGATCTTCGGAATGCACACCATGGAGGTGCTCGCAGCTCGGAAGTTCGGGTTCCGACAGCACGAACCGGGCAAGGCCACGTTCCTCGTGGAGCCGGTCACCGGAGCCACCGATGCGCAGATCCAGGAGCTCTACAGAGCGATGGCGGCGGTCATCGGGGATCGCATCCACCTCGAGCTGGAGGTGGTGGACCGTCTGGAGGTCCCGGCCAACGGCAAGGAGCGTCTGGTGGATCAGCAGATTCCGGGGGCGGCGACCACCTGGTCATGATCCTGCAATCGCATGGAGAATTTGCGGACGAACACGTAACCTCGCATCAGAGGTGCGCGCCTCTGGGCAGCTGATCCGATGACCCCCGGCGCGACCACATCCGAAGGGGAGAGCTTGAGATCGTTTCGTGAGAAGGTCGCCCACCTTCCGGCGGACCAGCGGGAGAGAGTGGGCCCCCTCGTCCGAGCCATTCCGCCGTCGCTGCGCTATGGACCGGTGTTCCAGCGGACGCTGAGGGAGCTGCGCAAGGCTCGCACGGTGCCGTCCTGGGCGGCCCAGGAGCGCGGACGACGGCTCGAGCAGCTGCTCGATCAAGCAGCCGAGACCGATTATTACGGTTCCGAGCCCGGATACGAGGCACTGCGCGAGCGCGGCGTCGGCGCCTTCGAACGACTTTCCCGCTTGCCGATCCTGACCCGCGAGCAGCTGTCCAAGCACTCCCTGCGCATGCTCACGGTCCCGGAGAGCGGCGTCCAGATGACCGCCACCTCCGGCACCTCGGGCGATCCCATCCTGTTCCACCTGGACCGGCAGCGCGGGGCCGCTGAGTGGGCCTACGTCTTCGATGCCTGGCACCGGGCCACGGGCTATGAGCTCGACGACTGGCGGCTGTTCCTGCGAGGGGCGGCCGATCTGCCCGGTGGGGCGGATCACTACCTGCAGCGCGCGACCGGCGAGCTGGTGCTGCGGGTCCAGGCGCTGGCCCCCGAACGCATCCAGGAGCAGTGGGGCTGGGTGCGCGATCGCGGGATCCGCTACCTGCACGGCTATCCGTCGGCCCTGAGCTACATGGCCAAGCTGGTCGAGGAGCAGCTGCCCGACGACGAATGGCGTCATCAGATCCGCGGCGTCCTGGCCGTCTCGGAGGAGTTCACGCCCGGCCAGCAGCAGACCTTCGAGCGGGTGTTCCCGAATGCGGGGATCTCCAACTTCTACGGTCTGAGCGAGCGGACCTGCTTCGCCTCGATGGATCCGGACGGAACCTTCCATGCCGAACCCCTGTACGGCATCACGGAGCTGCTCGGAGAGGACGGCCTGCCCGTGGAGGTGGGGCAGCGCGGCCGGCTCGTGACCACCAGCCTCATGATCAAGGGCCAGCCGTTCCTGCGCTATGACACGGGAGATTCCGCCGAGCGCGTGGGCACGGATGCCTGGGGTCAGCCCACGTTCCGAGCGATCTCCTCACGGCGCGGCCGAGAGGGCCTGGTACGCGCAGACGGCTCGCTGTTCCCCACCACGTCACTGAACGTGCACGGGCATCAGTTCCTGTGCATCCGCCGCTTCCGCTTCCGGCAGGACGTGCCCGGCCGCGTCACGCTGCGGGTCGAGCCCACGGCTGATGCCGCCCCGGAGGAGCTCGAGGAGTTCTACCAGGCGATGTGCCGACGCACGGCCGGTCAGGTGGAGCTGGGCTTCGAGCTGGTGGGGCACCTGGAGATCCCGCCGAACGGCAAGGATCGGATCGTCGACCAGAACATCGCCGGAGTCAGCGGGACCTGGGCCTGAGCCCGACGGCAGGCCCGACCTACCGTCGGTCAGCGCAGCTCGGTGCGCGGGCGCGTGGTCGCGACTGCGGCGATGATGCCGAGCAGGAGGCCGACGGCAGCACCCATGACTCCGATCATGGTCATGCTCAGGCCAGACGGATCCTCGGGAGTCGTGGGGCTGCCCGCCGGTTCGATGCTGACCTGCGCGTCCTCGGCGCTGGTCGCCACCACCGAGGTGAGGGCGTCGCGCCACGCCTCCGCCAGGGCGCTCGCCTCCTCCGGCGACTCGCCCACGGCCGTGATCTCCACGCCCGTGGTGGCCGGTGTGGCCGTCACGGTGATGCCGTCGAGCAGCTCCGAGGCCGACTTGTCGGTGTCGAGATCGCTCTTGGCCTCCTCGGCGACCACCAGGGACTCTCCCAGGGCCTCGTAGGTCGTGGTGCGGGAGATCGCCAGCTCCTCGGCGGCCAGGCGCTCGGCGGCGGTGTCATCGTCCGCCCCGGCGTGGACCATCATGGTCGTGACCGACTCGTACTGCGGAGGCTCCGAGGCCGCGAGCCCGAGCGCGATGCCGAGACCCAGGATCAGGCCCACGAGCGGGGCCCACCAGCGCCGCCGCAGCGCCGTCCCGAGATGCTCGGCGGACACGTCTCTGACCATGGGATCGCCGCCCTGATTGCGGGACCGGGTCTCGGTGCGCCTGCTGGTCTGCATGATTCTGCTGCTCCCCCTGAATTCGAATCGTTCGCTCTCCCCAGAGCGAGGCGGACGGTGCTGCAGTGCTGCGAAGGCTCCCGTCCGGTCTCCCAGAGTAGTGTCACCGATCTGACGCACATGCTGTATACGGCCATGAACCGTGCAGTTGAGTGGACAAACAGCCTTCATGAACGAACATCTGCCCGGAGGCACGTGACGTCGTGCCATCATGTCGTGATGCGTGCCGCCGCTGGGGAGCGGTCGGGCGCAGCGGCAGGTGCTCGGCACCGGATCGGGGGATCCGGAGCGTCGACGCCCTGCATTCGACGGCACGGGGACCGTCCCGGGGAGGAGCACACATGCAGACTGCAGTCTCAGCCCTGTCGTGGGGTGCCCTCGGCGCGGTCCTGCTGGTCGGCGTCGCGTGGGTGATCAAGCTCTGCCTGACGCATCCCAAGGCCACCATCGGGGCCGCCGTTGTCTACTCGATGATCTCCCAGACCGTCGGCACGGTGGGCGGCATCTCGATCCTCAACTACGGCGACGAGCTCGCCGTCGTGCTGGCCGTGGGCGTGGCCTGCGCTCGGCGTCTGATCGATCATCATGCGCTGCGCTTCTTCGCCGCGGTGTGGTTCCTGCTCGCCTTCATCCTCTTCGGCCTGATCAGCAGCGTGGTGCATGCCGTGCCCTCGTCCATCACGCTCATGGGGACCCTGCTGTACCTCAAGGGGCCGGCGCTGGGCTTCGCGGTGGCTCAGCTGGACTGGCGTCGTGCAGATCTGCCTCGCATCGCCAGAGCCGGCGCTGCGGTGATCGTGGTGATCCTGTTCACCTGCGCGCTCAACGCCGCGGCTCCGGGCCCGTGGAACGACTTGGTGAGCAGGACGGAGGTGGCCAGCGAGCGCGGAGGCTTCACGAGCCTGACCGGGCCCTTCGACCACCCGGTCGGGCTGGGCACCACCATGGCCCTGGCCTTCCTGGCCATCTACCTCTACCGCCTGCTCGTGCGCCGGACGCCCTTCACGTTCGTCCTGCTGATCGCCACGGGCCTGGCCTGCCTGGCGGCTTTCCGCCGCAAGTCGATCGTGGCGGGGATCGCCGTGGCCCTGGGCGTTCGCGCTGTCCTGCCCCTTCCACGGGCTCTGTTCGTCACGAGTGCGGTGATCCTCCTTCCCGTGGGCCTCGTTCTCCTGCGGGAGCCCCTGACGGCCGTCGTCGACGGGACCCTCACCGAGTACCTGACCGACTGGGATCGGGTCGCTCGCATCCGGATGACGATCGACGGCTTCCTGCTGGCTGTCGGTGCGTTCCCCCTCGGAGTGGGTCTGGGCCGCTTCGGCTCCTTCACGGCCTCCGAGAACTACAGCCCGATCTACACGGATCTGGGCTACGAGCGGATCTGGGGTCTGGGGCAGGGCGACATGGGCGGCTTCCTCTCGGACACCTTCTGGCCGGCCCCGCTGGCCGAGACCGGGATCCTGGGCGCCCTGTGCTATCTGGGAGCGCTGATCATGTTCATCGTCCCCGGCTGGCGGATGATGCGCTCGGCCTCGGATGGGCACAGCAAGTGGATCGGGGCGGTGACTGTGGCCTGGTTCGCCCAGCTGC
Organism: Kocuria sp. 2SI; assembly: GCF_005502825.1. Lineage (NCBI taxonomy): Bacteria > Bacillati > Actinomycetota > Actinomycetes > Micrococcales > Micrococcaceae > Kocuria > Kocuria sp. 2SI. The sequence goes on along the minus strand of NZ_SCNB01000001.1, from coordinate 194,495 downwards.
TGATCGAGTCGGTCGTCGCGCCGGTCTTCCTGTCGCCGCCGATGTACGGGCTGCCGTTCGCAGTGGCAGGGCTGTGCCTGGCGCTCGGAGCAGAGCCTCGCAGCGGGCGACGAGCGCTGGGGGTGAGGCCGTCGCAGGCCGCCGACCAGGATGCATCGATAGCCAAGCCCGGACGCGCTCCTTGGGAGCTCGGTGCCCAGCAGCAGGAAGGAGTCTCATGATCAAGGCGACCATCATCGGACCTGCCCCCGGGTCCTCGGGCGGAATCGGCATCATGGCCGGTCATCTGCTCGGCACGAGCTCCGAGCGCACGTCACTGGTCTTCCTGGATTCCGGCGGTGCTCCCGGACCGGCTCTGCAGAGGCTGGCGCATTTCGTGAGGGCGGCCGCTGACTGCCTCGGGCCTTCGTCAGCGCACCTGCGGGTGTTCGCCGTGGCCTCCCGCGGCAGCACATGGCGCAAGCTGACGCTGAGCGCACTGGTGCGCCTTCGCCGCCGTCCATACGCACTGCACCTTCACGGGGGCGGCTATGACGACTACTTCCGATCTCGTGGGCGCCTGGAGCAGGCCCTGGTGAAGAACATGTTCCAGGCGGCTCACCAGGTCATCGTCCTGGGAGAGAGCTGGGCGCAGTTCGTCCAGGAGGAGCTCGGGGTGTCGGATGTTGCCGTGTCCGTGCTGCCGAACGCGGTCCCTGGTCCTCAAGAGGTCCCGCAGCACGTGACCCATCCGATGCGCGTGCTCTTCGCGGGCCGCGTGGGTGCCCGCAAGGGGGCCCCCGAGCTGCTCCAGGCATGGTCCCGGATCAGCGCCGGGCGCGATGCCGTCCTGGTCCTGGCAGGCGATCTCGATGACCCGGATGGCTCCATCCGGGCCGCCGTGGACCGCGCGCAGCGGGTCGAGCTCACCGGCTGGTTGGACGCGGAGCCCCTGCAGGATCAGCTGCGCCGCGCCCAGATCCTGGTGCTGCCCAGCCGGGCGGAGAACCTCCCGCTGTCGCTGCTCGAGGGCATGGCGTGGGGGCTGGCACCCGTCGTCACGCCCGTCGGGGCGGTCCCGGAGGTCATCCTTGACGGTGAGAACGGCGTCCTGGTGCCGGTGGGGGAGGTGACGGCGCTCGCTCGGGGCCTGGCCGAGCTGATCGACGACGACGCCCGGCGGCAGCGGATCGCCGCCGCCGCCCGCACCACCTGGGAGCGGGGCTACAGCATGGACGGCTACCGCCAGCGCTTCGACGACATCATCGAGGCGGCCGTCGGGGCCGCAGCGCAGACCACGGAGGAGAAGCCATGACGTCGCAGGGACTCGAACCGCAGCTGCAGGCCGAGGTCGACGGGGCCCTCGGCCGCGCCATGGACTTCGCCCGTGAGCGCGACTACGCCGGGACGGACCCGTACGACGGACTGCTCTCGCCGTACGCGCGCGTGCTGCGCGGACGCGTTCCCCGCCAGGCCTGGGTGCAGGGGCACAAGCGCCTGGGCCGCGGCCTGCGCGCCGCCACACGTGTTCCCCCGGTGCGCATGACCAAGGGGATGGCGCTGTTCTCGACGGCTGCATCGCTGTCCGGCGACGAGCAGACGGCCAGGCAGCTCGCGCAGCGGATCCTCCAGGAGCGCGGGACGGGTCCGTGGGGCTACGAGTTCGACGTCCAGACGCGCTGGGCCTTCTATCCGGCAGGCAGCCCCAACGTCATCGCGGTGACCTTCGCACTGCGCGCCCTGTCCGCGGCGGGGATGCTGGACCGGGTCAGCGCTGACGTCCGTGATTGGCTGGAGGGGCAGTTCCACACATCGGGCTACTTCCGGTACACGACCACCTCGGACCGACTGGTGCACAATGGGTCCTTGCTTGCGGCGGAGTCGCTGGCGATGCTGGACGGAGACAGGGAACTGATCCGCACTGCGGTGGACCGGGCGGTCCGCGCGCAGGCGGAGGACGGCTCCTGGCCGTACGGTGAGGGTCCGGGACTCGAGTGGATCGACAGCTTCCACACGATCTACAACCTGGACTCGCTGTGGGCGCTGCAGCAGATGGGCTTCGAATCGGGGGATTCGGCAGCTCGCGGCGCGCAGTTCTGGAAGGACCGCTGTCTCAGCCCTGAAGGTCTCCCGCTCTATATGGCGGATGACCGGCAGGTCTCGACGGATGTGCACAACGTGGCCACCACGGTCGGGTATCTGGCCCGCGCAGCGCAGCGCGGCTGGCCGGTCCCGGACCCGGAGGCCGCGATTCGGCATCTGCTGGGACTGCAGGGCGGCGACGGCGGATTCCGCAGCGGAGGCAGGGGGCTTCCGCACATGCGGTGGAATCAGGGCCACGCGGCTGTCGCGCTGGCCTCATGGGCATCGTCAGGGCGGCGGGCCGATTGGGACTCTGGGGGGAGAACCGATGACGGATCAGATGCAGCGAGTGATCGCGCCTGAGCGCACGGACGTGATGGGTGTGGGCGTCGATGCCCTCACGATGGATCAGACCATCGACCGGCTGCGGGAGATGATCGCCACAGGCAAGGGGCAGAACCACCTCTCGGTCAATGCCGCCAAGCTCGTGGCGGCCATCGAGGACCCGACCAAGCTCGAGGAGTTCAACCAGGGGACGCTCGTGAGCGCCGACGGCCAGGCCGTCGTGTGGGCCGCCCGCCTCCTGGGCCGCCCGCTTCCGCAGCGTGTGGCGGGGATCGACGTCATGAACCGCCTGGTCGATCTCTCCGCCCAGGAGGGGCAGCGGATCTTCCTGCTCGGTGCTCGTGAGGACGTCGTCGGGCGAGTGCGCCGCGAGTTCACCGCCCGCGGCGCCAACGTGGTGGGACACCGCGACGGCTACTGGCGCCGGTACATGACGGATGCCGAGATGGCGCAGACGATCCGCCTGCTCGACGTCGACATCCTCTTCGTGGCTTTGCCCTCGCCCATGAAGGAGGATTTCATCTACGGCTTCCGCGAGGCCATGAACGTCGGCCTCAGCGTGGGGGTGGGCGGCTCGTTCGACGTCGTGGCCGGCCGCACCCGGCGGGCTCCCGCGATCATCCAGCGCCTCGGCCTCGAATGGCTCTTCCGCCTGGTGCTGGAGCCGCGGCGGATGTTCAAGCGCTACGCGGTCGGCAACTCGAAGTTCCTCTGGTACCTGGTCAGGGAGATGCTGCGCCGCGGCTGAAGGCGGCCCCCGCGTCCGACGGCGGACGCGCGGTCTCAGGCCCTGCGCGCCGGCCGGGCGGTGCCCACCGCCACCAGGATGCCGACGAGCAGCCCCACCGCCCCGCCGACCACCAGGACGGCCGGATCGGACAGGCCCGACGTCGTCGCGGGCACGGTCGGCTCCCCGGCCGGCTCGATGCTCACGCGGTCCCCGGCCCCGCCGGATCCGTCGGCGTCGGCGGCATCGCTGAGCGCATCGCGCCAGGCCCCGGCCAGCTCGGCGGCGCCGTCGGCCGAATCCGCCGTGGCGGTGATCTCCAGGCCGGTGGTCTCGGGCGTGGACACCACGGTGACCTGCTCCAGCAGGTCCTCCGGAGAGGTCTTCAGCCCCAGGTCGCGGCGCACCTCGTCGGCCACCACCACGGAGTTGCCCAGCGACTCGTAGGTGGCCGCGCGAGCCTGCGCCAGGTCCTCGGCGGCCAGGCTCTCGACCGAGGTCGCGTCGTCGGTGGAGGGGCGCACGAGCGCCATGGTCACGGAGGTGTAGGTGGGGGCCTGCGTGACGACGAAGGCCGCGGCCAGCCCGAGCCCCAGGATCAGCCCGAGCAGCGCCTTCCACCATCCGCGGCGCAGCGCAGAGCCCAGCTCCGCGCCGCTGATGTCGCGCACTGCCGGAGCCACGGTCTTCTCTCCTGCCGAGCTCTGGTGCATGGCCTGCCCTTCGTCGGTCCCCCGCGCGCCCTGGGCGCGCCATGTCATCCCAGCGGCGCCTCGGGCGCGACGGTCCCCCCGGAAGCCGTCGGCCATGCCGCTGCTCGGGGCTCAGCCCCGGCGCGCTCATGATAGGCAGGCGCGGCGGCGGCGCGTCGAGAGCGCGGCGCAGGAACTGCTGCGCGACGTCAGATGTGGGGACAACCGGACGCCCCTTGTCAGATGAGCTTCCGAGCGTGCGAGCATGGGCCCGGAGACCGCGCGCCGCCCGTCGGATGCGCGCGGGCGGACGACGCTCGGGGGAGCGTCGCAGGGGGAGGGGGAGAGGTGACGGGTCCTGCCGAGGCGCTGGTGCTCGCGGCGGTCTGCGCCCTCGGTGGCGCTGCCGTGCTGTGGCTGCTGCGCGCGGCCTTCCGCGCGCCCAAGGCGTTCGCCGGCGTCGTCGCCGTGTCGACCGTGATCTCCCAGACGGCGCAGACGGTCACCGGCAGCAGCGCTGTGGGGTACATGGACGAGCTGTGCGTGCTGCTGGCCGCCGTGCTGTTCACCCTGCGCAGGCTGCGCGATCACGGAGCGGTCCGCTGCTTCGCCGCGCTGTGGCTCTTCCTGGCCTTCGGCCTGCTCGGGGTCCTGAGCGGTCTCGTGCACTCGGTGCCGCTGGGCATCACCGTCACCGGAGCCTTCCTGTTCCTCAAGGGCCCCGTGCTCGCCTTCGCCCTGGCGCAGCTGGACTGGCGCCGCGAGGACATCCCCGGGCTGATCCGCGGCGGCGCCGTCGCCGTCGTCGTGATCCTGCTGTTCACCGCGGCCAACGCGGCCGCACCCGCGGCGTGGAACGACTTCATCAGCGCGGGCACGGTCGAGCTCAGCGAGCGCGGCGGGATCGCCAGCCTCTCCGGGCCGTTCAACCACCCGGTGGGACTGGGGACCACGATGTCCCTGGCGTTCATCGCGATCCTGGCCTACCGCTCCACGATCCGCCGCTCCCGGATCAGCCTGGCGCTGCTCATCGGCTCCGGGCTCGCCTGCCTGCTGGCCTTCCGCCGCAAGTCGATCGCCTCGGCCCTCGTGGTCTCCCTGGGGACCCGAGCGTCGCTGCCGGGCAAGAAGGCCATGTACCTCACGAGCCTGGCGATCCTCACGCCGGTGGCGCTGATCCTGGGCTGGGACACGCTCACGCGCGTCGTGGATGCCACGCTGACCGAGTACCTCTCCGACGTCAGCCAGACCGCTCGCATCCGCCTGACCCTGGACAGCATCCCGCTGGCGCTGGGGGCCTTCCCGCTCGGCGTGGGCTTCGGGCGGTTCGCCTCATTCACGGCCGCGGAGAACTACAGCCCCTACTACCAGGAGCTCGGCTACACGCGCATCTGGGGGATGACGGGCCACGACGAGGTCGACTTCCTCTCGGACACCTTCTGGCCCGCGCCCCTTGCGGAGACCGGCGTCCTGGGCCTGCTGTGCTACATCGGCGGTCTGGTCATGCTCGGGCTGCCCGCCTGGCGGATGATGCGCCGCAGCCAGGATCCGCACCTGCGCTGGATCGGCTCCGTGGGCGTCGGGTGGCTCGCGGCCATGGCCATCGAATCGGTCGCAGCACCGGTGTTCGTGGCCCCGCCGATGTACGGGCTGCCCTTCCTGCTCTCCGGCGTGGTGCTCGCCCTGACCGCGGAGCCGACGACCGCCGCGGCATCCGTCGGTGCGCCCGAGCCTGTGACCGCGACCGGCCCCGCATGCGGACCCGGTTCCGCCTCCGAGCCCGTCTCCGCGTCGGGAGCGGCCATCGCTCCCTGGGCGAGCGCCGCAGTGACGGTCCCCTGGGCACAGGGCGGGCCCGAGCCCGTCGGCCCGCAGCCGGGGCGGCCGGACGGCTCGGACCCGCCCGAGAGCGACCCGGGTCGACGTGCCTGAGCCGCACAAGTGGGGGTGCCCGACCCGGGTGCTGCGCCGGAGGCGGGACGTAGACTGTGGCGCCGCAAGACAGGCCCGCCGGCAGGCGCCTGCGCGCCGCGGGGGCGGTGCGGGGACCGGGAGGTCCGGCGCCGCGGCACGGGGATCGCACGGCATGAGCGGAGGACGGGTGGGACATGGCTGCTGAGAGACAGCGCGCTGCCGCCCTGCAGTCCGCACTCGTCATGTCCATCCGCATCGGCGGAGCCGCCCTGCAGATGCTGCTGGTAGCCGTCGTGGCCCTGCGCTTCCCCGTCGAGATGGTGGGGCTCAACGGCATCATGTGGGCCGTGGCCCTGGTGGCGCGCGCCGCCGGCACCTTCGGGCTCGACACCTCCGGCATGCGCTCGCAGTCGCCGCTGTGGGCCGAGGGCAGGCACGACGAGGCCCGCGCCATCGCCCGCCGCGACGCCCGGGCCCTGCTGCGCATCTGGGCGGTGCTCACCGTCCTCGCCCTGGCGGCGTCCCTGATCGTCCAGCTCACCGCGGGGACCGGAGGGCTCGTGCTCGTCCTCTACGGCGTAGCCGTCTCCTCGGCCCTGGGGCGCCTGTTCATGGTCCAGCGGGTGGCGCGGCAGGCGCCGCTGGCGGGGCAGTTCCTGGAGTCCGTGGCCCTGCCGGGGCTCGCGCTGCTGATCGCGATCGCCTCCGCGCTGCTCGCCCCGCAGCTGCTGATCCCGGGGCAGGTGGCCGCCTTCGTGATCATCAGCATCGCCTTCTGGCGGCTGTCGCCCTCGGCAGGGCCGCCGCCGCCGAGCGTGACGGTCCCGCCGGTGCCGTGGGGTCAGTCGCTGATCCTGGCGGCGGGGTCCGCGCTGACCGCGCTGAGCGTGCGCGGGCTGATGTTCCTGCTAGGCGCGCGCTCCCTGGCGGCCACCGGCACCTACGAGGTCGCCCAGCGCATCCAGTCCGCAGGGGCCATGGGCACCACCGCCGTGGCCACCGTCTTCATGCCGCGGATCGCGATGTCCGTGACCCGGCGCGGCAGACTGGTCGCCCTCGTGCTGGAGGCGGCCGCGGTCTCGGCAGTGCTTCCCACGCTGCTGCTCGGCTTCCTGCTGGTGCTGGGCGAGCAGCGGATCGTCGATCTGCTCGGCCCGGAGTACCAGGGCACGTGGGGCGCTTCCGTCATCCTGGTGGTGGCCACGCTGATCAACGCCCTGACCTCGGCCACGAGCAACGTGCTCATGTTCGGCGGGCGCGAGCGGCTCTTCATGGTCATCAGCGGGGCTCAGCTGGTCCTGGTGGTGGGCGGGGCCTGGCTGCTGGGGACCGACACTGCGGTGGGCATGGCCTGGTGGATGCTGATCGGCGAGCTGCTGCGCTCGTGCTCCATGGTCACCGGGTTCCTGGTGCACCTTCGGGGACTGCAGCCCAGGCATCGAGCCGACTGACCCTCACATCTACGTGATGTATCAACTATAATTCGGGGCGTCCCGCGATCAGAGGAGATGCCATGCAGCTCGGACTCAACACCTTCGGCGACGTCCACCCCGGCCCGGACGGTCAGCCCCTCTCGGATGCCCAGGTCATCCGCGACGTCCTGGCCGAGGGCATCCAGGCCGACCGTGTGGGCCTGGACTTCTTCGGGGTCGGCGAGCACCACCGCAGCGATTTCGCGGTCTCCGCGCCGGATACGGTCCTGGCGGGACTGGCCACCGCCACCGAGACCATCCGTCTGGGCACCGCCGTCTCCGTGCTCTCCTCGGACGACCCGGTGCGCCTGTACCAGCGCTTCGCGACCGTCGACGCCCTGTCCTCCGGCCGGGCCGAGGTCGTGCTGGGCCGCGGCTCCTTCACGGAGTCCTTTCCCCTGTTCGGCTTCGACCTGCAGGACTACGAGCGGCTGTTCGAGGAGAAGCTCGAGCTGTTCTCCCGTCTGCAGTCGGAGGGGCCCATCACCTGGGAGGGAGGTCTGCGCCCGGCGATCGACGGACTCGAGGTGCATCCCAAGACGGAGTCCGGGCGCCTGCCGGCCTGGATCGCGGTGGGCGGCTCCCCGCAGTCGGTCGTGCGTGCCGCGCACTACGAGATGCCCGTGATCTTCGCGATCATCGGCGGCAGCCCCACCGCCTTCGCGGCCTTCGCGCAGCACTATCGCCGGGCTCTGGAGCACTTCGGCAAACCGGAGCTGCCCATCGCCTGGCACTCGCCGGGCCACGTGGCCGAGACGGACGAGCAGGCGCGCGAGGAGTTCTTCCCCGCCCAGGCCCACAATCACGCGGTGATCGGGCGCGAGCGCGGCTGGCCGCCGCTGTCCCGCGAGGCGTTCGAGCAGATGGCCGGGCCCGACGGCGCCTATTACGTGGGCTCCCCGGAGACCGTGGCGCGCAAGATCGTGCGCCATCAGAAGGCTCTCGGCGCTGCCCGCTTCGACCTCAAGTACGCGGTCGGAACCCTGTCGCACAGCGCCATGATGCGCTCGATCGAGCTCTACGGCACCGAGGTCCGCCGCTTGGTCCAGGACATGCTCGCCGACTGATCCTGCGCGGTCGTCGTCCTCGTCCCTGCCCTCGCGCGCGGGCGGGGACTAGGGTGTGTGCATGGCTTATCACGCAGACGCGGCAGACGTTGACGGCAAGGAGATCCTCACGTGGGAGGGCTTCGGCGCCGCCACCCGGGAGCTCGCGCAGGAGATCGCTGACAGCGGCTTCGTGCCGGACATCATCATCGGCGTGGCCCGCGGCGGGCTGGTCCCGGCAGGCGCGCTGTCCTACGCACTGGGCGCCAAGCTGCTGGACGCGGTGAACGTCGAGTTCTACACCGACGTCCACGAGACCCTGCCGGACCCCGTTCTGCTGGCCCCCATGCTCGATGTCGAGTCCATCACCTCCAAGAAGGTGCTGGTGGTCGACGACGTCGCCGACTCCGGGCGCACCCTGGCCCTGGTGCTCGAGCTGCTCAAGGGCTACCAGTCGGACACCCGCTCGGCCGTCATCTACTCCAAGCCGCGCTCCCTGGTGGACCCGGACTTCGTGTGGAAGGCCACCGACGAGTGGATCGTCTTCCCCTGGTCGGACGAACCCCCGGTCACCCCGTCCGCCTGAGTCGTCCAGTTCCAGAGAAGCCCCCGATGCCGCAGCGGCATCGGGGGCTTCTGCGATCCGGCCTGTGCGCAGCGGCTCAGCTCGCCCGACGGCTCACCAGCGCAGCGGTGGCCTCGGCGATCGCGCGCTCCTCGTCGGTGGGGACCACCAGGATCTCCAGGCGCGACTCCGGCGTGGAGATGCGGCGGACCTCGTCGCCGCGCACGGCATTGGCCTCGGGGTCGAGCTCTGCGCCCAGCGCCCCGAGCTTGTCGACCACGCGCTGGCGGAAGCCCGCGGAGTTCTCCCCGATCCCCGCGGTGAAGATCAGGGCCTGAGCCCCTCCGACGGCCACGTGGTAGCCGCCGATGTACTTGGCCAGGCGGTAGGCGGTCATCTCCAGGGCGAGCTCGGCGCGCTGGTCGCCGGCCTGTGCGCGCTCGTCGACCGTGCGCATGTCCGAGTGGCCGGCCAGGGCCTTGAGCCCGGACTCCTTGTTCATGATCTGGTCCAGGCGCTGAGCATCGAGATCCGGGTAGCGCTCGAGCAGGGCCGTGACGATCGACGGGTCCAGATCGCCGGTGCGGGTGCCCATGATCAGCCCGGCCAGCGGCGTGTAGCCCATGGACGTGTCGTAGGACGCTCCGTCCCTGATCGCGGTGGCCGAGGCCCCGTTGCCGAGGTGGGCGACGACCGCGTCGAAGCTGTCGCGCTCCACACCCAGGAAGCGTGCGGCCTCGCCGGTGACGTAGTCGTGCGAGGTGCCGTGGAATCCGTAGCGGCGCACGCCGTACTCGGAGTACATCTCCTCGGGCAGCGCGTAGCGCCACACGTGCTCCGGCATGGAGCGGTGGAACGCCGTGTCGAACACGCAGACCTGGGGCATGTGCGGCCACTTCTTCTGGATGGCTCGCAGGCCCAGGGCGCTGGCCGGGTTGTGCAGCGGGGCCAGCGGGGCCAGGCGCTCGATCGCGCGGATGATCTCGTTGCTGACCAGCACCGGGGCGGAGAAACGCTCGCCGCCGTGGACCACGCGGTGCCCGGCGGCGTCGATCGTGCGGTCGCCGAGCTCTTCCTCGAGGCGCTGGGCCAGCAGCTCCAGGGCCTGCGTGTGATCCTCGATCTCCGAGGTGCCGATGTTCTGGATCAGGCCCTCGGTGATGACCTCGCCGCCCTCGGCCCCCTGGGTGGCCTCGTCCATGTTCACGAGCTCGTCCACGCGCGGCATGGAGGAGGTGTAGGCGGAGGGCTCCCCGCCCTCCTGGGTGGTGACCTCCCGGACCTGGTACTTCAGCGACGACGAGCCGGAGTTGACGACGAGGACGAGCATGGCGCTCCTTCGGATGGTGGGATTCGGTGTGCTGAGGTGCCGCTGCGGCGGACGCTCAGCCGTTCTGGGCCTGGATCGCGGTGATCGCCACGGTGTTGACGATGTCCTCGACCGTGGTGCCGCGGGAGAGGTCGTTGACCGGCTTGCGCAGGCCCTGCAGGACCGGGCCCACGGCGACGGCACCGGCGGACTGCTGGACGGCCTTGTACGTGTTGTTGCCGGTGTTCAGGTCCGGGAACACGAACACGGTCGCGTGCCCGGCCACCTCGGAGCCGGGCAGCTTCTTCTGGGCGATCGAGGCGTCCACGGCGGCGTCGTACTGGATGGGGCCCTCGACGGGGAAGTCCGGCTCCTCGGCCTGGACCAGTCGGGTGGCCTCGGTGACCCGCTCGACGTCCTCGCCGGAGCCGGAGGAGCCGGTCGAGTAGGAGAGCATGGCCACGCGCGGGTCCACTCCGAAGGCCCGGGCGGTCTGGGCGGAGGCCTTGGCGATGTCCGCGAGCTGCTCGGCGTTCGGGTTGGGGTTCACGGCGCAGTCGCCGTAGACCAGCACGCGGTCCTCCAGGAGCATGAAGAACACCGAGGAGACGACGCCGACGCCCTCCTTGGTCTTCACGAACTCGAGCGCGGGGCGGATCGTGTTGGCGGTGGTGTGGGCCGCGCCCGAGACCATGCCGTCCACATCGCCGAGCTGGACCATCATGGTGCCGAAGTACGAGCCGTCGAGCATGCGCTCCAGGGCGGTGTCCTTGTCCACGCCCTTGTGCTTTCGGTACTCCACGTAGGCCTCGGCGTAGCGCTCGCGGCGCTCGGCGTCGTGGCGGAAGTCGATCAGCTCGAGCCCGTCGGCCTCGAAGTCCAGGTCGATGCCCTCGGCATCGCACAGCCGGGCCACCTCGTCCGGCTCGCCCAGGATGACCAGGTCGCAGAAGCCGCGGCGATGGATCATCTCGGCGGCGCGCAGGATGCGGGCGTCGTCGCCCTCGGGCAGCACGACGGTCTTGCGGTCTCGTCGGGCCTGCTCCACGAGCTCGTGCAGGAAGCGCAGGGGAGTGCGCCGCTCGGGGCGCTCCAGGCGCAGGCGGGAGGCCAGCTCCTCGCCGTCGACCTGATTCGCCCAGGCGCCCAGCGCGGCCGCCGACTTTCGGGCGCCTCCCTTGACGATCCGCCCGCGGGCGGAGCCGACGCGCTTGGCGGCCGTGTAGGTGTCCTCCTCGGTGCTCAGGACGGGGAAGGGGGCGCCGGCCACGAACGAGCGCACCAGGCCCTCGGGCACGAAGCCGCCCGTGAGCAGCACACCTGCGGGGGTGGCCTGATCCGGGGTGAGCGCTGCGGCCAGGGTCGCCATGAGCACGTCCGAGCGGTCTCCGGGGGTGATCACCAGATCGCCGTCCACGAGCAGCTCCAGGAAGTGCTCGACGTTCATGGCCGCGATCTTCACGCCCTTGATGTCGCGGTCAAGGGTGACGTCGGTGAGGTCCGAGCGCAGGCCCGCCGACTCCACGAGCTCCTCCACGGTGGGGCTGATGACCTCCGGGACCTCGGGCAGGACGTAGACCGGGAGGTTGTGCAGCCCGCGCTTGGCCTTGTGGGCGACCTTCTCGACCCACTCGGCGGGGCAGCGGTTGACCATGATCGCGAAGATGTCGCACTTGGAGTCGCGCAGCTCCGTGCGGGTGACCTCCACGGCGTTGAGCAGGTCCTCCGGGTGCTCCGCCTGCTGACCGCCGATGACCGCCAGAACGGAGCAGCCCATGTTGTTGGCCAGGCGCGCGTTGAGGTCGAACTCCGCGGTGGCGGCGTTGTGCGCCAGCAGGTCGGTGCCGTCGACAACGATGACATCGCAGTGCTCGGCCATCTGCGCGTAGACGTCCACGGCCGCCGAGTCCAGGGCGTCGTGATCGCCCGAGGCCAGGATCTCCCGGCAGCGCTCCAGGGTGACAGCGCCGCGGCACCGCTCCGGCGGCAGCTCGAAGGTCTGGGCCATGAGCGCGAGCATGGGGTCCTGCTCTGGGGTCTCGCCCAGGTGCACCGGACGGAGGAAGCCCACACGGTCGGAGTTCTTGAACAGGGTGTCCGTCAGCCCCAGCGCGATCAGGGACTTGCCGGCGGCCGGGGTCATGGCGCTGAGGTAGATGCCTTGGGTCATGGGGATGCTCCTCGTCGAGGTCGTCTCCGTGCCCCGCCCCTGCGTGGTCCCCGGGGGCTTCCCCGAGCACGCCGACGGGCACAGACCAGTCTGCTGTCCAGCCTAGGCGGTGGGCCTGCCGCCGGACCCGGGGTTGCCCGGGCTTCCCCGGGGTTTCACATGGCGGTCGTCGACGGGGCCCTGTCCGAGTGCCGGTGAGCAGGCTTACGCTGGGGGCATGATCGTCGCCTTCTCCGTATCGCCCATGGGCGGGGACAACCCCGCCGGCTCCGTCCACGACGCCGTGGCAGCCGCCGTCCAGGTCGTCCGCGACTCCGGGCTTCCGCACCGCACCGACTCGATGTTCACCAGCATCGAGGGCGAGTGGGACGAGGTGATGGCCGTCGTGAAGGAGGCCACCGAGGCCGTCGGGCGCTTCGGGCCCCGCGTCTCGCTCGTGCTCAAGGCGGACATCCGACCCGGTCACACTGGCGAGATCGACGGCAAGGTCGAGCGTCTGGAGGCTGCGATCCAGCGCCAGCAGCTCGAGGGCGGGCACGCAGCCCAGGACGAGTCCTGAGTTCCGTGGCCTGGTCCACGCGCGTCGCCGGTCCCGACGACGCCGACGCCCTGACCCGGCTGCACGTCGCCTGCCTGCGCGAGACCTACCAGCCGCTGTACGGCCAGGACTTCGCCGAGGCCCTGCTCTCGGAGGAGTCGGTGGCGGACATCGCCGCCGAGGACCGTGAGTTCCTCTCCCATCCCGCCGGCCGCGTGGTGCTGGGGCTCGACGGCACGGGCGAGCCTGCGGGATTCGCCACGGTGTGCGACGGCCCCCAGCGCTGGGAGCTGCAGTTCGAGCCCGACCTGCAGCCCGAGCGCGAGCTCGTGAAGCTCTACGTCCTGGAGCGCCTGCACGGCTCCGGACTGGGTCGGCAGCTGCTGGACGAGGCCGTCGAGGGCCACGACCCGGTCTACCTCTGGATCATGGCGGGCAATGCGCGGGCGGAGGCCTTCTACGCCAAGAACGGGTTCGAGCGCATCGGCCCGTCCTACCCGGCGGATGGCCCGTGGGCCGGGCAGGAGACCTTCCGGATGCGGCGGGCTCTATAGCTCGTCGTCATCATCGACAGGCGCTCGGCTCAGCAAGTTGTCGACGTGCAGCGGGTCGTTCAGGTTGGCAGGGGCGCGGGAGACGCATTCCCTCACGCCGTCGACGTGCTCGCTGAGGCTGTCCGCGATATTCGCCCACATTGGATCCAGGATGAAATCGATGCCTTCGCGGCGGGCGTGCTTGGCCGCAGGGACGAAGTCGCTGTCTCCCGTGATCATGATGATCTGGTTGACGGCTCGGCGTTCGGCGAGGGAGGCAATGTCCAGCCCGATGCGCATGTCGACGCCCTTCTGGGTGATGTCGAGCGTGAAGTCCTGAACTGTCAGGTCGTCGACGCTGATGGCTCCGCGGCACAGTTTCTTCAGGGGGTCGGACTTGAGGAGATAGCCCTGCTGAGTCTGAAGTTCCTCCCCGCGTCGGAGGGCCACCTTGCGTTGTTTCACGAGTTTCTGGAGGAACTCGCTCATCCACTCGAACTCGGGGGTCTGGGCCAGGTTCACCTGCTGCTGATTCAGTGGGTGGAAGAGGACCTTCTCCGAGGGTGGGCAGTCGTAGTAGAAGATCCGGTAGAGGTGGCTGCGGGACTTCCTGATGTGCCTGCGGCAGTACTTGGTGAGTTCCTCAGTCCGCTGCTCAGGAGTCTTTTCGCCGAAGAGCCGTCGCGCTCGTCGACGGTAGAAGCCGCCATCCACCATGATGGCGGTGACGATCTCTCGCATGGGCGTCGGAGCCTGTGGCCCCTGGGTCGAACCGTGCCGACGGGTGTCTCCCATGTCATCCCCTGGGTAGAAGGAAGCCCCTGTCATCGGCGGCTCTCCTGATCAATGGAGGGTCAACGGCAGGGGCTGATAAATGCACTATAGCAGTGTTTTTGCATTGCTAGTCAAAGATCTGGGTAAGGAGCGCCGCGCCTAGACTGGCGCGCATGGGCCGACAGCGCAGGAACCGCAGGGACGATGCACAGGCCTCCGAGGATCCGGATGCGCTGCAGCCCGGGACGTGGCCGATCGCCACGGGAGAGGTCGAGCTGCGTCCGGATGACCTGAGCCCCGGCGCCTGGACGGTGCTCGTCAACGGCGTCCCGTCCTCGCACGTGGACCCTTCCCGGCCCGAGCTGCTCGACTTCGAGTACATGCGCTGGATGGCCGCGCTCCTGCGCACGCACGTGGCCGCGCACCTGGAGCCTACGACCCTGCGCGTGCTGCACCTGGGCGGCGGCGCCTGCTCCATGGCGCGGTGGGTGCACTGGCAGTGGCCGCAGGCCCGGCAGGTGGTCGTGGAGCTGGATGCGCGGCTCGTCGAGCTCGTGCGCGGCTGGTTCGACCTGCCGCGGGCCCCGCTGCTGCGCGTGCGCGCCGGGGAGGCTCGGGAGGTCACCGAGTCGCTGACCGAGTCCACGCGCGAGGTCGTGATCCGCGACGTCTTCGCCGGCTCTGTGACGCCCGAGCCGCTGACCACCGTGGAGTTCGCCCGTCAGGTCGATCGTGTGCTGGCCCCGGGCGGGCTGTACCTGCTCAACGTGGGCGACACCCGCGATCTGCAGGGAGCCCGCGCGGAGGCGGCGGCGCTGCGGGAGGTGTTCGAGCACGTGGCCGCCGTCGCCGATCCTGCGATGCTCAAGGGGCGCCGCTACGGCAACGTCGTGCTGGCCGCCTCCCATGCGCCCCTGCCCGCAGCTGCCTCGCCGGAGGCCGCGGCCATGGAGCGCGAGCTGCTGATCGATCCCGTGCCCGCTCAGCACAAGGACGCGAGCTGGGTGCGCGCGTTCGTCGGGACGACCCCTCCCCGCCGAGACCCCTGAGACGCCGAGTGGATCCTGAGTTGCGCTATCGGGCCAAACAGCGCAAATCAGGATCCACTCGGCGGTGTGGGGTCAGGGGTTCAGAGGATCCAGCCCTCGATCACCCCGATGCCGAAATACGCCACGAAGGCCGCGGCCACGACCCACATCAGCGGGTGGATCTCGCGGATCCGGCCCTGCACCACGCGGATGAACACGTAGGAGATGAAGCCGGCGCCGATGCCGTCGGCGATCGAGTACGTGAACGGCATGAGCACGAAGGTCAGGAACGACGGCACCGCGATGCCCCAGTCGTCCCAGTCGATGCGCACGACGTTCTTGGCCATCAGGAAGCCGACGACCACCATGGCCGGGGCCACGGCCTCGAAGGGCACGACCTCCACCAGCGGGGTGATGAACATGGCGGCCAGGAACAGCAGGCCCGTGACCACGTTGGCCAGGCCGGTGCGCGCGCCCTCGGCGATGCCGGTCGAGGACTCCACGAAGATCTGGTTCGAGGACACCGAGCCCGCGCCGCCGGCCACCGCGCCCGCGGCGTCGATGAGCAGGATGCGGTCGACGTTGTCGATCTTCCCGTCCTTGACCAGACCGGCCTGCTCGGAGAGCCCGACCATGGTGCCCATGGCGTCGAAGAAGATGGACAGCAGGATCGTGAAGATCAGCAGCAGCACGGTCGTGACGCCCAGCTGGGTCCACAGCCCGACCGGGTCGGCCTCGCCCACCAGGGACAGATCGGGCAGCGAGAACAGGCCCGTGGGGGTCGAGGGCACCACGAGCGACCAGCCGGCCGGATTCTCGACGGAGGAGCCGGACGGCGCGACGGCCTCCAGGACGTGCGCCAGGACGGTGCCGCTGAGCACCGCGATCAGGATGGCCCCGCGGATGTTGCGGACCATGAGGGTGATCGTCAGCAGCAGCGTGATCACGAATGTCAGCAGCGGCCAGCCGATGAGCTCGCCGCTCACGCCCAGGTCCACGGGCACGGTGGTCCCGGCGGCATCCGGCATGCGGCGCACGAAGCCCGCGTTGACGAGGCCGACCAGCGCGATGAACAGGCCGATGCCCACGACGATCGCCGACTTCAACGAGGCCGGCACCGCGTTGAACACCGCGGTGCGGAAGCCCGTGAGCACGAGCACGAACATGATCACGCCGGCCCAGATGATCAGCCCCATGGCCTGCGCCCAGGTCAGCCCGGGCGTGGTGGCGATCGTGACGGCCAGGAACGCGTTGACGCCCAGGCCGGTGGCCACGGCGAACGGGGTCTTGGCCACGACGCCCATCAGGATCGTCATGACGCCGCCGATCAGGGCGGTCATGGCCGCCACGCGGTCCACGCCCAGGGTGGCGCCGGTCGAGTCCGCGCCCAGCCCCAGGATCAGGGGGTTGAGCACCACGATGTAGCTCATGGCGATGAACGTGGCGACGCCGCCGCGGACCTCACGGCCCATGGTGGAGCCGCGCTCGGTCACCTTGAACCAGCGGTCGAGGCCGCCCTTGGGCGCCGACGGGGGTGCGGCGACGTCGGTGCCGGTGGCGGTCGCTTGCTCCGCGGAGGCGGGCGCGGTGTGCTCGGACGGGGCGTCGGAGGCCTGCCAGGGTGGCTGCGACGAGTCGCGCGAGAAGGGTGAGGACATGGTGCGGCTCTCTCGAGAAGGGCGCCGTCGGTCATGCGGCACTCCGACGGATCAGCCGATTCTACGGCGGGTCGCCGGGCCCGCCGCGGCCGATATGGGCCGGCGAGGTGTGGAACCGGCCACACCTCCGCATCGCCGGCTCCTCCGTCAGGCGGAGTGGACGGCGCCGTCGAGGTAGAGCCACTGCCCGTCCACGCGGCGGAAGCGGGAGTTCTCGTGCTGGCTGCCGCGCGGGGCATCGGTCCCGGGCATGGGCCGGTAGTGGGCGGTGAAGTCGACCGTGCCCCACTCCTCGAACGGGCCGCCGCCGGTGGTGGCGTGGATGTCGAGGCGGTACCAGCGCAGGTCCGGATCCAGCTCGAGGGTCTCGGGCCGGGTGTCGGGGTGCCAGGTGCGCAGCAGGTGCTGCTCGTCGTCCACCGCGAAGGCGCTGAAGCGCGAGCGCATGAGGGCCTCTGCCGTGGGTGCGGGCCTGCCCTGGTGCAGCGGCAGGCAGCAGCCGCCGTAGACGTCGCCGGAGCCGCAGGGGCAGCGCGACTGCGGGTCGAGGGCGGCCGGGGTGGTGTCAGCGGGGAGCGTCATGGATCCGTTCGGGACGAGGGAGGGCCGGTCTGCGGTGCGATGCCGCCTCCCGGGCAGGGGAGGGGCGCACGGGCGGCCCGTGGGTCGGGACACTATGGCACGGGCCTGCCTCTGTCACCCTCATCCCGGGATCGCGCGACTACGATCGTCGGCAGGACACTCACGACGAGGAGAGGGCCCGCATGCGCATTCCGCGGACGATGGCGATGGTCCTGGCAGGGGGAAAGGGCTCCCGGCTGGAGGCCCTGACGGAGCACAGGGTCAAGCCCGCGCTGCCGGTGGCCGGGACCTACCGGCTGATCGACATCTCGATGTCGAACCTCATGCACTCCCATCTCTCGGACGTGTGGGTGATCGAGCAGTACTTGCCGCACACCCTGAATCGGCACCTGAGCAACGGGCGGCCCTGGGACTTCGACCGCACGCACGGCGGTCTGCATGTGCTGCCTCCGTTCCAGGGGGCCGAGGGTGAGGGCTTCCCTCAGGGCAACTCGGACTCGCTGCTGCGGCAGAAGCAGACCATCCAGGAGTTCGACCCGGACCTGGTGCTCGTGCTCTCGGCAGATCACCTCTACACGCTGAACTTCCTGGACGTGATCGACACCCACCAGCGCCAGCGCGCCGACCTGACCCTGGTCACCACCCGAGTGGACGAGGATCCCTCCCGCTACTCCGTGGTGAGCACCGACGGACAGGGGAGCGTGAGGCAGTTCGCGTACAAGCCCGAGGACCCCCAGGGGCAGATCGTGGCCGCGGAGATGTTCCTCTTCGACGGACCCCAGCTGATCGAGGCGCTCGAGGACCTTCAGGAGGCCGAGGGCGGGCTGGAGGACTACGGCCACGACCTCATCCCGTGGTTCGTGCAGCGCCGCAGGGTCGTGGAGCACCGGATGGACGGGTACTGGATGGATCTGGGCACCCTGCAGTCCTACTGGACGGCGCAGCTGCAGATCCTCGACGGCGACGGCGCCGTGCTGGATGACCCTCAGTGGCCCATCGTCTCCGGGCAGCCGCAGCTGCTCCCGGCCCGCATCGCGGCCTCGGCGGAGGTCTCGGAATCCCTGATCTCGGCGGGCTCCCGGATCCGGGGCACGGTCGAGCACTCGGTGCTCAGTCCGGGGGTCGTGGTCGAGGAGGGCGCGGTCGTGCGCCACAGCGTGCTGCTCGACGGCGTGCGCGTGGGCGCGGGGGTGCAGCTCGAGAACGTGATCGTCGATGCCGGGGCCGAGATCGCCGGTGGCTCCAAGCGGGGCACGGCCGAGGCCGTCACGCTGATCGGGGCCGACGGCCGCGTGGCCGTGACCGAGCGCTTCGACCGCTCGGCGACGCTGCCCTCAGGCTTCTGACCCGCTGAACGGGCTCGGTGCCGGGTGCGCCGTCGGGAGCTCCCGCGCGGCGCCATCCGGGTCCGTCGGCGACCACCAGACCGCGCTGCTCGAAGGCTCGGAACCAGCCCTCCATGGGCCACCAGCCCCAGCGCCGGGCGAAGACCTCCGCGTTGCGCAGGATGTCGTCCAGGTGCTCGACCGGCGGCGAGGACACCGGGTGCCACTGGTGATACGCGTCGGCACCGCCCACCCACTGCAGCGCGACGCCGTGGGCGGACAGGTTCATGGCGAAGTCCGTGTCCTCGCCGCCGTAGCCGGTGAACTCCTCGCAGAAGCCGCCGAAGCGCTCGCGCAGTCCCCGCCACGTCCCGGCGCTGAGCGCGAAGCTCAGGGACCAGAACAGGACGTGCTCCCCGGGGCGAGCGCAGCGGGCCTGTCCGCGCGGGAGATCGGGGCGAGCGGGATGGGGGCTGCGCAGCGAGCTCAGCAGGTCGAGGTCGTAGGGGCGGTCCTGCGCGCGCAGGTAGGTCACGGGTCCGCACAGCACCCCGGGGCGCACGGCAGCCGCAGCGGTGTAGGCCGCGCCGAGATCGGGACCGGGCAGGCAGTCGGCGTCGAGGAAGATGATCACGTCCGCACCGGCGTCGCAGGCGGTGTCGCCAGCGGCGTTGCGCGCGGCCGCCAGGTTCACGGGCCCGGGCCCGGTGCGATCCAGCCGACGGGTCCCGGGGGCCTCGAAGGGCTCGGGGCCGATCTGCACC
Organism: Kocuria sp. 2SI; assembly: GCF_005502825.1. NCBI lineage: Bacteria > Bacillati > Actinomycetota > Actinomycetes > Micrococcales > Micrococcaceae > Kocuria > Kocuria sp. 2SI. The sequence goes on along the minus strand of NZ_SCNB01000001.1, from coordinate 174,992 downwards.
GTGTGGTGGACGGCCGCGGGCAGCCAGCGCCGCACGGCCTCGAGCTGGCGCAGGACGTGGTCCCGCCGCCCGATCGAGCACACCGTCACGACGTGCACGGAAGGCGCCGCCGGCGCGCTCATGACCCGCCCCGCCCGTGTCCAGCCGCCCCGAGGACGGTCTCGGCGGCGCGGCTGGCGGCGCCGTCGACCTGCCATGCCCGGCGCCGGTCCTGCGGGGACCCCAGCAGCAGCGCGCGGTCGATGAGCTGCGGCCACTCGCCCGCCGCCGGCAGACCGGGTGCCTCGGGCACCACGGCCAGGCCGGCGTCGGCCAGGATGCGCGCGGTGGTCTCCTGCTCGGCGAAGGGGCGCTGCTGGGCCAGCACGATCATCGGGGCCCCGGCGGCGGCTGCATCGGCCACGGAGTTCTGCCCCGCCGCCGTGATCACGACCCCCGCCTCGGAGAGGACCTCGAACGGGTCCTCGACCCACTCGTCGAGCCCGAGCAGCCGGCAGCGCCCGCCCAGGTGAGCGGAGGCGATCCGCGCGACCTCGTGCCAGTAGGCAGGCGAGCCGTCCTGGCCGCCGCGGCCCAGCAGGATCGCCGCATCGCGACCGCGCACCGCGCACAGGGAGCGGCCCTCGAAGCGGCTGATCCCGCCCACCCGATGCACCCGCTCGGCTGACGGCGCCAGGTGAGCCGGCAGTGCAACCCAGTCAGGCCACGCCGCCACGATCCGATCGGCCAGCCGGAAGGAGAGCTCGTGCGGGGCGTCGTCGCGGATGCCCGGCAGGGCCTGGACGGTCGTGGGCACCCCGAGCAGGCGCACCAGCGCCGTCACCTCGACGGAGAGGTCCACGTGGACGACCGAGGGACGGTGATCGCGCACCCACGCGGCGATCATCGCCATGCGCTCGGTGTATCCGTCGTGGCCCTGCGGCGCCCAGTGCAGCGCCCCGTGGGCGGTGACGCCGCGCTCGTCGGCGGGGGCGTCCATCGGCAGGACCACATCGGCCTCGGGGTGGGAGGAGAGGATCACCGCCTCCTCGTGCGGGGCCAGGGCGCGGGCGAGCGCGCGGCAGCGGGTGAGATGCCCGGCCCCCTGATGATGGGCGTACAGGCCGATCACGACGCGATCACCTCCTCGAACAAGGACAGGTACCGATCGATCATCACCTTCAGGTCGAAGCGCTCGACCGCGATGGCCCGGGCCTCGGCGCGCGGCTGGTGCAGGGCTGCGCGGGCCGCGCGCACGAGGTCGTCGACGTCGTCGGGCCGGGCCAGGTGCTCGGGCACGGTGCGCAGGATCTCGGGGATGCCCCCGCGGCTGAACGCGGCCACGGGAGTGCCGCAGGACAGCGCCTCGATCAGCACGAGCCCGAACGGCTCATCCCACTGCGGCGTGGCCAGGGCCAGCGAGGCCCGCCCGACCTCGTCCATGATCTGCTCCGGAGCCATGGCCCCGAGCCAGCGCACCTGATCCCCCAAGTGTGCAGCGATCCGCTGGGAGAAGTAGGTCGGATCCGCGCAGCGCCCGATCAGGGTCAGCGGCATCCCGAGCCGGCGGCAGGCCTCGATGGCAAGGTGGGGGGCCTTCTCCCGGGTCAGGCGCCCGAACCAGACCGCCCCTCCGCCGCCGGGGCCCGGGCGCCACTGGTCCGTCTGCACGCCGTTGTGGATCACCTCCGCGGCGCGCGGCAGCGACCACTGGCGGGCCGTGAACCGGCTGACCGCGCAGAACCTCTCGGAGGCGCCCGCAACCCGACCGAGCACGCCCTGCATGTCGTCCTGGGGCGGGGTGTGCAGGGTCGTGACCATCGGCGGGCGACGGGCGGGGCCCAGCTCCAGGATGGAGGGGTGCACGCTGTTGTTGTGCACCAGGTCGTAGTCGGAGCGCTCCAGATGCCGGCAGACGCGGGCGAAGGCGGCGGTCTCGGACTCCCGGGCGCCGGGCGGATAGCGGTCGTCGCGGGCGCCGTGCTCGTGCCCGCTCCAGTCGACGCCGGGGAACTCCAGATCGCGGCGATGCCCCTGGGAGCCTGCGGCTGCGAACAGGTCGACGTCGAGCCCGCGACAGCGCAGCCCCTCGACCATGCGCTGGACGAAGACCTCGAGCCCTCCGCCGAAGGGCGGGGCGATCGGCATGCGCGACGGGCCGATCACGGCGATCCTCATGATCCTGCCTCGGCAAGCAGCTCGCGGTGCCGCAGCGCGATGCGCTCGGCCTGGGCGGCGCGGTCGCCGGCCCATGGCAGGGGTGCGACGCCCAGAGCCTGTGCGGCCGCACGGGCGGCATCGCGGCCGTCGCCCGTGCGGCAGGAGAGCACCGCGCCCGGCTGGTCGGCCTGATCCGCGAAGTGCCCGCAGTCCGGGGCCACGACCACGACGCCCAGGTCCCGGCACATCTCCAGCCACCCGGAGTGGGTCCCGCGAAGGTAGGGGAGGACGACGACGGCGCACTCGGCCACCTGTGTGAACAGGCGCTCGTCGTCCATCCGCCGATGCACCACGAGCTCCAGGCCCTGGATGCCGCTCAGGCCGCGGCCCAGCTCGGTGCCGGCCGCGCGCTCGTCCAGGAAGACGGTGAGTCGGGCGCCGACCCCTCGGAGCCCCTCGGCCAGATCCCGGTGCCAGGACAGCTCCCGCACGGTGCTGGCCCGCAGGTCCTTGAGGAACACGGCGACCCCGAGCGAGGGCCCGCCGCGCTCGCGGACCTGCTCCTGCAGTCGTCGCGCTCGCTGCGGCGCGACGACGCAGGGGTGGGCGATGACCTCCGCCCGGCGGCCGAATCGCCGGTGGATCTCCTCGGCCGCCGAACCGGTGAGGGTGATGACGGTCTCGGCTGCCTCGATCAGCACGGCCAGGCGCTCGAGGTGCTCCCGCTGCTCCTGAGCGGTGCGCAGATGCGGATGGGACAGATCGTGCACGGTGAGCACCAGACGGATCCCGGAGGCGCGGCACTGCTCGACGAGCTCGCGCATCTGCTGCGGGGTGCGGTGCTCGAAGCCGAAGTGCACGTGCAGGACATCCACGCGATCGGCGTCCTCGGCCAGGCGCTGCGCTTCGAGCAGCGGGTGCGGGATCCAGGTCCCCGGTCCTGCTGCGTCGAGCTCGGGGGGTGCGACGAGCTCGAATCCGTCCCAGCCGGCCAGCGGCTCCACGGCGTCCACATAGGGATGATGGGCGGGGATCGGCGCTGCTCGCAGTCTCTGAGGCCCCTGCACAGCACGATGCACTGCTGTCAGCCCTCCACCGCCTTCCGCGCAGAAGGGACCCCACGGGGCCCCTGGTCATAAGTATCGTTATCATCATACGGTGAGCAACCCCGGGCGCGCGAAGCACTATGCGGACTTCTACGGACAGGCCTCGGAGCGCGCCGGACAGGACGACGCCGCCCCGGGTGATCTGCCCCTCGTGGTCGTGATCGGCAACTGCCAGGCGGAGTCTCTGCGCGTGCTGCTGGATGCCGATCCCGGCCTGCGCTCCGTGCGCGTCCCGCCGGTCTTCGAGTGGGGCACCCGCGATGCCGAGGCGGCCGCCCGGCTCATGGCCCGGACCGACGCGCTCGTGATGCAGCCGGTGCGCGACGACTACCGCGGCCTGCCCTCCGGCACGCGCCAGCTCGAGGCGCTGCTGCCGTCGTCGTCCCTGCGGCTGCGCATTCCGGTGCTGCGCTATGCCGGGCTGCACCCGTTCCAGGTCATCGTCCGGGACCCGGAGGACAGCTCGCTGGATCCGCCGGCGGTGCCGTACTCGGATCTGCGCACGATCGCGCAGGCCTCGCGGGCGGGCACGGGCCTCAGGCCCGACGCCCTGCCGCCGAACGCCCCGCGGCTGGAGGCCGAGGCGCTGGAGGCCCTGCATGCCGAATCCGTGGGGCAGCTGCGAGCACGCGAGCAGGCCCATGGCACGGTCGTCATGTCGGATGCGCTCGAGGCCCGCCCGCACTGGCACACCATCAATCACCCCGACAACGCGACGCTGCGCATCCTGGCCCATCGGGTGCTGGAGGAGCTGGGCCGGGGGCTGGGCTTCGCCCCGGACCCGGATGGCGTCGCCGATCCCGGGCGCGAGCTGCTGCGTTCGGTGGAGGCCCCCGTGGATCCGATGCACGCGAGGGCGCTCGGGGCTGTCCTGCGCCCCGACGCGCGCACGAGCGGATGGCGGCTGGGCACAGGCCGGGACGCCCGGGAGCTCGATGAGGCCGGGATCGCCCGGGAGCAGCTCGCCTTCTGCCGGGCCAGGCCGCGGCTGATCGAGCGCGCCCTGGCCCGGCACGGGCAGCGCATGACCATGCTGGGGCTGCTGCCGTGAGCCGCCGGGCCTCGGTGATCAGCCATCTGGTCGTGGGCCCCGAGAGCCACGGGGTGGTCCGGCACGGGCTGGGTCTGTTCCACGCCGCGCGGGAGGCCGGGGTCGGCGGGTTCGACCACCGGCTCGTGCGACGGACCGTCGAGCTGCCCGTCGCGGAGCCGTCCGCTCAGGCGCTGCTGCACGTCAGCTTCACCGACGCCCTGTTCGGCGCCGATGCGGACGGCGCGGTCGAGGCCGTGCTGCGGCTGCGCGGCCGCGGCCTGCTGAGCGTGGGCCCCCACGACGTGCCGCAGCCGGAGGAGGGGGCGCAGAGGTTCGCTCGCCGCCGCACGGCCTTCGCCCGCCTGGTGCGCGGCGCCGATCTGGTGATCGCCCACTCCGAGCACGAGGCTGCGGCCCTGCGCGCGGCGGCCGGCGAGGGGCCCGACGGCGGGGCGAGCACCGCCGTGCGCGCAGTGCCGCTGCCCCTCGAGGAGGCTCTGCCCGTCGGGCGCCCCGCGGCCGCCGGCGATGGCGCGGTCGTGGGGGTTCTGGGCTTCGTGCATCCCGGCAAGGGCATCGAGGATGTGATCGACTCCGTGCCGCGGGGGACCCTGGTGCGCGCGATCGGGGCGAGTGCGGCGGGCCACGACGCCGACGTCCAGGTGCTGCGGGAGCGCGCCGCGGCGCGCGGGGTGCGCTTCGAGCTCACGGGCTACGTCCCCGAGCCCGAGCTGGCGGGGCAGCTGGAGGCGGTCGACGTCCCCGTGTGCCCGCACCTGCACGTCTCCGCCTCGGGCTCGCTCAACACGTGGATCGCCCACGGGCGCCGGCCGCTCGTGGTGGACGGCCCGTACATGCGCGAGATCGACGAGCGCTGGCCCGGCGCCGTGCTGCGTCGTCGGCGCGAGGAGCTGGGGACGGCGGTGGGCGAGCTGCTGGCCGAGCCGCGGCGGACCCGGGCCGATCGCCCGCTGCCGCGGTGGGGCTGGGCGCAGGTCGCCGAGGCCTATGCGGATGCGTGGAAGGAGCTGCTGCGATGACGCTCGCGTCCGCTGGGGCCGACAGCGGCGGGATCTCCGTGGTGATCCCGTACTTCGAGGACCAGGAGGGCCTGGACGCTGTGCTCGCGGGGCTGCGCGCGCAGGAGCCGGTGCAGGCGCTGGAGATCGTCGTGGCCGATGACGGCTCCGCGCGCCCGCCCCGGGTCCCCGCCGGGGTGCGCGTGGTGCGCCAGGATGACCGCGGGTTTCGAGCGGCGGCGGCGCGGAACCTGGGGGCCGGGCACTGCCGCGGCGGGATCCTGGTCTTCCTCGATGGCGACACCGTGCCCGAGCCGGGCTACCTCGCCGCCGTCGAGGAGGCCCTGCGCGAGCATCCCCACGCCCTCGTCGTGGGGACCAGGGTCCATGTGGACGACACCGCGCACCCGCCGCGTGATCTGGGCGAGCCGCAGTGGCTGGCCCGGGCGTGGGCGCAGACCGATCATCTGCGCCGCCACGACGACTCCCACTTCCGGTACGTGATCTCCGCGGTGCTCTCCTGCCGCCGCTCGACCTTCGAGCGCCTCGGCGGGTTCGACGCCGCGATGGTCGGCTACGGCGGGGAGGACTGGGAGCTGGGCTGGCAGGCCGTGCTGGGCGGCTGCGAGCTGCTGCATGCCCCGGCGGCGCGCGCGGTGCACCGCGGGGCCGACTGGGGCGGGCGCTCGGAAGCCGATCCGTCGGCGGCCGTGCTGCAGAAGAACCGCGAGAGCCTGCGCCTGGCCTCGCGGATCACCCACCCGATCGCCCGGCCCTCGGGGATGGTGCATGCCGTGGCGGACATCGTGGTCACCTGGGGCGATGCCGCGCAGAGGCAGGAGCATCTGCGCACGGGCGCGGCCGCACTCGCGGTGCGGGATCTGCTGGGATCCGGCGATGTCCACGTGCGGCTCCCGGGCGGGTCCGGGGACATGGCAGAGGAGCTGGAGGAGATGCTGGCGGCCGATCCGCGGGTGCAGCTGGGGAGACCCGCTCCCTCCGTCGGCGGGCAGGGGGGCGCCGCTCGTGTCCGTCCGCGCTTCGAGGTCGAGCTGGTGCGCGCCTGCCGCATCCCGCCGGGCGGTCTGCAGGAGGCCTGCGAGCAGGCGGCGGCCCACGATGCGCCCGCGCTGGTGGTCACGGGCGGCGGCCAGGTGCTCGCGCGGATCCACCCCGTCCGGGTCGCGGCTCGCACCGCCCTCGGGCTGCGCGGCCGGGATCCCGGGGAGGCCGTCGGCGCGGAGGAGCAGATGCTGCGCCTGATCCGCTGCTGGCCGCTGCTCCAGGCGGGCACGCGGCTCGAGGACGTCTTCCGGGATGACGCATGAGCCGGGCCGTTAACTTAGTCAAGCCTGAGAAGTCAATGATGACGCCGGGTGACCTCCCATGTGACGCGGCGGCCCCCGTCGTCGTTCCATGGTCGGCATGACGAGCGAGACCACTTCGCGCCCTGCACGCGCACGCAAGCCCAAGCCCGAGGGGCAGTGGGCGGTCGACGGCCGCGAGCCCCTGAACCACAACGAGGAGTTCAAGGCCGCCGACGACGGCTTCGCCGTGCGCGCCCGGATCGAGCAGAAGTACTCGAAGGAGGGCTTCGCCTCGATCGATCCCGATGATCTCCACGGGCGCTTCCGCTGGTGGGGGCTGTACACCCAGCGCCGCCCCGGGATCGACGGCGGCCGCACCGGCGCGCTGTCGGACGCGGAGATCGAGGACGAGTACTTCATGATGCGCGTGCGCCTGGACGGCGGCGCCATGTCCCGCGCCCAGCTGCGCTGCCTGGCCGGGATCTCGCAGGAGTTCGCTCGCGGCACCTCGGACATCACGGACCGGCAGAACATCCAGTACCACTGGATCCGCGTGGAGGACGTCCCGGAGATCTGGCGGCGCCTGGACGAGGTCGGTCTGGACACCGTCTCGGCCTGCGGCGACGTTCCCCGCGTGATCCTGGGCTCCCCGGTGGCCGGTGCGGCCGCCGACGAGATCCTGGACCCCACGCCCGCGATCGAGGCGCTGAAGGCCGAGGTGCGCACCCTCGAGTTCTCCAATCTGCCGCGCAAGTACAAGACCGCGGTCACCGGGCACCCGTCGCTGGACGTGGCCCACGAGATCAACGACTGCTCGTTCGTGGGCGTCGTGCACCCCGAGCTCGGCCCCGGCTACGACCTGTGGGTCGCCGGCGCGCTGTCGGTGCAGCCGTACCTTGGCCAGCGCCTGGGCGTGTTCGTGCAGGAGGACCAGGTTCGCGACGTCTGGCGCGGGATCACCTCGATCTTCCGCGACTACGGCTACCGCCGCCTGCGCAACCGGGCCCGCATGAAGTTCCTCATGAAGGACTGGGGGCCGCAGAGGATGCGCGAGGTGCTCGAGACCGAGTACCTGGGCTATGCCCTGGCCGACGGCCCCGCCCCGGCCGCGCCCACCGGCCCCTCGGACCACATCGGCGTGCACCGGCAGAAGGACGGCCGGAACTACCTGGGCGCGGCCCCGCGCGTGGGCCGCATGCCGGGGGAGAAGCTCGCCGCGCTGGCCGAGATCATGGAGCGCTTCGGCTCGGACCGGGTGCGCCTGACCCCGCAGCAGAAGATCGTCCTGCTGGACATCGCCGACGACGACGTCGACGCCGCGATCGAGGCCCTCGACGAGATCGACCTCAAGGTCAAGCCGTCGCCGTTCCGCCGCTCGACCATGGCCTGCACGGGCATCGAGTTCTGCAAGCTGGCGATCGTGGAGACCAAGCAGGTCGCCTCGGACACCATCGACGAGCTCGAGCGCCGTCTCGAGGACCTCGAGCTGGACGTGCCGATCTCCCTGCACATCAACGGCTGCCCCAACTCGTGCGCGCGCATCCAGGTCGCCGACATCGGGCTCAAGGGCCAGCTGCTGCCGACCGAGGACGGCGGCTCCAAGCCCGGCTACCAGGTGCACCTGGGCGGCGGGCTGACCAGCTCGGAGCACGGCGGCGACGCCAACCTGGGCCGCACCGTGCGCGGGCTCAAGGTGTTCCAGGACGAGCTGCCCGAGTACGTGGAGCGCCTGACCCGCCGCTTCGCGGAACAACGCGAGCCCGGAGAGGGTTTCGCCGCGTGGAGCACCCGCGCCGAGGAGGAGGATCTGCAATGACCGCTGGAACCGCTGAGAAGACGCTGCGCAGCGAGGACGAGCTGCGCGAGCTCGCCGCCGCGGGCGCTCGCGAGCTGGGCGCCGAGCTCGACGCCGACGGCCACGTCCCCGCCGAGGGCGAGGCCGATCACACGGCCGCGATCCGCTGGGTCGCCGAGAACTTCCCGAACGCACGGGTGGCCGTGGCCTGCTCGATGGCGGACCTGGTCCTGCCGGCGCTGGTGGCCGAGCAGATCCCGAACGTGGACGTGCTCTTCCTGGAGACCGGCTACCACTTCCCGGAGACCGAGGGCACCAAGGAGGCCGCCAAGGCCATGCTGGACATCAACGTGATCGACGTGATTCCCAAGCTGACGGTCGCCCAGCAGGACGAGCAGCACGGCAAGGACCTGTTCCGCACGAACCCCACGGCCTGCTGCGCCATGCGCAAGGTGGAGCCGCTGGCCGAGTCCCTGCAGGACTACGAGGTCTGGTTCACCGGCGTGCGCCGCGACGAGTCGCCCACGCGCACCGACGCCCCGCTCGTGTCCTTCGACGAGACCCACAAGCTGGTCAAGGTCAACCCCATGGTCCGCTGGTCGCTGGACGACCTGGTGGAGCACTCGAACAGCGAGGGGCTGCCCGTGAACCCGCTGCTGTCCGAGGGCTACCTCTCGATCGGCTGCGCGCCCTGCACCCGTAAGGTCGCCCCGGGCGAGGACCCCCGCGCCGGGCGCTGGTCCGGCAGCGACAAGATCGAGTGCGGCATCCACCTCTGATGCCCGCGCGGGTCCGCCCGCACCACGAGACCACCGAACCTTCAGGAGAGCGAGACCCCATGACAGAGACCGCCGCGTCTGCCGCCGTGTCCGCCACGGGCGAGCAGTCCGCCCTGGACGCCCTCGAGTCCGAGGCCATCCACATCATCCGCGAGGTCGTCGCCGAGTTCGACCGCCCCGCCATGCTGTTCTCCGGCGGCAAGGACTCCGTGGTCATGCTCCACCTGGCGGCCAAGGCGTTCTGGCCGGCGGCGATACCGTTCCCGGTGCTGCACGTGGACACCGGGCACAACTTCCCGGAGGTCCTCTCCTTCCGCGACCGCACGGTCGAGCGGCTGGGGCTTCGCCTGGTCGTGGCCTCCGTCCAGGACTACATCGACGACGGCCGCCTCACCGAGCGCGCCGACGGCACCCGCAACCCGCTGCAGACCACCCCGCTGCTGGACGCGATCGCCGACAACCGCTTCGACGCCGTGTTCGGCGGCGGGCGCCGCGACGAGGACAAGGCCCGGGCCAAGGAGCGCATCCTGTCCCTGCGCGACGAGTTCGGGCAGTGGGATCCGCGCAACCAGCGCCCCGAGCTGTGGAACCTGTACAACGGGCGCCACACGGCGGGCCAGCACGTGCGCGCCTTCCCGATCTCCAACTGGACTGAGCTGGACATCTGGCGCTACATCGAGCGCGAGCACATCGACCTGCCCCCGATCTACTTCGCCCACGAGCGCGAGGTCTTCCAGCGCGACGGCATGTGGATGTCGGTGACCCCCGTGTGCCAGCCGCGCAAGGACGAGCAGATCGAGGCGAAGCAGGTCCGCTACCGGACGGTGGGCGACATGTCCTGCACCGGAGCGGTGGTCTCCCAGGCCGCCACCGTGGCCGACGTCGTCGCGGAGGTGGGCGTCTCCACGCTGACCGAGCGAGGCGCCACCCGCGCCGATGACCGCATCTCCGAGGCCGCCATGGAGGATCGCAAGAAGGACGGCTACTTCTGATCCTCCGGGCCGTGAGCCCCGCTGCCTCCGCCCCGTCCACGCCCCAGCGCCGATGCGCGCCGAAGAACCACAGAAGGTGCCCGTGACCGAGACCTCCGCTCCCGCCGTGACCTCCACGATCGATCCCGGCTCGCTGTTCCGCTTCGCGACCGCCGGCTCCGTCGACGACGGCAAGTCCACCCTGGTGGGCCGGCTGCTGCACGACGCCAAGGCGATCCTGGCCGATCAGCTCGAGGCCGTGGCCCGCACCTCCGCCGAGCGCGGCTTCGGCGGCGGCGAGGGCAAGCTGGATCTCGCCCTGCTGACCGACGGGCTGCGCGCCGAGCGCGAGCAGGGCATCACGATCGATGTGGCCTACCGCTACTTCGCGACCGACCGCCGCTCGTTCGTGCTGGCCGACTGCCCCGGGCACGTGCAGTACACGAAGAACACGGTCACCGGCGCCTCGACCGCCGACGCCGTCGTCCTGCTGGTCGACGCCCGCCACGGCGTGCTCGAGCAGACCCGCCGCCACCTGGCCGTGACGGCGCTGCTGCGCGTCCCACACGTGATCGTGGCCGTCAACAAGATCGACCTGGTGGACTGGTCGCAGGCCCGCTTCGACGAGATCCGCGACGAGATCACCGAGGTCGCTCGCAGCATCGGCTCCGAGGAGCTCCTCCAGGGTCTGAAGGTCGTGCCGGTCTCCGCACTGGAGGGCGACAACGTCGTGGAGCCCTCCGAGCGGCTGTCCTGGTACTCCCGGGCCGGCTACGACGGCCGCCCGCTGCTGCGGATCCTCGAGGAGCTGCCCACGGTCGACGAGTCCGGCCGCGGCGAGGCCCGACCCTTCCGCTTCCCCGTGCAGTACGTCATCCGCCCGCAGGGAGGCGTGGCCCAGGGCGTGGATCCCGAGGCCACCCGCGACTACCGCGGCTACGCCGGGCAGATCGCTTCCGGGACCGTCTCCGTGGGCGATGAGGTCGTCGTGCAGCCGTCGGGGCGCCGGAGCACGGTCGTGGGCATCGACGTGGCCGGCACGGCCTCCGAGCAGGCCGGTCCCTTCCCGGGCGAGCAGCTCACGGAGGCCGCCGCCCCGCGCTCGGTGACGCTTCGCCTGGCCGATGACCTCGACGTGGCCCGCGGCGAGCTCATCGCCGCAGCCGATCCGACCCCGCCGGAGCCGGTCAAGGAGATCGCGGCCCGCCTGGCCTGGCTCGGCGAGACCCCTCTGCGCCCGCGCTCCCGCGTGCTGCTCAAGCACGGCACCGCCACGGTCAAGGCCATGGTGGGCGAGATCGTCGGCGCCCTGGACCTGGAGACCATGCAGCTGGGCCAGGCGCAGTCCCTCGAGCTCAACGACATCGGTTCGGTCGTGCTGCGCACCCCGTCGGCGCTGCCGCTGGACGACTACGCCCAGCTGCGCCGCACCGGCGCCTTCCTGCTGATCGACGAGCAGTCCGGGAACACCCTGGCCGCCGGCCTGGTCGGGGAGGGCTGAGTGGCCGAACGCAGCTGCGGCCGCGACGGCGCCCCAGAACCGCTGGAGACCGTCACGCGCACCCCCGGCGGGTCCCAGGGGCGGCAGCGGCCCAAGCGCCGCTTCACCGGCTGGCCCCTGGTGCTCACAGGCCTGGCCATGCTGCTCGTGCTGTCCGTGACGGCCACGGCGCTGCGCGCCAACGGGACGCTGGACGCGCTCGAGGACCAGCGGATCCAGACCTCGGATGCCGACGAGCTCACGCTGGGCTACTTCGCCAACCTGACGCACGGCCCGGCGCTGGCCGGTGTCCACGACGGGATCTTCGACGAGGCGCTGGGCAGCACCGAGCTGAGCACCCAGGTCTTCTCGACCGGCCCCACGACCATCGAGGCCATGAACTCCGGCGAGGTCGATGCCGCGTTCATGGGCCCGAACCCCGCGATCAACTCGTACGTGCAGTCCGGCGGCGAGTCGATCACGATCATCGGCGGGGCGACCTCCGGCGGCGCGCAGTTCATCGTCTCCGACGACGTCGCCGGCGAGGACGACCTGGCCGGGCGCACGTTCGCGACCCCGGCGCTGGGCGGCACGCAGGACGTGGCGCTGCGCGTGTGGCTCGAGGAGCGCGGCTACGAGGTGGACACCGGCTCCCCGGACTCCGTCTCGATCACGCCCATGCCCTCCGGTCAGGCGCTGCAGACCTTCCGGCAGGGCCAGATCGACGGCTTCTGGGGCCCCCAGCCGTGGGTCACCCTCATGACCGAGGAGGGCGGTCGCGTGCTCGTGGACGAGGGCGATCTGTGGCCCGACGGCGAGTACCCCACGACGGTGCTGGCCGTGCGCACCGACTACCTCAAGGAGCACCCGCAGACCGTGGAGAAGCTGCTCGACGGCCTCGAGGACTCGGTCGAGCACCTCGAGCAGATGCCGCAGGAGGACGAGGCCGTCATGCTCAACGAGGCGATGGTCGACGCCCAGGGCCAGGCGCTGCCTGAGCAGACGCTGATCAGCGCCCTGGAGCAGATGCAGTGGACCGCCGATCCCATGGCCTCGACGTATTCGACCCTGCTCGACAACGGCGTCTCCGCCGGGGTCACGCAGGATGCCTCGCTGGACGGCATGGTCGACGTGGAGCCGCTGAACCGCGTGCGCGAGCAGCGAGGCCTGGAGCCCGTGGAGGCCCAGCAGTGAGCGGGCAGTCCGTGATCCGCCTGGACGGGCTGGCCAAGTCCTTCGGAGGGCCTCCCGTGCTCGCGGACCTGGACCTGGAGGTGCGCCGTGGCGAGTTCGTGACCCTGCTCGGGGCCTCGGGCTCCGGCAAGACGACGCTGCTGAACATCATCGCCGGACTCGAGGAGCCCACCGCGGGCAGCGTCACGGCACCTGCCGAGGGCTGCGCGTTCATGTTCCAGGATGCCTCCCTGTTCCCCTGGCTCACCGCCGGGCAGAACGTGGAGCTGGCCCTCGAGCTGGCAGGCGTGCCCCGTGCCCAGCGCCGCGAGCGGGCCGAGGAGCTGCTCGAGCTCGTGCGCCTGCCGCAGGTCGCGGACAAGCGCCCGCACGAGCTCTCCGGAGGCATGCGCCAGCGCGTTGGCCTGGCCCGCGGCCTCGCCCAGGAGCGCGAGGTCCTGCTGATGGACGAGCCCTTCTCAGCGCTGGACGCCATCACCCGGGACCTGCTCCAGGAGGAGCTGCTGCGGATCTGGGAGGTCACCGGGCGCACCATCGTGTTCATCACCCACAACGTCTCCGAGGCCGTCCACCTGGGCCAGCGCGTGCTGCTGCTGTCGTCGCGGCCCGGGCGGATCGTCGAGCAGTGGGACACGGGGCCCTGGAAGGATCCGGACTCCTACGGCTTCGAGGCCAGCGGCCAGACCTCCGAGGAGACGCTGGCGGAGCTGACCCGCACCATCACCCGCCGCCTCAGGGAGGAGATCGGCCGCCATGCCCGCTGATCGCACCACCGCCGACGCCCAGACGCCCTGGGCGCAGGGTCGCGGCACGCCGTCGTCGGGCCCGTCGTCCTCGGCGACGTCCGCGTCCAGCCCCGACTCCCCGGACAGCGCCCTGGCGGGGCTGGACGCGCTGCAGTCCGACGGCCGCCGTCGACGCTCCCCGGGGGAGGTCTTCCGGCAGCGCGCCGCCCCCACGCTGGCCGCGCTCGTGGCCGCCGTGCTGATCTGGCAGCTGCTCGTGGCCCTGATGGATCCGCGCCCGGACATCATGCCGGGACCGATCGACGTCGCCCGGCAGATCGGGGCGGCCACCGCCGACGGCACGCTTCCCGGGGCGCTGGGCACGTCGCTGTGGCGAGGCATCAGCGGCTTCCTGATCGCGGTTCTCGTGGCCACGCCTCTCGCCCTGCTGATCGCCTCGTGGCAGGGGCTGCGCAACGCGGTGGGCCCGCTGATCTCCGGCATGCAGGTGCTGCCCTCGGTGGCCTGGGTGCCGGCGGCGATCGTGTGGTTCGGCCTGTCGGATGCCACGGTCTACTTCGTGGTGCTGATGGGCGCGATCCCGTCGATCGTCAACGGCATGCTGGCCGGCGTGGACCAGATCCCGCCGCAGCTGCTCAAGGCCGGGCGGATCATGGGGGCCACGGGCTCCACGCTGGCGCTGAAGGTCGTGCTGCCCGCGGCGATGCCGGGCTATGTGGCCGGGCTCAAGCAGGGCTGGGCGTTCTCGTGGCGCTCCCTGATGGGTGCCGAGCTCATCGCGATCGGCGGCTCGATCGGCTTCGGGCTGGGCTCCCTGCTGGCGCAGGGCCGCACCGTCTCGGACATGGCGGTCGTGCTGACCGCCGTGCTGACCATCCTGGCGGTCGGCATCGTGATCGAGCTGCTGCTGTTCAACCCGCTCGAGAAGCGGCTGCTGCGAGGTCGCGGCCTGCTGCGGTCCTGAGCGGACCAACTCATTGCTTAGGCTGGCCTCAGTGGATCAGCCGCAGAAACGTACGCACGGCCCCCGGCTGGGGCCGAGGAGGAGAGATACATGACGGAGCAGACGCAGACGCAGGGCGCCGCACGGCCGCTGCGCGTGGCGATCATCGGCGCCGGCCCCGCGGGCATCTACACCGCGGACATGCTGGCCAAGTCGGAGGCCGTGAAGTCCGGCGAGGTGGAGGTCTCGATCGACCTCTTCGACCGCTACCCCACCCCCTTCGGCCTGATCCGCTACGGCGTGGCCCCCGATCACCCCCGCATCAAGGGCATCATCACGGCCCTGCGTCAGATCCTGGGCAGCGGCGCGGTGCGCTTCTTCGGCAACGTCGAGTACGGCCGGGACCTCACCCTGGGCGACTTCCAGGACCTCTACGACGCCGTCGTGTTCTCCACCGGAGCCGTCAAGGACGCCCCGCTCGAGGTCGAGGGCGTCGAGCTCGACGGCGTGCACGGAGCGGCGGACTTCGTCGCCTGGTACGACGGGCACCCCGACTACCCGCGCGAGTGGCCCCTGGAGGCGGAGCAGGTCGCGGTCATCGGCAACGGCAACGTGGCCCTGGACGTGGCCCGCGTGCTGGCCAAGCACGCGGATGACATGCTCACCACCGAGATCCCGGGCAACGTGTACCAGGGGCTGAAGGCCAGCCCGGTCACGGACGTCCACGTCTTCGGCCGCCGCGGCCCGGCCCAGATGAAGTTCACCCCGCTCGAGCTGCGCGAGCTCGGCAAGGTCCCGGACGTCGACGTCATCGTCCACGACGAGGACTACTCCCCGGAGGATGTGGCCGACGAGGCAGCCGGTGACTCCAACCAGGCCAAGGTCATGCTCAAGACCCTGCGCAAGTGGGTCGAGGACGAGACCCCCAAGACGGCCTCGCGCCGCCTGCACCTGCACTTCTTCCAGCGCCCGGAGCAGATCCTGGGCGAGGACGGCAAGGTCGTGGCGCTTCGCACCGAGCGCACCCGCCTCAACGAGGACGGCTCCGTGTCCCCGATCGGCGAGTACGTCGACCACCCCATGGGCGCCGTCTACTACGCGATCGGCTACCTGGGCTCGCCGCTGCCGGAGATCCCGTTCGACCTCCACCGCGGCGTGATCCTGAACCAGGAGGGGCGCGTGGTCGATCCCGAGGGCTCGGTGCTCAACGGCGTCTACGCCTCCGGCTGGATCAAGCGCGGACCCGTGGGCCTGATCGGCGCCACCAAGTCGGATGCCCTCGAGACCATCACGCACCTGCTCGAGGACCGCGGCCAGCTCTCGGCCGTGCGCCCCGAGCCCGAGGCGGTCGTCGTGACCCTCGAGTCCAAGGGCGTCGAGTACACCACCTGGGACGGTTGGCTGCAGCTCGACGAGCACGAGCAGGCGCTCGGCGCCTCCTCCCACGACGCCGAGGGCAACCCCCGCGAGCGCGTGAAGGTCGTGGACCGCGAGGAGATGGTCCGGGTCTCCCGACAGGGCTGAGCCCTGTCTGCCGGACCTGCCCCGCTCGCGGGGCGGGACCGGCAGCTGCTCTCAGAGGCCCAGCAGGCCTCGGGCGGTGTCGTTGAGCAGCAGCCCCCGGGGGTCTGCCTGCTCGCGCACGGCCAGGAAGTCGTCCCAGTGCGCGTACATGGGACGCAGCTGCTCGGCCTGCAGGCTGTGGCGGCCGCCCCAGTGGGGGCGTCCGTCGTGGGCCAGGAACACCTCTTCGAGGGCCTCGAAGGTCTCCGGGCGCCAGCGCCGCCAGAACTGCCGCACCGTGATCCACCCCGTGTAGCGCGCGTGCGCCGGCGACAGCCAGGTCTCCTCCGGTGCCGAGCAGCGCACGCTCAGCGGGAGACCTAGATCGGCCTGCTCGCGATCGAGCACCTTCTGCACCTCGCGGAAGGTCTCCGGGAGCTGCTCGAGGGGCACGGCCCACTCGGTCTGCAGGAACTTCACGGGCCTCGAGGAGGCGAAGACCTTGTAGGACAGATCCGTGTAGCGCCGCGAGCTCAGCGACAGGGAGTCCAGCCGGCGCAGCCCGGGGATCGCCCGCGGGGCGGCCCCGGCCAGGCGGTTCAGGGCCGCCGGCAGGGCGCGGCGCAGGACGGCGTCGTCGCTGCGGCGCACGCCCTGGGCCATCCGGGAGCCGGGGGCGGACCATTCGGAGGGCAACCGGTGCAGGCGGCTCATGATGTGGGTGTGGGCGGAGTCGCTGCCCGGGTTCCAGTACAGCTCGAAGTGATCGGCCGAGGCCATGCGCTCGCCCAGCCCCGCCATCACCGGCTCGAGCGACTCGTTGAACTCGGCCGAGTGCAGGCGGTAGGACTCCTCGCACTGCACCGTCACGGCGGCGATCACGCCGATGACGCCCAGCCCGGCGCGAGCCGCCTGGAAGAGCTCCGGGCGCTGGGTGAGGGAGCACTCCACGATCTCGCCGGAGGCCAGCACCAGGGTCAGCGCCACGACCTGCCCCGACAGCGACTGGAAGCCGGCGCCCGTGCCGTGCGTGGCGGTGGAGATCGCCCCGGCGATGGACTGGTGCAGGGTGTCGGGAAGGTTGGAGAAGGCCAGCCCGCAGGAGTCGAGCTCGCGCGCGGCCTGGATCAGGGGTGTGCCGCCCAGGAACGTGGCTCGGCGCCCCGGCCGGTCGACCTCCTGCAGCCCCACGAGCTCGGAGGTGTCCAGGCGCAGCTGCTGCGGCTCGGCCAGCAGGTTGAAGCTGTGGCCCGCGCCCGTGACCCGGGTGCTCAGCCCCGCCGCCGCGGCCGCCGCCATGGCCTCGGAGAGCTGCTCGACGGTCTGGGGGCGCAGCGTGCGGACGTCCTCCGCCGTCCCGGAGCGGTCCCAGGTGCTCCAGGTCGCGGGCCTCGTCTCCGAGGGCAGTCCATCCTCTGCGGTCATCGCTGTCTCCTGCTGACGAGTGGTGTGCGGTGGGCTCCTGCGGACATTCTGCCCCGCGCTCCTGCAAGCACGCGGTACGGCTGCCTCATCCCCAGCCGAGTCGGTGCAGCCGCTGCTCCTCGATCCCGAAGTGGTGGGCGATCTCATGCACGACGGTCACGGTGATCTCGTGGACCAGCTCATCCCGATCGCGGCACATGCGCAGCAGCGGTTCGCGGAAGATGCGGATGTGATCGGGCAGCGAGCCCATCCACGACGAGTCCCTCTCGGTGAGCGGCACGCCCTCGTAGAGCCCCAGCAGCTCCGGCATCCCCTCCGGAGGCCGTGCTTCGATCAGCACGACGACGTTGTCGAGCATCGCGAAGATGTCCTCGGGGATGCCGTCGAGGGCATCATCGACCAGGGATTCGAACTCGGCCTCGCTGACGTCCATCACCGCTGCATTCTCGCGCAAGGGCCTGACAACGGCTGTTGATCGCCGTCGTCGAGGCATCGTCGGGCCCTCGGGGGAGGGGGCGGACCTGATAGGCTCCGGTTCCGTCCGCGTGCCTTGCGCGCGGTGCGCCCTCATCGTCTAGAGGCCTAGGACACCGCCCTTTCACGGCGGCGACACGGGTTCGAATCCCGTTGGGGGTACCAGCGCAGGCGAGCGCCCGGTCGGCATCAGCCGGCCGGGCGCTTCGTCGTCTCCGGGGGCATTCAGCGCCCGACGGATGAGCTCCGGGGGCTGCGGATCCCGATTTGCGCGCAGGGGCTGTCATGGTGCTAATATCTTGCCTCGTTGGAAAACGGCAGGGAGGTCCCGCGGGACCGCCTGTAAGCACTCCACAAGGCCCTGTAGCGCAGTTGGTTAGCGCGCCGCCCTGTCACGGCGGAGGTCGCGGGTTCAAGTCCCGTCAGGGTCGCACGGACGGCGTCAGCTCAGCTGAGGCCGTCTTGGCATCTGAGACACCGGATGCCTGGCTCTGTAGCTCAGTTGGTAGAGCGTACGACTGAAAATCGTAAGGTCACCGGATCGACGCCGGTCGGAGCCACAGCCCAGAAGGCCCCCGCACACCAGTGCGGGGGCCTTCTGCATGCCCGCCCGCTTGTCGAGCGTCAGCCCCTCCGCTGTCCGAGCGGCCGATTCCCCATCCCACCAGCCGACGGCTGGGCAGTCCGCAATCGGCCGGTCGAGGGCGACGGAGCGGCGGCTACCGTGGGCGTCATGACCGCAGAGCCGAACCAGCACCAGAGCCCCGACGCCGGCGGACAGCCGCTGCAGCGCATCCTCATGTGGGAGGGTTACGAGACCCTGATCCGGGATGGCAGCAAGCGCCAGACCGTGCGGTACCAGGACCCCTTCGTCCCGGGTCCGGCCGAGATCGTGTTCGAGAAGGATTCCGGCGAGGACGTCGTGATCGGCGCGGAGGTGACTGGCGCGCGCACCGTGCGCCGCGACGAGCTCAGCGAGCAGGACGCCGTGCGCGACGGCTTCGAGTCCCTCGCCCAGCTGCAGGCCGCTCTCGACCGGCACTACCCGGACATGCCCGGTGGCAGCGCCGTTGACATCGTGGCTTTCGAGCTCGCCCGCCCGTGACGGCTCGCGCGGCCGCTACTGTGTGGGCGTGAGCCGAGCATCCGCACCGCGTCGTCTGATGGCCGCGTCCGCCCTGCTGGCGGCCGTCGCGGTGCTGCCGGGCTGCGCCGCCGGCGGCGATGCGCCCCTGGAGAGCCCGGAAGCCGTGCCGGGGCCCCAGGCCAGCGCGGAAGCCGGCACCGTATCGCGCGAGCAGGCTGAGCCGCATCCGGCCGCACCCGAGCAGTGTGCCGTCGTCTCCGAGCTGTACCTCTCCCTCACCCTGCTGCCGCTGGCCGAGGAGGACGGCGCCCCGTCGCTGGATCCCGCGGCCACAGCCGCCGACGTGCGCGAGGCCGCAGATGACGCACCGGCCGCCGTGCGCGACGACTTCGACGAGGCCGCCGGACTGCTCGAGGACTACGGCATGGGCCTGGAGCCTCAGGAGCTCGACGAGCTGCGAACGGACCTGGACCCCGTCGATCTCTGGATCAGGCGGCACTGCTCGAGCTGAGCGGCGGACGTCGTGACCGGTCTGTGACCCCGCGCTGGGGATCATCAGCGGGCTCCCCTACAGTGGAACGTCGGCGCATGAGCGCCCACCCGGAAGATCCGCGGCCCCCAGGACGACAAGAGGCTGGGGGCCGTTTCGCGCCCTGCCGCAGCCGCGACGGCGTCTCCGGGACGGACAACAGACGATGAGGAGCCTGTACAGAGTGTCTCTGAAGAGATCCTGCAAGATCGCCCTGTCCTTCGTGGGCCTGCTCGTGGGAGCGGGATTCGCCACGGGCCAGGAGGTCATCCAGTACTTCCTCTCCTTCGGGGCCATCGGCCTCGTCGGCGCCGTGGTCGCAGGCGTGGTGTTCGCGCTGGCCGGCGCCGTGATCATCCAGCTGGGCAGCTTCTACCTGGCTGAGGAGCACAACCGCGTCTTCCGCAGCGTGGCCAACCCCGGGATCTCGCGGTTCCTGGACATCGCCGTGACCCTGACCCTCTTCGCGGTCGGGTTCGTCATGCTGGCCGGAGCCGGCTCCACGCTCGAGCAGCAGTGGGGCTTCCCCGCCTGGGCAGGCGCTGCGGTGATGACGGTGATCGTCATGCTGGTGGGCCTGCTGGACGTCGAGAAGGTCTCCGACGTCATCTCGATGCTCACCCCGCTGATCATCCTGGCCGTGATCGTCGCGTTCATCTACACGATGGCGAACCTGCCGCAGGACTTCTCGCAGCTCAGCTCGGTCGCTCAGGAGCAGGCCTCCCCTGTCCAGCCGTGGCTGCTCTCGGCCCTGAACTACAACGGCCTGGCACTGCTGCTGGGCGTGTCCATGTGCCTGGTGATCGGCGGCAACAATGCCGAGCCGCGCGAGGCCGGTCTCGGCGGCCTGATAGGGGGCATCCTCTACACGGTGCTGCTGCTGATGGCAGCGGTCGCCCTGTACTTCAACATGGCGGAGGTCGGCGACTCCGCGGTGCCCATGCTGCAGCTGTTCGAGGCCATGCACCCGGTGCTGGCCACGATCATGGTGTTCATCATCTTCGCGATGATCTTCAACACCGCGATCGGCATGTTCTACGCACTGGGGCGCCGGCTGACGGCCTCGCACCGGGACAAGTACCGCCCGGTCTTCCTGCTCGCCTGCCTGCTCGGCTACGGCGTGAGCTTCGCCGGCTTCGACACCCTCATGGAGTACGTCTACCCGGTGATCGGCTACACGGGCATGGTCATGATCGTGGTCATGGTCTTCGGCTGGGCGCGCTACCGCACGCAGATCGCGGAGGAGACCACGCGCCGCGGCCGTCTGCGCGCCCTGCTGCGCCTGCGCCGCGACCCGGGCAAGGACTACGCCCCCGGTCACGAGAAGCGCTACGAGGAGGCCGTGCGGCAGTCGCCGGCCGATGACGACCGCCTGACCCAGGTGCTCGAATCGCGCACGGAGCAGGACCTCGAGCTCTCGGACGACGAGGGCTCCGCGGAGCACGACGGCGACCGCGCGCCGGCGTGAGCCTCGGTGCAGCTGCCTCGCTGCGCGTCCGTCGGCGTCGTGTGATGTGAGGCGCACCACGCAGGGCGCATAGGATCGGAAGCTCACCGAGCCGATCCGGAGCAGGGCGGGCCTCGGCCCGCCCTGCTCCATCTCCGAGGAGGGACTGACCCGCATGAGGAAGATGACGGCCGTGAAGGTCGCCCTGGCATTCGTGGGGCTGATCGTGGGGGCGGGGTTCGCGACCGGCCAGGAGATGATCCAGTACTTCACGTCCTTCGGCGCCATCGGGATCTGGGGCGCGGTGATCTCCGGGCTGCTGGTGACGGCGGCGGGGTCGGTGACCCTGCTTCTGGGCAGCTACTTCATGGCCGAGAGCCACTCCAAGGTCTTCGGCAACGTCGCGCACCCGTGGCTGTCGCGGTTCCTGGACTGGTCGGTGACCTTCACGCTGTTCTCGGTCGGCTTCGTGATGATCGCCGGCGCGGGCTCCACGCTGGAGCAGCAGTTCGGCCTGCCCACCTGGATCGGGGCCGGGCTGATGACCCTGCTCGTGCTGGCGGCGGGTCAGCTCGACGTCGACCGCGTCTCCAGCATCATCTCCGGGATCACCCCGCTGGTGGTCATCGCGATCCTGGCGGCCTTCGTCTGGACCATGTTCGCTCTGCCGCAGGACCTCTCCCAGCTCAGCGCCGTGGCCCAGCAGGCCGAGTCGCCGGTGCGGCCCTGGTGGGTCTCGGCCATGAACTACACGGGCATGAACCTCATGGTCGCGGTGTCCATGTGCCTGGTGATCGGCGGCAGCACCCCCAACACGCGCGAGGCGGTCTGGGGCGGCTTCAGCGGCGGCCTGCTCTACATGATCCTCGTGCTGATGGTCGTGGTGCTGCTGTACCTGAACATCCAGGACGTGGGGCAGGCCGAGGTCCCCATGCTCAGCCTCTTCGAGTCCATCCACCCGGCGGCCGCAGCGGTCATGGTGGTCATCGTCTACCTGATGATCTTCAACACCGTGATCGGGCTGTTCTACGCCCTCGGGCGGCGCCTGACGGTGCGGGCCCCGCACCGCTACCGCCCCGTGTTCCTGCTGGTGTGCCTGGTGGCCTACGCCCTGAGCTTCCTGGGCTTCTCCACGCTGATGTCCTACATCTACCCGCTGGTCGGCTACATCGGGATGCTGATGATCGTCGTCTTCATCGTCTGGTGGGTGCGCCGCCGCGTCCAGGTGGGCCAGGAGACCGGGCGCCGCGATCGCATCCGCGCACTGCTGCGCCTGCGCGATGATCCCAAGCGGCGCTTCACGGCGCGCCACGAGCGCAAGCTGGCCGGGTACCTGCAGGACTCCTCGGCGCAGGGCGAGACCCTCACCGAGGCGCTGGACCTGGAGCTCATCGAGGAGGCGCGAGGCCGTGCGGCGCGTGCCGACGGCGGCGGCGCGCGCGACGACGGCCGCGGCCGGGGCGGCTCCTCGCAGCAGCGGGGCTGACGCCCCGGCGGGCCCCGAGCATGTGAGGGGGCCTGCACTGGAGGGCGTGCCCAGCGGCGCCCGCCCTGGGGGATCCGCTGGGGACCCGGGTGCCCGATCCACGCTTGCCCGGGATCCTCCATGCGCATGCGCACCGTCCTGATGACAGCTCAGGCCTTCGTGGGGCTGGTGGTCGGAGCCGGCTTCGCCACGGGCCAGGAGGTGATCCAGTACTTCATCTCCTTCGGCGCGATCGGCATCCCCACCTGGATGGGCGCCGGTCTGATGACCCTGCGCGTGCTGGCGGTGGGCCAGCTCGACGTCGACCGGGTCTCGAACATCATCTCCCTGGTGACGCAGCTGATCGTGATCGCGGTCCTGGCGGCCTTCGTCTACACGATGCTCCAGCTGCCCGTGGACACCTCTGCGTTCAACGAGGTCGCCCAGCAGAACGAGACCCCCGTGCGGCCCTGGTGGCTCTCCGGCATCAACTACGCCTGCATGAACATGATGCTGGCCGTCTCCATGACCCTGGTGATCGGCGGAAGCCTCCCGAACACCCGCGAAGCCCGCTGGGGCGGCTTCTTCGGCGTACTGACGCGCGCTGTTCGTGGTGTGGTCGCGCCGCCGTGTGCAGCTCGTGCGCGAGACCGGTCGCCGCGATCGCATCCGCGCCCTGCTGACGCTGCGCGAGGACCCGCGACGCACCTACACCCAGGGCCACGAGAAGCACCTGGAGCGCTACGCGGGCGAGTCAGTGGCCGACGACGAGGCAATCACGGGTGCCATCGACGTCGAGGTCCTCAAGCAACACCAGTGCGGCGAGGACGCGTCGTCGTCGAGCACCCCCTCATCCTGACCCGCCCCGCGTGAGCTGTTTGGGGACGCTCGGCGACCGCACGGGCTTGTGACGTCCCCTGCGGAGCACTATGGGAATCCAGTGGCTCCGTGGTGTGCGCCTTGAGATCGAGCGGCGCCGCTCGGTTCGCGCACGGGCCGCAAGGCACGCGCGAGGACCGCCCGGCCGTCGGGGTCCCGCGCTGCGGGGCCCCGACGGCGGCTCAGTCCCGACGGACGCGGGGGTTCGTCGCGGTGCGGTCGTCGAGCTCGGGGCGGGCGTGGCCGCGTCCGCGGATGAACAGGTAGCCGATGCCGAGCAGGAGCAGCCAGCCGACTCCGATCACCAGGGCCATCCGGGTGTCCGGGATGATGCCCAGCACCACGATCACGAGCAGCACGAAGGCCACCGCGGCCCAGGAGGCCACCGGCCACAGCGGCACCTTGAACTCGGACTCGGGGCCGCCGCGGAGGCCGAGCTCTCGGCGCATGGCCAGGTGGGAGAGCAGGATCATCAGCCACACCCACACGGTCGCGAAGGTCGCGATCGAGGCGATGAAGACGAAGACGTCGGTCATCACGGTGTTGAGCACCGCGCCCAGTGCGAGCACGAGCAGCATGCCGAGAACGGTCAGCCACGGGACACCGGTGCGGGAGACGCGGGCGAAGACCTTGGGCGCGTGCCCCTGCTGGGCCAGGCCGTAGAGGACGCGGCCCGCGCCGTAGGTGTCGGCGTTGATCGCGGAGATCGCGGCGGTGATCACCACGAGGTTCAGGATCGAGGGGGCCCACGGGACGCCGAGGGCGTCGAAGATCTGCACGAACGGGCTGGTCTCGCCGTCGATGCTGTCCCAGGGCACCAGCGACATGATCACGCCGAGGGCCATGATGTAGAAGAGCAGGATGCGGAACGGCACCGCGTTGATGGCCCGCGGGATGGCATGGCCGGGGTCGTCGGACTCGCCGGCGGTGATGCCGATGGTCTCGATGCCGCCGAAGGCGAAGACCACGACCGACAGCGACGCGAGCAGCCCCCATGCGCCCTCGGGCATGAAGCCGCCGTGGTCGAGGAGGTTGTGCGGGCCGGGGGAGGCATCCGGGGCGTAGGAGACGCCCATGACCATCAGGGCGATGCCGCCGACGATCATGGCGATGATCGCCAGGACCTTGATGCTCGAGAGCCAGAACTCGAGCTCGCCGAAGGTCTTCACGTTGCGGGTGTTGATGGCCCCGATGAACAGGATGACGGCGGTGATCCAGATCCACGCCGGCGTGCCGGGGAACCAGAAGCTCATGTAGACGGCGAACGCGGTGACATCGGCGATGGCCACGACGGCCATCTCGAACACGAAGGTCCAGCCCGTGACGTAGCCGGCGAACGGCCCGAGGTAGCGCGCCGCGTACTGGCCGAAGGAGCCCGGCAGCGGGTGGCGCACAGCGAGCTCGCCGAGGGCGCGCATGACCATGAACACCGCGAGCCCGGCGATCAGGTAGACCAGCAGCACCGAGGGCCCGGCCATGGAGATGGCCGAGGCGGAGCCGTAGAACAGGCCGGTGCCGATCGCCGAGCCCAGCGCGATGAACTGGATATGCCGATTGCTCAGCCCGCGCTTGAGCTCGGTGCCCTCCCTGCCGGGAGCGAGGTCGGCGGCAGGCTGCCGGGCAGGGTCGTGGTGGGTCATGGGCTCTCCTGAAGATCCAGCTCTGGGGTGCGCTCGGGCAGGCAGTGGGCTGAGGATCTGTCCGCGATGGCATATCCTCCCGAGCCGCAGCACACATCTTGGCAGGTGCGGTTCGCCTCCGCCGATTCGAGTGGCACAGTGCTAGATGCACATTCACTGAGCCGGGGTCGACGACGACCCGATCGCCCTGTGCGCACGAGGCCCTCAGGGCATTCACGACGACGTGGAGGATGAAGTCCATGGCCTGATCCAAGGTCCCGGCGGCAAGCAGCACCCTGCGCAACCTGGCGGGCCGGGGCGGTCCGGTGGCTGCGGCGTCGATCGCCTCGGCGCTCGAGCTGCCCCGTTCTTCGGCCTATCACCTCCTGCGGGTCATGGAGGAGGAGGGCTTCGTCGTCTGGCTGCCGGAGGAGCACCTCTCCGGCCTGGGGGTCACGGCCTTCGAGCTGTCCGCCGAGGTCTCCGCACGTGTCTCTACGGCATCCGGGAGCGGAAGGGGCCTGATCAGGGCGGAGCCGAACCCGTGCGGTTCAGCTCGCGTGCTCCAGCTGCGCGATCGGCAGCCAGCGGCGCACCAGCCGCCGCAGGGCGAGCGCCGTGGACTCCAGGTCTCCGTCGCGGGCGAAGGCCATGGCATCGGCCATGTCGCGGGGGCTCTCGTCCGGCTGCAGGCGATCGGCGACCGCGCCGTAGTCCAGGGTGATGAGCGCCCCGTGCCCGAAGGAGCCGACCCATCGCGACAGCCGCTGCAGATCCTCGGCGAGCTCGGCCACGTCCTCGCGCTGCAGCGACGCGATGGTCCCGGAGGCCTCCCCGGCGCGCTGGGCGGCCACGGAGGCAGGGGCGATCAGCCGGTGGACGATCCGCCCGCGGAACGGGGTGCGCACCAGGTCCTCTTCGAGGAACAGGGCGAACCAGGACAGCGGCACCGTCCAGTCCGACTGGCGGGCGTACTGCGGCAGGAAATGCTCGGGGGCAGCACTCCGGGCACGGCCGACGACCTCGTCATGCGGCAGCAGCAGGGACAGCAGCGCGGCGTCCTGATCGCCCTCCTCGGCCGCGGCGAACAGCTGCAGGCTGCGGCGCAGGCGCTGCGACGGGTGGAACAGCGGCCTGGGCGGGCCTTCGCCCGGGTGCGCCGGAGCGGCTGAGCTCGGCAGTCTCCACAGGGCGTCGAAGCGCGGGGGCAGGGAGCCGTCCTCGGCGACGGCCAGCCGGACCAGCTGCTCCTCGAGCTGCGCTGCCGAGCCCTCCTCCGGCGGCACCGCTGCGGGGACCAGGGGCTGGTAGATGCCGTCGAGGTCGTCCTGCGGCACGTACACGCGCAGGGCGAAGCGCTGCGCCGGTGCGGTCGATGCGCGCCAGGCGCTTCCGAGCCCGCTCAGCGGCGCCACGGCAGCGACCCCGTCACCGCGACGACGGCGGGCATCACTCGACCTCGATGACGACCGGCACGTGATCCGAGGCGCCCTTGCCCTTGCGCTCGTCGCGGTCGATCGACACATCCGAGACGCGCTCGGCCAGCGCCGGGGAGCACAGCTGGAAGTCGATGCGCATGCCCTCGTTGCGGGGGAAGCGAAGCTGCGTGTAGTCCCAGTACGTGTAGACCTCCGGGCCGGGCAGGCGCTCGCGCACGACGTCGCGATAGCCCTCGTCCAGGAACGCCTGGAAGGCCCGGCGCTCCGGGGCGGAGACGTGGGTCATGCCGTTGTCCAGGAAGAACTGCATGTCCCAGACATCGTGGTCCTGCGGTGCCACGTTCCAGTCGCCCACCAGGGCGATCTGCGCCCGGGGATCCTCCCGCAACCACTCGCGGGCGCGATCGCGCAGCACCGAGAGCCACTCGAGCTTGTAGACCATGTGCGGGTCGTCCAGGCCGCGGCCGTTGGGGATGTAGAGAGACCAGACGCGCACCCCTGCGCAGGTGGCGGCGATCGCGCGCGCCTCCTGGACGGGCTCCTGGCCCTCCTTGCCGAATGACGGCTGCCCCGGGAACGTGCGCTCGACGTCCTCGAGGCCCACGCGCGAGGCGATGGCCACCCCGTTCCACTGGCTCAGCCCGAAGTGCGCGACCTCGTAGCCGGAGAACTCGAAGGCCTCCCACGGGAAGGACTCGTCCTTGGCCTTGGTCTCCTGGATGGCCAGGACGTCGGCGTCCGTGCGCTCGAGCCAGGCCTCCACGCGATCGGCGCGGGCACGGATCGAGTTCACGTTCCAGGTGGCGATCTTCATGGGCCTCAGGGTATCGGTGCCGGCTGACGCCGCAGCCGGGGGAGTCGACGCAGCACGCGGGCCGGAGGCCGGGAGCCCGTCGACACAACGGGTCACAGACATCCGCCGCGATTCAGCCCGACCCCAGATCGGCGGTGTCCGCCCACGTGCGAGCCGGGTGCTCCGGAACACGTTGCTGACGTGCAGAGATGATGATTGTCGTTGGAACCGGGCGGCATCGATCCTGTGCTCGTCGGGGCTCGCAGGGGGGGGTGTGCTGGCCGTGCCGTTCGCCCTTGAGGGGACATGCCCCGCGTTGCCGCTGCGATGCGCGGTCGGTTCCAATGTGTCTGCCCAGCGCGGAATCGCGCGGCGCCGCGGGCAGCGGCGCAGGGGCGACGGTGGGGGCCGTCGCCCGGTACAGGGGAGTCCCGGCGACGGCATCGTCCGCGACCGGGCACGGGTCGTGCGCAGTGCGCGCCGGCCGACGAGAAGGGGGAGCGGAGCACATGGCCGATTCGACGGACAGCGCTCGAGAGCGCATCGGGGGCGGCCGTCCGGGCGCGTGGGTGCGGCTGGGAGGCGCCGCCAGCGAGGGCAGGCGCGCACTGGAGATCGGGCACGCCGTGGGCGAGGTCGGCACGGTCGTGCTGGAGCCGTGGGAGACGGCCGCGGCGCAACGGCTGAAGTCCGAGGACCCGGCGGTCGTGGTGCTGTGCCGCCGGCGCACGCTGATCGTGGACGAGTCCGAGACCGGCCCCGTGCACTCGAACGGGCTGTCCTGCGACCAAGCCGAGGCGAACGGCTGGGTGGCGCGCAGCCGGGCCGAGGAGGCCATCACATGGGAGGCGCACCCGGGCCAGTGGCAGCTGCGGATCTGGGACCCGGCCTGCCGCACCGCCTGGACCGAGGCGATCGTGCGCGAGCTGTCGGACTCGCCCTTCGACGGCGTGCTGGCCGATGACCTGGACCTCTACGACCACCCGTTGGACCTCCCGCTGCCGGACCTGGGCTCCGACACGCAGCTGCGCGAGGCGCACGATGCCCTGATCCGCCAGGCCGGCGAGGCGCTGAACGGGATCGGGAAGCTGCTCATCGCCGTCGTCGAGGACGCGCGGCGGATGCCTGCGCGCTGGGTCGAGCTCTCGGCCTGGGGCGGGGTGTGCGAGCCGACGTGGCTGAGCACCGCCCACGGCCGGATGCTCGATCCCGGGGCCGCCCGGCAGCAGGCCTCGCTCATCACGAGCGAGGGCCCGGGTCGGGTGCCGGCCGAGCAGCTCGTGCTCGTGCGGATGCCGATCGCGGCGTCGCTGCTGCGTCGCACCGAGCTGGACCAGGCCCAGGAGCAGCAGCTCGTGCGCTGCGGGCTGGCGGCGTTCTGGGTCTTCGGCGCCGGGCGCGGCCGCTTCGCAGCGGGCTCCCGCGACGGCACCCGGGCGCACTGGATCCCGGAGATGCAGTGGGACCTCGGAGCCCCGCTGGGACCTGCCGAGGGCGTGGTGAGCATGTGGTCGCGCGAGTTCGAGGGCGGCTGGGCCGTGGTCAACCTGGCCTCCGACGGGCGGCGTCGCCGTCATGTGACGATCCCTGAGGGCATGCTGGGCCCGGACGGGGCCCCGATGCGCGGCACCCAGGTCCTGCGCGCGCACCAGGGCATCCTGCTGCGCCGCGCCTGAGGGCCGCGGCCTGGGCTGCTGGCGCCCGGGCCCCTCAGCGAGTGCTCAGCGCCACCAGTCGTCGAGCAGCGTGGCCGGGGTGGTGCGCTTGTGCCGGGTCATCCGCCAGCGAGCCTCGATCCGCTCGGCGATCTCGTCGGGGACCTCGCGGCCCTCGAGATAGTCGTCGATGCTGTCGTAGCCCAGCCCGAGCTCGTCCTCGTCGGTGCGACCGGGGGAGGCGTCGAGCAGATCGGCGGTGGGGGCCTTGGACCACAGCGACTCGGGCCCGCCGAGGTGGCGGACGATGCTGCGGATCTGGCGCTTGTCCAGGCCGAACAGCGGCAGGACGTCGGCGGCGCCGTCGCCGAACTTGGTGAAGAAGCCGGTCACGGACTCGGCGCCGTGGTCCGTGCCGAGCACGAGCAGGCCCCGCTGGCCTGCAATCGCGTACTGGGCCACGGCGCGCACGCGGGCCTTGATATTGCCCTTGTTGAAGTCGCTGGTCGCAGCGCCCAGGGCGGCCTCGACCTGCTGGGCGATCCCGTCGGCTCCGGGGGCCACATCGACCGTGAGCGCCTCGTCGGCGCGGATGAAGCGGAGGGCCTCCTGGGCGTCGTCCTCGTCGGCCTGCACGCGGTAGGGCAGGCGGACGGCCACGAACGAGGCCTCCCGCCCCTCCTGCCGCATCTGCTCGACGGCCAGCTGGGCCAGCCGCCCGGCCAGGGTCGAGTCCACACCGCCGGAGATCCCCAGGACGAATCCAGGGCAGTGGGAGGCCGCCGCGTAATCGCACAGCAGCTGCACGCGGCGCTGGACCTCCTGCGCCGGATCGATCCGGGGCTGGACGCCCATCTCCTCGATGATCGCCTTCTGCAGTTTGCGCATGGACTCATTGTAGCCAGCCTGCACGTCCGGGGACGTGGGCTCTGAGTGCGGGCGGAAACCCCGCATGAAGCCCGATCTGCGGAACATCAGGCAACCTCTTGCCGCATCTGCGGATCCGGAATACAGTGAGGCGCATGAAGGCGCTCTCGGTGGCCCAGGCGGCCTCCTTCCTCGATGTCAGCGACGACACCGTCCGGCGGTGGATCTCGGCGGGCAGGCTCACGGAGCACCGCGACGACGCCGGGCGCGGCGTGGTCGATGCCCTCGAGCTGGCGCAGCTGGCCAAGAGCCAGGCCCATCAGCCGGAGGACCCCACGGCCGTGGTCAGCTCGGCGCGCAACCGCTGGGTCGGGCTCGTCACCGAGGTCTGCTCGGACACGGTGATGTCCCAGGTCGAGATGCAGTGCGGTCCGCACCGCGTGGTCTCGCTGATGTCCACGGAGGCCGTGCAGGAGCTGGGCTTGGAGCCCGGCTCGATCGCCACCGCCTCGGTCAAGGCCACCCACGTGGTCGTCGACGTCCCGGGGGAGGGGCGATGAGCGCGCGCGCCCTCCGCCCGCTGGCCCTGGCGGCCGTCGCCGCGCTGGCCCTGAGCGGCTGCGGAGGCTTGGAAGAGGACGGCGAGGAGCAGCAGACGCTGACGGTCTTCGCGGCCGCCTCGCTGACGGACAGCTTCACCGATCTGGCCGAGCAGTTCGAGGAGGACCACCCCGGCGTGGACGTGCAGCTCAGCTTCGCCGGCTCCTCCGCGCTGGTCTCCCAGCTGGAGGAGGGCGCCGACGCCGACATCCTGGCCACCGCCGATGAGCGCACCATGGACCAGGCCTCCGAGGGCCAGCTGCTCGAGAGCGAGCCGCAGACGCTGGCCACCAACACCCTGACCATCGCGGTGCCGGCTGGCAATCCCGGTGGAGTCGAGTCCTGGGAGGACCTCTCCTCCGCCGCGCTCGACACCGTGATCTGCGAGCAGCGCGTGCCCTGCGGCGCCGCGACCGTCGAGCTCGAGGACGTCACCGGAGTGGAGGTGGCCGCGGTGAGCGAGGAGGGCTCCGTGACGGACGTGCTGGGCAAGGTGACCTCGGGCCAGGCGGACGCAGGCGTGGTCTATCGCACCGACGTCACCTCCGCGGGTGATCAGGTCGAGGAGATCGAGATCCCCGACGCCGACCGGGCCGTCAACCGCTACCCGATCTCGGTCCTGACCGATTCCGAGGACCAGGACCTGGCCCAGGAGTTCTCCGACTTCGTGCGCAGCGACACCGGGCGGGAGCGGCTCGAGCAGCAGGGCTTCGGCGCTCCGTGAGCGAGCAGTCCGGGCAGCCCAGCGCTGATGAGCAGTGCCCCGCGGACGGTGCCGGACGCGGGGACCGAGCAGCGAGCCGGGGAAGAGCGCGGCGTACGGCTGGAGCAGGAAGGCCTCCGCGGGCCCGACGCCCCCGCCTGGCCCTCCCCGGCTGGCTGCTGATCCCCGCCGTCGTCGGCGCGCTGCTGATCGTGCTGCCCGTGCTCGGGATGATCCTGCGGATCGAGCCCGGGCGGCTCTGGCCGCTCATCACGTCCGAGGCCTCGCTGGATGCCCTGTGGCTCAGCCTGCGCACCGCCGCCGTGAGCACCGCGCTGTGCCTGGTGCTGGGCACGCCCATGGCGCTGATCCTGGCGCGCACCAGCTTCCCGGGCCACCGCTTCGTGCGCTCGGTCGTGCTGCTGCCCCTGGTCCTGCCGCCGGTGGTGGGCGGGCTGGCGCTGCTCTACGTCTTCGGTCGGGTCGGGCTGCTCGGGCGCCACCTGGAGGCGCTCGGGATCGAGATCGCCTTCTCCACGGCTGCGGTGGTGCTGGCGCAGACCTTCGTGGCGCTGCCCTTCCTGGTCGTGGGGGTCGAGGGCGCCCTGCGCAGCGCCGGCGATCGGCACGAGGCGATCGCCGCCACCCTGGGGGCCTCGCCGTCGACCGTGCTGCGCCGGGTCACGCTGCCGCTCGTGCTGCCGGGGATGGGCTCGGGCGCGGTCCTGGCCTTCGCCCGGTGCCTGGGGGAGTTCGGCGCGACCCTGACCTTCGCGGGGTCGCTGCAGGGCGTCACCCGGGCCCTGCCCCTGGAGATCTATCTGCAGCGGGAGTCCGATCCGCAGGCGGCCGTGGCGCTGGCGCTCGTGCTGGTGCTGGTCGCGGTGCTGATCGTGGGGCTGTCCGCGCCGCGGCAGCTCGAACGGGCTCGGCCTGCGCGCGCTCGCGATGCCCGCGCCCGGGAAGTCGAGCCCCGCAGCGACAGCCCCCGCGACCCCGTCGCTGCCGCCGCCCCGCTGGGCTCCGGCGGTGAGCGCCCGTGAGCCTGCGCGTGCAGTTCGCGCTCGCCCAGCGCGGGCTCGACGTCGCCTTCGAGGTCGCCGACGGGGAGACCGTCGCTCTGAGGGGCCCCAACGGCTCCGGGAAGTCCACGATCCTGGAGGTGGTGGCCGGGCTGCTGGTGCCCGATCGGGGCAGCCTCGAGCTCGGCGGGCGCCGGCTGATGGATCTGCGGGGCCGCGGCCTCTGGGTCCCGCCGCATCGGCGCCGGATCACCCTCATGGCCCAGCACCCGCTGCTGCTGCCGCACCTGGACGTGCTCGACAATGTCGCCTTCGGCCCGCGCAGCGCTGGGGCCAGCCGTGCCGAGTCCCGCCGACGGGCCCGCCGCTGCCTCGAGGCGACCGGCACCGAGCAGTACGCCCGGCGCCGCGCCCACGAGCTCTCCGGCGGGCAGTCCCAGCGCGTCGCCCTGGCTCGCGCCCTGGCAGCCGAGCCGGAGGTGCTGCTGCTCGACGAGCCGCTGGCGGCCGTGGATGCCGAGGGCTCGCAGGACCTGCGCGAGCTGCTCGCGCGCCTGCTCGAGGTCCGCACCGCCGTGGTGGTCACCCACGACCCGGACGACGCCCGCGCGCTGGCCGATCGCACCCTGCATCTGGAGGCCGGGCGGATCCGCTGAGTCGGTGCCGCGTGCCAGCATGGCCTCCATGAGCGCCTCCGATCCCGTCCTGACCGCCACCGGCCGCACCCTGGGCTGGGGCGTGATCTCCACCGGAGCCATCGCCCGCAAGGTCGTGCCGGACATCGCCGCCCTGGCCGATGCCCGCATGGTCGCCGTCTCCTCGCGCACCGCCGCTTCCGCAGAGGCCTTCGCTGCCGAGCACGGGATCGAACGGGCCTGTGGCGGTGTGGACGGCATGCAGCGGCTGCTCGCCGACCCGGAGGTCGACGTCGTCTACATCGCCACGCCCCACGGGCAGCATCACGAGCACCTGATGGCCTCGCTGGAGGCGGGCAAGCATGTGGTCTGCGAGAAGGCTTTCACCATGACTGCCGCACAGGCGCGGGAGGCGATCGAGCTGGCTCGGGAGCGCGGGCTGTTCCTCATGGAGGGGCTGTGGACGCGCTTCCTGCCGGTGCGCCGGCGGATCGCCAAGATCCTGGACTCCGGGGAGATCGGGCGTCCCCGCTGGGTGCAGGCGGACCTGGGCTTCCGCGGCCCCGATGACGACCAGCATCGCCTGTGGCGGGTCGACGCCGGCGGCGGCGCCCTGCTCGACATGGGCTGCTACGCCCTGCACTGGCCGTGGCTGGCCCTCGGGGAGCCGACCCGGCTGAGCGCCTCGGCGGTCTTCCGCGGCGACGTCGACGGGCTCACGCAGATCTCCCTGCAGACCGAGCACGGAGGCGCCCAGATGGCCGTCTCGCTGCTGTCCCAGGGTCCGCGCCGCGCGGTGATCTCCGGTGAGCAGGGCATGATCGAGATCGCCTCCCCCATGCACCGCCCGGCCTCGTTCACCGTGGTCGATCTCCAGGGCGGCCGAAGGGAGGAGAGCTTCGAGGTCCAGGGCGCGGGGTACTGCTACGAGATGCGCGAGGCCACCCGCTGCGTCCAGGAGGGCCTGCAGGAATCGCCCGTGATGCCGTGGGCCGACACCCTGCGGCAGATGGAGCTGCTGGATGAGATGCGCGCCCAGATCGGGCTGCGCTACCCGGGCCACGACTGCCCCGCCGCCTAGAATCTCCACCATGACCACTCAGACGCAGACCGCCCCGGATTCCGCCGCAGCTCGCGAGAGGCTGCGCGAGCTCATCGTCGAGCTCGCCGTCGTGCGCGGACGGGTCACCCTGGCCTCCGGCATGGAGGCCGACTACTACATCGATCTGCGCCGCGTGACCCTGCAGCACGAGGCCTCCCGTCTGGTGGGGCAGGTCATGCTGGAGCTGCTGGATGACGCCGGCATCGAGTTCGACGCCGCCGGGGGGCTGACCATGGGCGCCGACCCCGTCGGCTCGGCGATCATGCGTGCCGCCGGAGACGCCGGGCGTCCCATCGACACCTTCGTGGTGCGCAAGGCGCAGAAGTCCTACGGCATGGGGCGCCAGGTCGAGGGCCCCTCGGTCGAGGGCCGCCGCGTCGTCGTGGTGGAGGACACCTCCACCACGGGCGGCTCCGCGCTGACCGCGGTCGAGGCGCTGCAGCGCGCCGGGGCGGAGGTGGTCGCCGTCGCGATCATCGTGGACCGCGCCACCGGCGCCAAGGAGCGCATCGAGGAATCCGCCGGGGTGCCCTGCCTGTACGCCTTCGGCAAGGACGAGCTCGGGCTTGACTGAGCCGCCAGCGGAAGACGGGCCGCACCAGGTCGGCGTCGGCCCGTGGGAGGGCCCATGGCCGGACGGTGAGCACTGGGACCCCGAGCTGCTGCGCCACGGCGACCGCCGCAACGTGGTCGACGAGTTCCGCTACTGGCGGCTGGAGGCCATCGTGGCCGCCCTCGACGAGCGGCGCCACGGCTTCCACGTGGCGATCGAGAACTGGGGCCACGACTTCAACATCGGCTCGGTGGTGCGCACCGCGAATGCCTTCCTGGCCAGGGAGGTGCACATCATCGGGCGCCGCCGCTGGAACCGGCGCGGGGCCATGGTGACGGATCGCTACCAGCATCTGCGCCACCACCCCAGCACTGAGCAGTTCCTGGCCTGGGCCCGGCAGGAGGGGCTGCCGGTGATCGCGGTGGACAACGTGGCAGGCTCCGAGCCGCTCGAGCTCTTCGACCTGCCGCAGCGCTGCGTCCTGCTGTTCGGGCAGGAGGGCCCCGGCGTCTCGCCCGAGGTCCTGGAGGCGGCAGTGGCCACCGTGGCGATCGAGCAGTTCGGCTCGACCCGCTCGATCAATGCCGGTGCCGCGGCAGCCGTGACGATGCATGCGTGGATCCGACGGCATGTCCACGGGCAGATCCCCGCTGGAGAGAGCTGAGACCTGCCTCTCTAGAACTGCTATTGCACCTTTATAAGTGCGAATTCATCGTACCGGCGCGTAGCAACTCGTCATAGTCCGCTGCGACCAGCGCGAACAGGTGTGATCGCGGTCGTGTCCTGAAAATGAACGATCCGCATGATCGCAGGCATGACCTCCCTCTATGACAGTTCATCGTCCCTGGTTGGAGCGGAACCGAGATGCAGGTCACCGCGAAAAGACGGGAATGCTCCCGTCGTCCCGGCCCATTCTTGAGGGGCGCGACGACCATTCCCGCAGGAATGTCTGACAGCTCAGCGGACCGGGGAGTCCGTGAGGACCGGGGGGTCCGCAGGCATGTCATCTCGTCGGCGCACGATTTCCGGGGAGAGCCATGGCCACCGTGTCCGAAGTCCTTCACGACGTCTACAGCCGTCGACGCATCATCACCATCGCCGTCGCGGCACTGGCCACGCTGGCCGTTCCGCTGCTGCTGCCGAGCGTCCCCCAGGGGCAGCGCGGCATCGTCCTGGCCGCCGGCGTGGTCATCGGCCTGGTGACCGTGATGTCCATGCCCAGCACCAGGCTCAACTCCGCGATCGTGGGAGAGCACGAGAGCGCGGGCACCATGCGCCAGGGCGTGGCCCTGGTGCTCTACCTGTCGCCGCTGATCCTGCTGAACATCGTGTTCCCGCTGGTCTCGCCGACGATCTCCCAGCAGGAGTTCGCGGGCGTCTCGCTGACGCACATCATCCTGGCCAGCTCGATCACCACCCCCTGGCTCGCCCAGGCGGCCTGCATGCCGGCCTACCGCGGCATCGCCGAGATGATGGCCGAGAAGGACATGGACCGGATCGCACGGCGGTTCTGCCAGGGCTGGCTGCCCATGTTCGTGCAGTCCATGCCGCTGGTCGTCCTCTTCGCCGTGCCCCTGTGGCTGGCCACCGGGTGGAACCTGCAGGCCGTGGGGCTCTACGGAGTGCTGTGCCTCCTGCACCTGCTGTTCGTCCAGT
Source organism: Kocuria sp. 2SI (assembly GCF_005502825.1). Taxonomy (NCBI): domain Bacteria; kingdom Bacillati; phylum Actinomycetota; class Actinomycetes; order Micrococcales; family Micrococcaceae; genus Kocuria; species Kocuria sp. 2SI. The sequence goes on along the minus strand of NZ_SCNB01000001.1, from coordinate 139,027 downwards.
CGCTCGTGATCGCCAACGTGGGCCAGAACCGCGGCCACTGGGCCGCCGCCTGGGCCGCCTACGCCCTGGCGCTGGCCGTGGCCCCCACCTGGGTGTGGCTGCCGCCGCTGGCCGCCGCCGCGACCCAGCTCTGGTTCATCCGCGGGAACCTGCGCCACATCGCGGCCGTGCAGCGCCTGGCGCACCAGGACGTCGCCAAGGACCTCGTGCGCGGCCTGCTGCTGGGCGCCGTGCTGTGGGCGGACAAGTTCGTGCTCTTCCTGAGCACCGACGGCGGCTTCCACGTGATCGTGGTCTTCATGGCCATGCTGCCCGCCGTGCTGGCCTACAACTTCTACTTCGTGAACCTGGCCCCGGCCGTGGACAAGTCCATCCAGGGCCTGCACACCGCGATCCAGGGCGAGTCCATGACCGAGCTCGTCTCGACCTCGGGACGCCTGTCCCGGGTGATCGACCGCTCGGTGCTGCGCACCGGCGCCCTGGGAATGGTCCTCACCCTGGCCTGCTCCCTGGTGCTGGGCTCGATCTTCCCCGAGCAGCTCATGCTCGCCGTCGTCGTCGCCCTGTCGTCCTGGTGCTTCCTGATGCTGACCATGCTCAGCTACGAGCTGGACTACATCGGCGAGCGGTTCGCCCCGCAGTCCCTGGGCGCCATCCACATCGCCGTGCTCGCGCTGTCCTTCGCGGCGCTGCCCGTGCTCAGCGCCTACGGAGTGGTCCTGCTGGCCGACCTGGTCCTGGTCACGATCGCCTGGGTCCTCTACAAGCGGCACTGGTCGCAGCCGGAGTACACGCTCTTCTGGCGCCACGCCGTCGCCTGGTGACCCCTCGGGTCGGCGCCGGGCTCTCGCGCGCCGACCCCCTGCAGGCCCCGCCTGCCGACGCCCCGTCGTCCGCCGTACCCCCAGACCCGCGCAGCATCGCCGCACAGGAGACTTCCGCATGAGCATCCTCGACCACCTCACCAGCGCCCTCGGGCGCCGTCGCCCGGATTTCGGCACGCCCTCGACCGACATGTCCATCCCGGCCGTCGCGGTCCGCAGCGGGGACTACCCCGAGGTCGACGTCGCGATCGTCATGGAGTCGACCTACCCCTATCTCAAGGGCGGCGTCTCCGCGGTAGTGCACGACATCGTGGTGGGCAACCCGGACATCGAGTTCGGCATCATCCACATCGCCTGGGACTCGAACTCCCCGCTGACGGATCTCTACGACGTCCCCTCGAACGTGAAGTGGGTCCGTCCGGTCTTCCTGGCCCTCGACGAGCACCGCCACGACTTCTCCTCGGTGCGCCCCGAGGCCCTGGGCATGAGCCCGAGCGAGCGCCGCCGTCTCGTGGAGCGGCTCTTCGACGCCCTGGAGGCCCTGTCCGAGCGCCGCGAGGACGGCCCCCTGTGGGAGCTGCTCGAGGAGGGCATGCTCGAGTCCACCCGCACGTACCCGCTGTGGGCGCTGCTGGGCACCCGCGAGTTCATGGAGGGCGTCTCCCGCCGCCTGCCGGGGCTCGGGATGTCCCTGTCGGACGCGTTCTGGCTGCTGCGCAACTACTTCTCGCTGGCGCATGCGGTGCTGGGCGAGACCATGCCGCGGGCTCGCGTCTACCACGCGCACACGACCGGCTATGCCTCGCTCATGGCCGCCGGCGCGGCGCGCGAGCACGGCACGTCCTTCCTGCTCACCGAGCACAACCTGTACGTCCGCGACACCGTGAACACCCTGCTGGGGCGCAACATGGCCCTGCCGATCGCCTCCGGGGACTACCGCACCTTCGACGTCTCCGCCGAGGAGCGGGCCTGGATGGCCTGGTGGATCGAGATGGGCCACTTCTGCTATCCGTCGGCCAAGGTGGTCACCTACCTCTATCCGTCGGCGATCGCCGAGGCAGCCTCGCTGGGCTCGGACATCGACAAGGCGGTCGTGCTGCCCAACGGCATGGTCATCGACGAGTTCGAGCGCCCGTACATGGCCCGGGCCGAGGCCATGCAGTCCATGCTCGCGGATCCGTCCAGCCACACCTGGAACCTCGTCTACATCGCCCGCCTGGTGCCCATCAAGGGCCTGCTCGACCTGCTGGACTCCATGTCCATGCTGCGCGAGTCCGGGCACGGCAACGTGCACCTGCACGTGCTGGGCCCCACTGAGCACGATCCGGGCTATCGCGACATGTGCCTGCAGAAGATCAAGGCCCTGGACCTCGAGGACATGGTCACGATCTACGGCACGGTCAACGTGCGCGAGATGCTGCACGAGTTCGACCTGCTGGTCCTGCCGTCCTACAACGAGGGCCAGCCGATCGTGGTCCTGGAGGCCATGGCCGCCGGCATCCCCACCGTGGGCACCAACGTGGGCGGCATGCAGCAGCTGATCTGGGACGACCTCAAGGGCGCCGACGATCAGGTCTACGGCCCCTGCGGTCAGCTCGTGGAGGCCGGCGACACCCGCATGATGGCCGACGGCATCCGCGCGGTGATCAGCGATCCCGAGCGCTATCGCGCCTACAGCCAGACCGCTCGCGACCGCGTGCAGAACTTCTTCCAGCTGCACGAGGTCATGGCCTCCTACAACCAGCTCTACCGGATGCTCGGCGGGATCCCCGGCCGCGTGCCGGCCTCGCTGTACCTCGAGGACTACGAGCTGCTCGACCCGGTGGACGGCCCGCTGGCCGCTGCGGCCCAGCAGGCCGACGAGTCCGCGGTCTCGCAGCTGGACACCGTGTTCGACCTCGCGGCGATCCGCGAGTCCGGGCACCGCCGGTGAGCGGTGCCGGGGCCTGGATCCGCTACGGCGAGCCCCTGCGCCCGGAGGAGCTCGACTTCGCAGCCGAGCACTACCGGGCAGCGATCCTGCAGCCCTGGGAGCTCGAGGCGGCGGCGCAGCTCAAGCGCCGCCGCCCGGAGATGACGGTCATCTGCTACAAGTGCCTGTCCTCCACGCGCTCCTACGAGCCCGGGCCCGTCTACTCCTCGGGCGTCTCCCACGCGGAGGCCGAGGGCGCCGGCGGCGACTGGTTCGCCCGGCGCCCGGACGGATCTCGGATCGAGTGGCAGCGCTATCCGGGGCACTGGCAGATGGCCGTGTGGGATCCGCGGTATCGGCAGCGATGGGTCCGAAATGTCGTGGCCGAGCTCGAGGGCTCCCCGTTCGACGGCGTCATGGCCGACAACGACGTCTACGACGACTACTACGGCCTGGACGTGCCCCTTCAGGGGATCGAGTCCATGGCGCAGATCCGCGAGGCCCTGGGCGAGCTCGTGGCCGCGGCCGGGGCGGGGCTGCAGGACCACGGCAAGGTGCTGATCCCCAACATCGCCGAGTCCCGGCGCACACCGGGGCGCTGGCAGGAGCACGCGCGCTGGGGCGGCGGGTTCGAGGAGGTCTGGCTGGGCTACAGCCCCACCGACCTGTTCGACCCCGTCACCGCCGAGGCACAGCTGCCCCAGGCTGCCGGGCCTGGGCTGTCGATCCTGCGGGTTCCCACGGACGGCACCGACACCCACCCGAACTTCCTGTACGGCCTGGCGGCCTTCTGGATCTTCGGCGAGGGCCGCGGTGCCTACTCGGCCACCGGCCACGACGACTACTCCAAGCTCCAGCACGTCCCCGAGCTCGACATGGACCTGGGTGCCCCCCTCGAGGAGCCGCAGGGGGATCGGCACGTCTGGCAGCGGCGGTTCGCGCACGGCTTCGCCGCCGTGAACCTGAACCAGGACGGACGACGCCGGCGGCGGATCGATCTGCCTCCTGGGCTCGTCGACGGGCAGGGTCGGACCGTGGGCGGCTCGATCGTGCTGGAGCCGCATCGCGGCGTCGTGCTGCGTGTGGACCCGGCCGCGACCGGCAACTGAGGCCACCGGGTGCAGGAGCCTGCCGCCGCGAGAGCGCACGGCCTAGACTGGAGGGAGCACGTACCGGGCCGCGCAGCTCAGCGTCCGTCCGGAGATCCTCCAGAGGAAGAAGGAGCCAGGCATGCCCATCGCCACACCTGACGTCTACGGCCAGATGCTCGACACCGCCAAGGAGAAGGGCTTCGCGTACCCCGCGATCAACGTCACCTCCTCCCAGACCCTGAACGCCGCCATCCGCGGCTTCGCGGAGGCCGGCTCGGACGGCATCGTCCAGGTCTCCACCGGCGGCGCCGCCTACTGGTCCGGCTCCTCCAAGAAGGACATGGTCGTGGGCTCGCTGGCCTTCGCCGCCTTCGCCCGCGAGGTCGCCAAGCAGTACGACGTCAACATCGCCCTGCACACCGACCACTGCCCGCAGGACAAGCTCGAGGGCTTCGTGCTGCCGCTGCTGGAGGAGTCGGAGAAGGCCGTCGCCCGCGGCGAGGACCCCATCTTCCAGTCGCACATGTGGGACGGCTCCGCGATCGACCTGGACGAGAACCTGCGCATCGGCGCGGACCTGATCGAGCGCACCGGCAAGGCGCACATCGTCCTGGAGGTCGAGATCGGCGCCGTCGGCGGCGAGGAGGACGGTGTCGTTGGCGAGATCAACGACACCCTCTACACCACCTCCGACGACGCCATCAAGACCGTCGAGGCCCTGGGCCTGGGCGAGAAGGGCCGCTACATCACGGCGCTGACCTTCGGCAACGTGCACGGCGTCTACAAGCCGGGCAACGTGAAGCTGCGTCCCGAGCTGCTCAAGCAGATCCAGGACGAGGTCGGCCAGAAGTACGGCAAGGACCGCCCGTTCGACCTGGTGTTCCACGGCGGCTCCGGCTCCTCCGAGCAGGAGATCGCGGATGCCGTGTCCTACGGCGTCGTCAAGATGAACGTCGACACCGACACCCAGTACGCCTTCACCCGCCCGGTCGCCGGTCACATGCTCGCCAACTACGACGGCGTGCTGAAGGTCGACGGCGAGGTCGGCAACAAGAAGCTCTACGATCCCCGCGTCTGGGGCGCCAAGGCCGAGGATGGCATGGCCGCCCGCGTGGTCCAGGCCTGCGAGAACCTGGGCTCCGCCGGTACCAGCGTCAAGTGATCTTCTGCTGATCATCGCCGACGCGCTGCGCTGACCGCGCAATCGTCGTCGGCTCCACGGGCCGCTCTCCCCGCCGCAGGGGAGGGTGGCCCCGTCGTCGTGCCCGGACCGCTGCGGGCTCGCCCTCGGACCCTCGTGCCTGCGTTGCAGCCTGTGGACACATCTGAGACGGCCAGTGCGTCAGATGTGCTTCAGCGTGTTCCCAGGTGTGACGCGGGGCATTAGTCTGTGGGCAGCATCCGGGCACTGCCCCTTGTGGGGCTCATCTCGAGCGCACCACCAGCTGACCGAACGCGCGTCGAGACCGACGCCTTCCGCGCCCTCCGACCGGAGACCGCACCAACGCTCGACTCCGCCTTCGAGACCGGTCCGTGAGCCCCGCTTGCAGGCCCTGCCCCTCGAGGCGAGGCGACTTGAAACACCAGGGGAGTCCCTTGTCCACCACCGCCACCGCGTCTGCCCCCGCGCAGACCGAGAAGAAAAAGGGCGGAGCGCGCGTCCGCGTGCAGAAGTTCGGCACCTTCCTCTCCTCCATGATCATGCCGAACATCGGCGCCTTCATCGCCTGGGGCATCATCACCGCTCTGTTCATCCCGGCCGGCTTCACGCCGAACGAGAAGATCGGCTCCATGGTCGGGCCCATGGTCACGTACCTGCTGCCCCTGCTGATCGCCTACACGGGCGGCAAGCTCGTGGCGGATGTCCGCGGCGGCGTCGTGGGCGCAGTGGGCACCATGGGTGTCATCCTGGCGACCTCGTCGAGGAATTGAAAGTGCACCCCGATTGGTTGAGACGAGTCTAGCTGTCTACTTCGAGACGACCTAGGTGGTCTTACCCGTCAACAACCAACATCCCGGGGTCATGCCGGATACGAACCGAACCTTCGCGGCGGCTAGACGCAGCTCTGAAGGCCGGTTCCGACCTGCTGGCGCCTTGAAGTCGGATGCACGATCCTTCCCTGACACGGTAGGGAGCGGCAACTGGTGGATGGTTCCTCGGCGGTCCTGCGCCGCGACAGCGGCAGGCCGACGGTGTTGTTGCCGTGACAGCCCGGTCTGTTGATAGCTGCCGACGGACGAGGGACGCGCCGTAGCAGCCAGTAAGCCGCGCTGCTCCTCCGCCCCGGATAGACTGTCTAAAAACGGTCCTACATTGTCTCGGATGGAGGGGACGATGAGCAGGAGTGATGACGCCGACGAATCGGTGCGCCCAGCCCCTAGCGTCATGCAGCACGCGATTCGGCTCCTTGTGCTCCTAGATGGATGCGGGGAATCCGTTGTGCAGGGAGACCCCAAAGGGTGTGTCGCCGTCATTCGCGCTGAGCTACGCCTGCAAGCGCTCGATTTCTGGCTCCGAAACCCCGACTACCTCGCCGGGGAGCTCCTCACGATGGTCGAGGCAGGGGCGCTGGATACCGCTGAGTACTTGCAAGTCGTCGAGGGTCTGCTCAATAACTCCGAACCCGACCTGCATTGGTACCCGATGCCCCGTTGGCATCACGGCGCCTACGAGACCATAGACGACGCCTTCTCTGTACTCTCCGCCTATGGGCTCGCAAAGGTCACCCGCAAAGGCGGCATCAAGAAGACAGCCCGCAGCCAATTCTTCCTGACCGAGGCTGGCCGGAAGGCAGTCGAAGACCTGCGCACCGAGAAGGTCTTGTCCTGGTACACCGACCAAGTCGAGCTCGTCGCACTCGTCGCCGGGACCGACATCGGCAGCAAGCTGAAAAAGCGTCAGTACAAACAGGCCGAGTACGCCCGCACTAAGCTTGGCACGAATATCGCACCTATCCACGACGGCGTCCGTGAACGGCTGGCTGCGGTTCAGACCATGGCGGCTGGCGTGGCCGGAGAAGGAGCGTCATGACCATCCTTGGTGAAGCGGTCCGCGCCGAACTCGAGCGCCGCGGAGTGGAGATCGACCTGGCCCAGGTCGAGAAGATCCTGCTTGACGCGGACGTCTCTTCGACCGCATCCCGCGGCGTCCCCGCACGACTGCGGGTCAAGCGACTTCACGTGAGCGGTAACAAGCAGTACTCCGAAACGCCCGGAAGAGAGACCGCGACGGCTGCAATGAAGACCGCGCCTATCGACCTGAACTGGACGCCCGGGGCCGGGGTCAACGGTGTCGGGTCCGAAGCAAACCTTCGCGGGAAGTCCTCAGTCCTGCACCTGACCATGTGGGCGCTCACCGGTCGTAGCCACCTGCAAGCCGACGTCATCTCCTGGGTCGACCACGTCAACGCCGAGTTCGAGGTCGACGGCGTCCCGCTTTACGTAGAATTCGACGTCAACAACGGCATGCCGGCCGGGAAGGTCGAACAGAAGGTCACCTCGGGTAGCCGGACCGTCCTTGGTGCATTCTCCGGACACGCCGAATTCGAGTCAGTCATGGGCTCGGTCATGCTCGAGCGGCTCCGCCTCGATGCTATCTCGGTGTTCTCCAAGGGTGTCGAGACCGAGCACACCTGGCCCTCCTACGCGGCGGCGCTCACGGTGCACGCCGACAAGCTCGACCCGATCATCGGCAACGAGAACACCCTCAAGACCCGCATCCTTCAGATGTTCGTCGGGACGAGCTGGGCCACGGTCGACGCACAGGTCGCGACCGCATTGAACTCCCTTACCTATGCGGACGAGGAGAGCAAGGCCCAGCGGAAAGCCGCGGCGTCGGTCACCGCGACCGCGCTCGAGCTGGCCGAGGATCGGGTAGCAAGGGCCCAGGAGTTGTACGACGAGTTTGACACGACCGAACCAGACGTCGACGCCGTGTTCGCGCTCGCCTCGACCGCTTCTGAGCGTGCTCGCGAGGCCCAAGATCTTTCGCTAAAGCTAATGACTGCCCGGAGCTCGGACGCTGAGGTGCGCTCCCACCTGCGTGCCGAAGAGATGCGTCAGCAAGCGGCTGCCGAAGATGCGGTCGCCCGGCGCATGTTCAACGGGATGACACCATCGGTATGCCCTCGCTGCTCAACGAAGGTAACCCTTGAGCGGTACGCCGCCGAGGCAACCGATCACGAGTGTTCCCTGTGCCTGCACGAGTTCGACCTTGATGAGGAAATCGCCATCAAGGTCGACGGCCCGGACGGTGACGGCGGTGAAGAGCGCGAGGGCGAGGTCGATGACGAGGAGCTTGTTGAGGAGAATGTCGACCCGCTTCAGGCACTGCGCGAAGCCGTCGCCGACTCCGAAGCCGGCGTGACAGCCTTGCAGCAGATGCACCAACAGGCCGAGGCCAAGCGCGTCGAGGCAGAGGGTGCGGCCGTGGAAGGCCGCGAGAAGCTCGACGCCGCTCGTGCCCGACTCCAAGCAGAGTTCGAGCTGGCGCGCGCTCAGAGCGCGCTCGAGACGCTTCAGAACGCGACCACCCAGCAGCCCATCGACGCCGCCGACGATGCCGAGCTGATCGTACTGCGTGCCGCATCCGAATTAACCAAGAAGTGGGTTAGGGACGACCAAGGTCCGCTTCTGGAGTCCGTCTCGGAAGCCATTGCTGTCCTCGCCCGCCGGTTCGGGTCAACGAACATCACGGGCGTGAAACTCAAAGGCAACGGCAACATGGACATCGTCAAGGGCGGTGCTAACGCTACCTACAGTGGCCTGACCAACGGAGAGAAGCTGCGGATCAAGCTCGCGGCGGTAATCGCCTTGATCGAGCTGGGCCACCGTGACGGCGTCGGGCGGCACCCCGGTCTGCTATTTGTCGATTCGCCGGCAGCCGAGGAGATTCCTGAGGCGGACCTAAAGATCATGCTGGAAGCCATGACCGCAGTGGCGGAGGAGACCGACCTGCAGATCGTGGTCGCCACCACCCACGGATCCATGCTCATCGAAGTCCTCCCGAAGCCCAACCTGCTGGTCGCCACCGGAACGGACTTCGTCTGGTGACCAAGTGATTGCGTCCAGCCACGCGGCGCGTACGACCAACTGAAGACCGATTAGAACAGTCCTCAATCCCCAAGGCCCACAAGGAGGTGCAATGACGGATCAGCTCGATCGCGACGCCGTCGTCGCCTCGCTCCGACAAGCCTTCGTCGGCACGGAACCCGCAGCGGACCTGCTCGAGTCCCTCGGAGGCTGGGCAGCCATCGAGGCCGCAGCACCCCTGCTTGTCGATGACCCACTTCTCGGACCGGTCGCCACGCTCGTGGCCCGGGACGCCGGGCGTGCAGCAGGCGACGGCTCCGAAATCGGCGTGCTCATGCCGGCGCTGTCTGCTGTCGCCGCAGCGGTTTTGGAGACCACCGACCCGGGCACATTTGCGTGGGGCGTAGATCTTCTGTGCTCCAACGCAGTCTTCGCTGACCTCGCCGGAGACGGGGTCGCAGCCAAGTGCCTTCGGCTCGCGGCACCGCCGACCACAGTCCAAGACGGACTCGCGGAGGCGTCCGTCGTCCGTCGCGCAACTGCGCTCGAGGCTCTCGTCCGGCTCGCCGTGAGCGGCCACGGGTCAAAGAACAAGCTGCTGGGACTCCTGGAGGACATACCCGAGCCTCAACCGCGCCGCTACGCCCAGGCTGTGGTCCGCACGGTCACGACCGCGTTCGACCACTGGACACTCGACGACGAAGTTGCCGGAGTCATCGACATCCTGACAGGCGTCGCTGCACCGAAGTACTCGACCTCCGTCGACGGCAGCGTGCTGGTCCGTAACGAGATCTACCGCCACGAGGTGGCGCCCGACGCCGCATGGGCCTTGGCCAACATCTCCGTCTCGAAGGCCCTCAACCTCACCACTGCCTCCGACATCTGCACCGAGCTCGACAACGCCCTGGAACATCTCGCAGCAGTCGTCGTCGCCGACGATCGGCAGGACGCCGAACTACTCCAAGCAGCCCTTCGCTTGTTGCGGAACCTCCTGACGTCGCTCCCCAACGGGCCAGGCCCGAAGGACGCCGACACTTGGGCGGCCGACCTTGACACGGCACGTGTCATCGCCGCGCGAGCAGACGAGTTCGCTCTCGACACCCACGGACTGAACCACTGGAGCGGGGACCGCAAGTCGACTGTTCTGCAGGGGTGGAGCCGCTTCGCGAACGACCTCGCACATCTCGGTGATGCGCTCACTCGAGACAGTCTGTACGAGGCCTCGGTGGTGCTTGACGACCTCGGTGAGATTTACGCGGCCTCCCGAACTTACGAGCTCACGCTCGGAGGGGCGAGAGACGAAAGCGTTGTCGCGGTGCTTCGTCCAGCGGTAGCCAGCGGATTCGCAGCCCGTGCCGGGCTCTTGCGGAACCTGGTCGACCACACCGAAGCGCTTCGGGCACGTCTCGCGGAAGCCGAGGACGACGAAGAACTTCGCATCCGTGTGACGACCGCCGAAAAGATCCTAGATTGCGCACGGGCAAGCCTTACGGCCGCGCTGGAGCCGCTGGGAAAACCGGATAAGCAGGCGGCGGATTTACCGCCCCTGCTAGCCGACCTTCTCGGATCTGCCCCGAAGGCCGCCGAGGCGCTAGCAAGCGTCCCGCAGGACGAGCTAATCCGCATCTCCGCCGACCTCGCGGACCGCGAGGCCAGCACAGACCTGGATCCTGATCTGATAGTCACAGCAATACGGAAAGAGATGCTCGCGGCCCTGTCGGCGAGCGCAGACTTCAAAGAGGACGTGGTCTCCGCGGTCACCACCGTGCTCGACCAGCTCATCAAGTTCGTCCGTCAGCGACTTAACTCTCAGGAGTCGTGGAAATCCTACCTCTTTGACCGGGACGCGGACGAACACGACCTCCACAAGGACCTGTACGACTGGCTCCGTCAGGGCCAGCTCGGCAGCTTCACGAACGTTGAGGTCCAGGAGGTCGGTTCCGGCCGGGTCGACATCCAAATCCAGTTCTCGGGCTTCCACCTGTACCTGGAATTAAAGGCGGACCACACGGCCATCCCCGTGAACGGCAAGGCCGCCTACATCAAGCAGACCGTGGCCTACGAGGCCTCCGACGTCCGCATCGGATTCCTGGTTGTGCTGAGGCTTACCCCGCCGAAAGACAAGTCCCCCTCGAACCACCTGACTGAGTACGTCTCCCACACGACCGTCATGATGGGCGACAGCCCCATCGAACGGCACGTGGTGATGCTAGAGATTCCTGGCAACCGCACCAAACCCTCGGCAGTGCGCTGACCTCGATGGGAGGACCCTCGGACTCGCCTCGGGTGCACCGGCCATTACAGATGCACAAGGACAACATACCCAAACGAGCAGCGCTCCAGGCTTCGAAGAGGCAGCCACCAAGCACCGTGTCATTCTGGCCGTATGACACTCGTTGCCCCATCGGGCGGGCGCCTGAACACCGACGCCAACGGGGTGTGGTTGTCATCTCGGGAGCCTCCTCGCCGGTGTTCATCGGCGACGCCCCCGCCTCGCCCATGTTCCTGGGCGCCATGATCATGGGCCCGCTGTCGGCCTGGGTCATCAAGAAGTGGGATCAGTGGGCCGTGCCCCGCATCCCCGCCGGCTTCGAGATGCTGGTCAACAACTTCTCCGCGGGCATCATCTGCGCGATCATGGCGATCGCCTCCATGTTCCTGCTGGCCCCGATCATGCTGCTCCTCATGGCGGGCGCCGGTGCGGCCGTCGAGTTCCTGATCGACAGCTCGCTGCTGCCCCTGGCCTCGCTGCTGATCGAGCCGGCCAAGATCCTGTTCCTGAACAACGCGATCAACCACGGCATCCTGACCCCGCTGGGCACGCAGCAGTCCCTCGAGCAGGGCTACTCGATCCTCTACCTGCTGGAGGCCAACCCCGGCCCCGGCCTGGGCGTGCTGATCGGCTACATGATCTTCGGCAAGGGCATGGCGCGGGGCTCCGCACCGGCCGCGGCCATCATCCACACCTTCGGCGGCATCCACGAGATCTACTTCCCGTACGTGCTCATGAAGCCGCAGCTGCTCATCGCGACCATCCTGGGCGGCATGTCCGGTGTGCTCGTGGAGCTGCTCTTCGACGCGGGTCTGCGCTCACCGGCTGCCCCGGGCTCGATCATCTTCCTCATCAGCAACGCCCCGCCCGCCCAAATGCTCGGCGTGATCCTGGGCTTCCTGGCCGCCACCGTGGTCTCCGCCGCGATCTCCTGCGCCATCCTGCGCATGTCCAAGAGCGACGAGGGCGACCTGGCCAAGGCGGCCGCCGACATGGAGGCCATGAAGGGCAAGAAGTCCTCCGTGGGCGGCATGTTCGCAGCCGGCGGCGCCGCCGGCGCTGCAGGTGCTTCCGCCGGCTCGATCCCCGAGATCAAGGCCATCGTCTTCGCCTGCGACGCCGGCATGGGCTCCTCCGCCATGGGCGCCTCGGTCCTGCGCAGCAAGATCAAGGACGCCGGCTTCGGCGGCGACGTCACCGTGGTCAACAAGGCCATCAACTCGCTCACGGACGAGTACGACCTGCTCGTCTCGCACGAGGACCTGGCCGATCGCGCGGCAACCCCCACGCCCTCGGTGCATCACGTCACGGTGGACAACTTCATGCAGTCCCCGCGCTACGACGAGATCGTCGAGCTCATCCGCGAGCAGCGTCAGGGCGGCTCGACCGGCTCCGCTGAGATCCCGGCCGAGCAGGGCACCTCGGGCAGCACCGCCGCAGCTGGTGCGGGAGCAGGCGCCGCAGCCGGCACCGCGACCGCCGTCGCCGCTCCGGCCGGATCGCAGACCGATCCCACGCCGGCCTCCGAGGCCGCCGAGCACCAAGACGACCAGAAGGTGCTCACGCCCCAGACCATCCGTCTGGACGGCCGGGCCGCCTCGCGCGATGAGGCCATCGACCAGGCCGGAGCCCTCCTGGTCGAGGTCGGCGCCGTCGAGCAGTCCTACGTGACGGCCATGCACGAGCGCGAGCAGTCCGTGTCCACGTTCATGGGCAACGGCCTGGCGATCCCGCACGGCACGAACGAGGCGAAGGAGGCCATCCGCACGTCGGCCATGTCCTTCATCCGCTACGACGAGCCGGTGGACTGGAACGGCAAGGAGACCCGGTTCGTGATCGGCATCGCCGGTGCGGACGGCGGCCACATGGCCCTGCTGTCCAAGATCGCCAAGATCTTCTCCAAGAAGGAGACCGTCGCCCAGCTCGAGGCGGCGCAGACTCCGGAGGAGATCCTCGACATCTTCGGAAAGGTGAACTCATGAAGGCACTGCACTTCGGCGCAGGCAACATCGGACGCGGCTTCGTCGGGGTCCTGCTCCACGAGGCCGGATACGAGCTGGTCTTCGCGGACGTCGCCGACGCTCTGATCGGGCAGATCAACGACCAGGACTCGTACGTGGTCCACGAGGTCGGCGAGGGCGCCCGCGATCACGAGGTCACCGGCTTCTCCGGGGTGAACTCGGCCTCCGACCTGGACGGGCTGCGCGAGCAGATCGTCTCGGCGGACATGATCACCACCGCCGTGGGACCGCGCGTCCTGCAGATCATCGGGCCCACCATCGCCGAGGGCCTGCGCGCCCGCGCCGAGGCCGGGGTCGAGGGCCGCGTGGCGGTCATGGCCTGCGAGAACGCGATCAACGCGACCGACGGGCTGGCGGAGGCCATCCGCGCCGCGTACCCGGAGGCCGATCAGGTCGCGATCTTCGCGAACACCGCGGTGGACCGGATCGTGCCGGATCAGGCGCCGGGCCAGGGCCTGGACGTCACCGTGGAGACCTACCACGAGTGGGCCGTCGAGTCCGGTCCCTTCCAGGGCCAGACCCCGGACGTCCCGGGCATCACCTGGGTCGAGGACCTCGAGCCGTACATCACGCGCAAGCTGTTCACGGTCAACACCGGGCACGCGGCCACCGCGTACTTCGGTCGCCAGGCGGGGATCACCAAGATCTCCGACGTCCTGGCCGATGCCCAGGTCCGCTCCCAGGTCGAGGCCGTGCTGGCCGAGACCAAGGAGCTGCTCGTGGCCAAGTTCGGTTTCGCGCCGGAGGTCCAGCAGGCCTACGTCGAGAAGATCATCACGCGCTTCACGAACCCGCACCTGCCGGACACCGTCGAGCGCGTGGGCCGTGCCCCGCTGCGCAAGATCTCGCGCACGGAGCGCTTCGTCGGCCCGGCCGCCGAGCTCGCCGAGCGCGGTCTGAGCGCCGACGCCCTGGTGGCCGCCGTCGCCGCGGCCCTGGCCTTCGACGTCCCGGAGGACCCGGAGTCCGCCGAGCTGCAGGCCCGCCTGGCCGCCGCGCGCGGGGATCGTCAGGCCACCGATGCGCTGGTCACCGACCTGACCGGCATCGCCGACGAGCACCCGCTGTTCCCGGCGCTGTCCGAGGTCTTCGCTGCGGCCTGATCAGCGCGGCCTCGTCGGCCCCCGCTCCTGCCCCGTCGGGGGGCGGGGGCGGGGGCCGTCGTCGTCACCGCAGCGCGACGGGAGCGCAGCAGCGACGACGACGTGTGACGGAGGCGGGGCCCTGTCGTCGCAGGTCGGTGCCCGCTGCCTGCACCGACACCGGTGTGCGGCCGAAGGTTTGCGGTAGCATTCCCGGCATGTGTGGAATCGTGGGATATGTCGGGCGAGCCCCCGAGATCGATGAGAACCGGAACGCTCTGAACGTGGTCCTGGAGGGACTGCGTCGTCTGGAGTACCGCGGCTATGACTCCGCCGGCGTAGCGGTGCTCGCCGACGGCGTCATGGAGGTGCGCAAGAAGGCCGGCAAGGTCGCCGCGCTCGATGCCGAGCTCGCCGAGCGCCCCCTCCCGCGATCGCCGCTGGGCATCGGGCACACCCGCTGGGCCACCCACGGCGGCCCCACCGATGAGAACGCGCACCCGCACATCGTCGCCGGTGGCCGCCTGGCCGTCGTGCACAACGGCATCATCGAGAACTTCGTGGAGCTCAAGCGCGAGCTGACCGAGAAGGGGTACACCTTCGTGTCGGAGACCGACACCGAGGTCGCCGCCTCCCTGCTCGCCGACATCTACGAGAACCAGGCCGACCAGGACCTGACCCGCGCCATGCAGCTGGCCTGCGCCCGACTCGAGGGCGCCTTCACACTGCTGGCCATCCACGTCGACCACCCGGACCGCATCGTGGCGGCCCGCCTGAACTCCCCGCTGGTCATCGGCGTGGGCGAGGGCCAGAACTTCCTGGGCTCCGACGTCTCGGGCTTCATCGATCACACCAAGTCCGCCGTCGAGATGGAGGACCGCCAGATCGTCACGGTCACCCCCGAGGGCTTCGAGATCACCGACTTCGACGGCGCCCCCTCCGAGGGCAAGCCCTTCGAGGTCCAGTGGTCCGCCGAGGCCGCGGAGAAGGGCGGCTTCCCGTCCTTCATGGACAAGGAGATCCACGACCAGCCCGCCGCCGTGCGCGACACCCTTCTGGGCCGCCTGGACGAGAACGGCAAGCTGACCCTGGACGAGCTGCGCATCGACGAGTCCGTCCTGCGCTCCGTCGACAAGATCGTCGTGATCGCCTGCGGCACCGCCGCCTACGCCGGCCAGGTCGCCCGCTACGCGATCGAGCACTGGTGCCGCATCCCCACCGAGGTCGAGCTCGCGCACGAGTTCCGCTACCGCGACCCCATCGTCAACGAGAAGACCCTGGTCGTCGCGCTGTCGCAGTCCGGCGAGACCATGGACACCCTCATGGCCATGCGCCACGCCTCGGAGCAGGGCGCCAAGGTCCTGGCGATCTGCAACACCAACGGATCCTCCATCCCGCGTGCGGCGGACGCCTCGCTGTACACGCACGCCGGCCCGGAGATCGCGGTCGCCTCCACCAAGGCGTTCCTGGCGCAGATCACCGCCGCCTACCTGCTGGGCCTGTACCTGGCGCAGCTGCGCGGCAACATGTTCGCCGACGAGATCCAGGACGTCCTGGAGGAGCTCCAGGCCATGCCGGAGAAGGTCCAGGCCGTCATCGACGACGAGTCCCAGATCCGCCAGCTCGGCAAGGACTTCGCGGAGACCACCTCGGTGCTGTTCCTGGGCCGCCACGTCGGCTTCCCGGTGGCCATGGAGGGCGCGCTCAAGCTCAAGGAGATCGCCTACATCCACGCCGAGGGCTTCGCCGCCGGCGAGCTGAAGCACGGTCCGATCGCCCTGATCGAGCCGGGCCAGAAGGTCTTCGTGATCGTGCCGTCCCCGCGCGGCCGCGACTCGCTGCACTCCAAGGTCGTCTCCAATATCCAGGAGATCCGCGCCCGCGGTGCCGAGACCATCGTGATCGCGGAGGAGGGCGACACCTCGGTCGAGGACTACGCCAACCACGTGATCCGCATCCCGCAGTCGCCCACGCTGCTCCAGCCGCTGCTGGCCACCGTGCCGCTGCAGATCTTCGCCTCCGCCATGGCCGAGGCCAAGGGCTACGACGTCGACCAGCCGCGCAACCTGGCCAAGTCCGTCACGGTCGAGTGACCTCTCGCGCGGCCTGATCCGCGCAACCCGCGCTGCGGCCCGGCATCCCCTGCTCTTCAGGGGATGCCGGGCCGCCGTCGTTCCTGCGTCGCGCCTTGCTGCGTCTGCCAGCGCACGCCGCCGTCCGCCGAGATCATGCTTCCGTGCGCGATTCGGGCGATTTCGCGCACGGAAGCGGGATCTCGGCGGCTGGGCCGCACGGAAGCATGATCTCAGCGACCGAGCGGGCGTGGTGCCACCACGCATAGGCTGGGAGCAGAGCGTCCCGGGGAGCCCGGGGCACGCACGACGAGAGGAGCACCGATGTCGAGCATCGGCAAGAACCTGCTGGGCGAGCCCGATCCCACCCTGCTGCAGGAGAACGCGGAGATGGTCGCGCGCTTCGACGCCGGCGACGAGGCCGAGGACCTGGCGCAGGCCTTCCCCAAGGAGCAGCTGCCCTGGGCGATCCTGGCCGAGGAGGCGCTGGCCGACGGCCGGACGCTCGAGGGCTACGCCTACGCCCGAGTGGGCTACCACCGCGGTCTCGACGCCCTGCGCGCCAGCGGCTGGAAGGGCCACGGCCCGGTGCCGTACAGCCACGCGCCCAACCGCGGCTTCCTGCGCGCTCTGTCGGCGCTGGGCCAGGCGGCAGCGGCCATCGGCGAGCTCGACGAGGCCCAGCGCATCCAGAAGTTCCTCAACGACTCCGACCCGACGGCGGCCGAGCAGCTCCAGAGCTGACGTCGACCCCGGCGACGGCCTGACGACGAACGGCGCGGCCGCACCCCCTGCAGCAGGGGTGCGGCCGCGCCGTTCGTCGTCGCCGAGCAGCGAAGGCCCGGACGGCTGATCAGACCGCGGAGGCCTCAGCCGTCTCGGCGGAGGCGGCCTGACTGGCCGCCAGGCTCTCGCGCACGCGGGCAGTGGCCTCGACCAGGTGCTCGAGCGAGGTGCGGGTCTCGTCGTAGCCGCGGGTCTTCAAGCCGCAGTCGGGGTTGACCCACAGCAGCTCGGAGCTGACGTGCTCGAGGGCCTGGGTGAGCAGCGACTCGATCTCGTCGGTGCTGGGCACGCGCGGGGAGTGGATGTCCCACACGCCGGGGCCGAGCCCGCGCTCGAAGCCGACCGCGCGGACGTCGGCCAGCACCTCCATGCGCGAACGGGCCGCCTCGATGCTCGTGACATCGGCGTTCAGCGCGTCTACGCCGGTGATGACCTCGCCGAACTCCGAGTAGCACAGGTGCGTGTGGATCTGCGTGGCGTCGTCGACCGAGGAGGTCGCCCGGCGGAAGGACTCGACCGACCAGTCCAGGTAGGCGCTGCGATCGGCTCGGCGCAGGGGCAGCAGCTCGCGCAGGGCCGGCTCGTCGACCTGGATGATGCCGATCCCAGCGTCCTCGAGGTCGGCGATCTCATCGCGCAGGGCCAGGGCCACCTGATCGGCGGTCTCTGCCAGCGGCTGGTCGTCGCGCACGAACGACCAGGCCAGGATGGTGACCGGCCCGGTGAGCATGCCCTTGACCGGCTTGTCGGTCTGCTGCTGCGCCCAGGTGATCCACGGGACCGTGAAGGCCTCGCCGCGCAGCCCCTCGCCCTCGCGGGAGACGTCGCCCCACAGGATCGACGGACGCGTGGCCCGGGAGCCGTAGGACTGCACCCAGCCGTTGGCGGTCGTCGCGAAGCCGTCGAAGTGCTCGGCGAAGTACTGGACCATGTCGTTGCGCTCCGGCTCGCCGTGCACCAGCACGTCCAGGCCGAGCTCGTCCTGCAGGGCGATGACCCGGGAGATCTCCTCGCGCAGGAAGCCGTCGTAGGCGGCGTCGTCGATCCGTCCGGCGCGGTGATCGGCGCGGGCGCGGCGGACCTCCCCGGTCTGGGGGAAGGACCCGATCGTGGTGGTGGGCAGCACTGGAAGGCGGCCGCTGCCGAACGATCGCTCGGCCTGGGCGGCTCGGCGCTGCTCGGCGGTGCCGCGCCGCGAGTCGGCCTCGGTGAGGGAGGCAGTGCGACCGCGGACCTCGTCGATGCGCACACCCGGGGCCGCAGCGCGGGTGCGGCGGGCCTCGTCGGCCTCCTGCAGCTCGGCGGCCACGGCCCCGCGGCCCTCGGCGAGCCCGCGTGCCAGGACGGCGACCTCGCGGACCTTCTCGTCGGCGAAGGCCAGCCAGGACCGGATCTCGGGGTCGAGCTCGGGCTCGGCCTCGAGGTTGTGCGGCACGTGGATCAGCGAGTTCGACGTGGCCACGGAGACCCGGGCGCCTGCGTCGCGGAAGCCCTCGAGCCGCTTGAGTGCGGCGGAGAGGTCGGTGCGCCAGACGTTGCGCCCGTTGACGACTCCGGCCACGAGCACCGGGGCGTCTGCCGAAGTGAACAGGCCGAGCTGGTCGTCGGTGAGACCGCCGCGGACGAGGTCCACGTGCACGGCCTCGGCACCCGAGCCGGTCAGCGCGCCGAGCAGCTCGCCCGCATCGCCGTAGGGGGAGGTGAGCAGCAGCTGGGGGCGCTCGTCGAGCCCGCCCAGGTATCCGGCCGCGCGCTCGATCGCCGTGCGCAGGTCCTGCTGAGAGAGGCGGGAGTGGTCCGCGACCAGGGCGGGCTCGTCGATCTGCACCCACTCGGCCCCGGCGGCCTTGAGCGCTGCGAGGATCTCGCCGTAGACCGGCAGCAGCTCCTCGAGACGATCCAGGGGCTCGATGGGCTCGGCTGCGGTGCCGTCGTCCTTGGCCAGGGCCAGGAAGGTCACCGGGCCCACGAGCACGGGGCGCAGGCTCCCGCCCTGCTCGGCGGCCTCGGCCAGCTGCTCCAGCAGGCGGCCGGGCGCTGCGGCGAACTGCGTCTGCGCGCCGATCTCGGGCACCAGGTAGTGGTAGTTGGTGTCGAACCACTTGGTCATCTCGAGCGGCTGCCGGGCGTCGTCGCCGCGGGCCAGCACGAACTCCCCGGAGCGGTCCACGGTTCCGGCCTCGGTGCGCAGGTCGCCGAAGCGCGTCGGCACCGCGCCGACGGCGATCAGGGTGTCGAGCACGTGGTCGTAGAGCGCGTAGGAGCCGGGCACGGCCGAGGCCTGCTCCAGGCCCAGCCCCTCGAGGCGCTCGGCGATGGAGGCACGCAGCTCGGCGGCGGAGGACTCGAGCTGCTCCAGGTCGCTGCGTCCGGCCCAGTGCGACTCGAGCGCGCGCTTGAGCTCGCGGTTCGGGCCGATGCGGGGATAGCCCAGGATCGTGGCGGTCGGGAAGGCGGCGGGCTGGGCGTCGTTCGAGATGGTCACTGCGGTCTCCTCATAGGTGCGGATGGGGCGCCCGTCGGCGGGCTGGGATGCGGGGATGAGTCCGGCGAGTCCGGCTGAAGGGGTGGGGCGGGGCAGATCGAGCTGCTCCAGGACGTCCAGGGCGGCCTCGTGCTGGTTGAACGTGTAGAGGTGCAGCCCGGGAGCCCCGGAATCCAAGGCAGCGCGTGCGCTGTGCACGGCACAGCGGACGCCGATCCGGTGGCGCTCGGCGTCCGAGTCGGCCGTCTCGAGCTCGTGGGCCAGCAGCGGGTCCGGCTCCAGGCCGGCCAGGTCGCAGATGCGCAGGTACCGGCGCAGGCTCGTGACCGGCATGATCCCGGGGATGATCGGCAGCTCCACTCCGGCGCGACGAGCCCGGGACACGAAGGCCGCGTAGTCGTCGGCCTCGGGGTAGAGCTGAGTGATCGCGAAGTCGGCGCCGGCGCGCTGCTTGGCCAGTAGCACCTCGAGGTCCTGGTGCACGGAGGTCGACTCGGGGTGCTTGATCGGATAGGCGGCCACGCCGATCGAGACGTTGCCGGCGCACAGCTGGGCGGCTCGGCCGCGCTCGACCGAGCGGATCAGGTCCACCAGATGCCGGGCGAAGGGCAGCTCCTCAGGGCCGGGCTCGACGGCCGGATCCCGGTCCCCGCGCAGGGCCAGGACGCCGCGCACGCCCAGGTCCAGCAGCTCGTGGATCAGCTCGCGCAGCTGCGTCTCCGTGACTCCCGTGCACAGCACGTGGGCTAGGGGGCGCAGCGGGGTCTCGAAGATCAGGTGGGACAGCAGCGCCATGGACTGGACGCGGCGCTGCGGATCGACCGCCGCGGTGACCGAGACGTAGTCCGGCACCGTGGGCGCCAGGGCCTCGATGGTCTGCAGGAGGGACTCGGTGCTGGCTGCGCTGCGCGGCGGGTAGAGCTCGTAGGACAGCGCGGGCACCGTCTTGCGGTGCGACGGCGCCCCCGTCTCCGGGGGACGATCCGAGCGCGGTGCTGGGGGATGGTGATCGGACATTCCGTGTTCGCCTTTCCGTGGATGCCCGATGGAGGGCAGACCACGGGGTGCGCACGGAGGCCCGTGCCGGCGCTAACGATGCGCGGAAAGGCACGGGTCCGGTGGACCACGGAAGTCTGAGAAGACGCTCCATCGGTCCTGGCGGGAGCACCGGTCCCCGCAAGATCCGCGGGGATGGTTGCTGCGACGTCGACGAGCCAGGTCTCTCGGTCGCTCTGGATAGATAGCGAGATAGATACCACCCCAGGCGGCCCTGCTTGTCAACCCCCGAGATCTGCCACGGCCGCCAGGGAGGGGCGCGCGATAGGATCGCCCCGGACCGTCGCGCCCCCGGCCCGTGGCGCGCGATCCACCATGGCCTCCACAAGGCGCGTGGCGCAGCATCCAGACCTCGTGCGGGCCCAGTCAGGAGAGCAGTCGCATGCCAGCCATCTCGATCGTCGGAGCCCAGTGGGGCGATGAGGGCAAGGGCAAGGCCACGGACATCCTCGGCGGCCGCGCGGACTACGTCGTGAAGCCGAACGGCGGCAACAACGCCGGGCACACCGTGGTGGTGGGCGGCGACAAGTTCGAGCTCAAGCTGCTCCCCGCAGGCATCCTCTCCCCGCGGGCCACCCCCGTGATCGGCAACGGCGTGGTGGTCAACCCGCAGGCGCTGTTCGAGGAGATCGACGGCCTCGAGGCCCGCGGCGCGGACACCTCCAAGCTGCGCGTCTCGGCCAATGCGCACCTGGTGGCCCCGTACCACCAGACCCTCGACCAGGTCACCGAGCGGTTCCTGGGCAAGCGCGCGATCGGCACCACCGGTCGCGGGATCGGGCCCGCCTACATGGACAAGATCGGGCGCCTGGGCCTGCGCGCGCAGGACATCCTGGACGAGTCGATCCTGCGCCAGAAGATCGAGGGCGCCCTGCGGCAGAAGAACGAGCTGCTGCTCAAGGTCTACAACCGCCGCGCGTTCGAGAACGACGAGATCGTGGACTACTTCATGGGCTACGCCGAGCGCATGGCGCCCATGATCGTGGACTCCACGCGCCTGCTCAACGACGCCCTGGACCGCGACGAGACCGTCCTGCTCGAGGGCGGGCAGGCCACCTTCCTGGACGTCGATCACGGCACGTACCCGTTCGTGACCTCGTCGAACCCCACCACCGGCGGCGCTTGCGTGGGCGCGGGCATCGGGCCCACGCGCCTGACCCGCTCGATCGGCATCATCAAGGCGTACACGACCCGCGTGGGTGCCGGTCCGTTCCCCACCGAGCTGTTCGACGAGTCCGGGGAGCGGCTGCGCACCGTGGGCGGCGAGTTCGGCGTGAACACCGGGCGCCCGCGCCGCACCGGCTGGTACGACGCCGTGATGGCGCGTCACGCCTCGCGGATCAACGGCTTCACGGACTACTTCGTGACCAAGCTCGACGTCCTCACCGGGCTCGAGGAGATCCCGGTGTGCGTGGCCTACGACGTCGACGGCGTGCGCCACGACGAGATGCCCATGACGCAGACCGAGTTCCACCACGCCAAGCCGATCTACGAGATGTTCCCCGGCTGGTCGGAGGACATCTCGCAGGCCCAGACCCTCGACGATCTCCCGCAGAACGCCAAGGACTACGTCCTGGCGCTCGAGAAGATGTCCGGCACCCGGTTCTCCGCGATCGGCGTGGGCCCGGGCCGCGAGAACACGATCGAGCTGCGCGACCTGATCGACTGACGCCGCCTCGCCCGTGCGAGGACAGGCGCTCGGGATGGTGACAGATCGGCACCCCATCAGCCCTGATGGGGTGCCGATCTGTCACCATCCGCTGCGTCACCGTCCCGCGCGCGGACCGGGCTCGCCCGCCGTGTCGGATAGCATCTGGCAGACCCCTGGGCGTGCTGCGCCTCGTCGTGCATGCAGGCGCCACTGATCGATGCCCGTCGCGGCGCCGTTCGAT
Source organism: Kocuria sp. 2SI (assembly GCF_005502825.1). Classification (NCBI taxonomy): domain Bacteria; kingdom Bacillati; phylum Actinomycetota; class Actinomycetes; order Micrococcales; family Micrococcaceae; genus Kocuria; species Kocuria sp. 2SI. Next base: position 116,503 of record NZ_SCNB01000001.1, on the reverse strand, counting down.
CCCCGACGTCGGAAGTGACTGACCGTGTCCACACAGAGCACCAGACTGGACCCCGCCTCGGCGCGGTCCGAGGGCGAGGGCCTGCGCCGCAGCCTCAAGACCCGGCACATGACCATGATCGCCATGGGCGGTGCGATCGGCACCGGGCTGTTCGTGGCCTCCGGCAACTCGATCGCCACGGCCGGGCCTGGTGGTGCGCTCGTGGCCTACATAGCGATCGGGCTCATGGTCTTCCTGCTCATGCAGTCCCTGGGCGAGATGTCCGCCTGGCGTCCCACCTCCGGATCCTTCGGCGATCACGCGGCGCGCTACGTCTCGCCGTCCTTCGGCTTCGCGATCGGCTGGAACTACTGGTTCAACTGGGCCATCACCCTGGCCGCGGAGCTCGTGGCGGCCGCACTGGTCATGCGCTACTGGCTCCCCGACGTCCCCGCCTGGGTCTGGTCGGCGCTGTTCCTGCTGATCGTCTTCGGGCTCAACGCCCTGTCCACGCGGGCCTACGGCGAGGGCGAGTTCTGGCTCTCGGCGATCAAGGTGGCCGCCGTCGTCGTCTTCCTGGTGCTGGGCGTGCTGATGGTGCTGGGCATCATGGGCGGCGACGCCCCCGGCTTCGGCAACTGGACCGACGGGCAGGCGCCGTTCGTGGGCGGGCCCATGTCGATCCTGGCGATCTTCATGGTCGCCGGCTTCGCGTTCCAGGGCACCGAGCTCGTGGGCGTGGCGGCCGGTGAGGCCGAGGACCCCGAGCGCACCGTGCCCAAGGCGATCCGCACCGTGTTCGTGCGCATCCTGCTGTTCTACGTGCTGGCGATCATCGTGATCGGCTTCCTGCTGCCGTACACGCACCCGAACCTGCTGGCCTCGGACATCGAGGACGTCGCGATCTCGCCGTTCACCCTGGTGCTGCAGAACGCGGGCGTGGCCTTCGCCGGCTCCGTCATGAACGCCGTGATCCTCACGGCCATCCTCTCGGCCGGCAACTCCGGGCTGTATGCCTCCACGCGCATGCTCTGGTCCATGGCCACCGACGGCAAGGCCCCGGCCTGGCTGGCCAAGGTCAACCGCCGCGGCGTGCCCATGCGGGCGCTGCTGGTGACCTCGTCCTTCGGCCTGCTGGCCTTCCTCACCACGTTCATCGGCGAGGGCGCGGCCTACACCTGGCTGCTCAACGCCTCGGCTCTGGCGGGCTTCATCGTGTGGGCGGGCATCGCCTGGACGCACTACTGCTTCCGCCGGGCCTTCAAGGCGCAGGGGCGGCCGCTGTCCGAGCTGCCGTTCCGCTCACGGTTCTTCCCCGCCGGCCCGATCGTCGCGCTGATCATGTGCCTGCTGGTCATCCTGGGCCAGGGCTACGACGCCTTCGTGACCGGGACGGTGACGCCCATGTCGCTGCTGTCCTCGTACATCGGCCTGCCGCTGTTCCTGGCCTTCTGGATCGGGCACAAGCTGAGCACCAAGGAGCCGGCCGTGGATCCCGCGCAGGCGGATCTCTCGCGCGGCTGAGCCGCCGGCGCACGTTGCAGGGAGGGCCTCGGGAGACCGAGGCCCTCCCTGCAGCCTGCGGGGCTCAGGCCAGGAGGATCGTGAGCAGGCTCAGGGCGCCGAGCACCACGACGGCTGCGCTGATCGCCAGGATCTCCAGCGGATCGGGAGCCGAGGACTCCAGGGCCACGCTGCGCGCCCCGCGCCGGTAGCGCAGCCCCTGCCGCAGCCAGATCCCCAGCGCCAGCACGGCTGCCGCGGCCAGCGGCAGCACCGCGGCCAGGCCGTGATGGGGCAGCCAGCGCAGCAGCAGCGCGGCCGCGACCACGAGCGCCAGCAGCGTCCGGCCCCATGCCAGCGAGGTCCGCTCGGGCTGCAGGCCGGGGTCGTCGTGTGTCGGGCGCTCTCGGGAGCGCCGGGAGCTGCGGGTCGCGATGGGCCCGTCGGCGGCGTCGAATCGGCGGGGCTGGCCGCCGTCGTTGGGGCGGGTCCGGGAGTGCACAGGCCCTCAGCGCCTGATCAGGACGCCGAGCAGCACGCCGGCGGCCAATGCGGCACCCAGAGACAGCACCGGGGCCATGATCGCCAGCGGCAGCGGGGCGCGGCGGCGCATGGCGCGCTCGACCCGCAGCCAGCGCACGCTCGCGGAGATCGCCACGACCATGGACAGGGCGATCAGCCCGGCCGCCAGCACCACGCGCACGGTCTGGGGGATCAGGTCCCCGGCGAGGGCCTCCAGCGCGATGCCGCCGGCCAGCAGGCCCAGGGCCGTGCGGATCCAGGCCAGGAAGGTGCGCTCGTTGGCCAGGGTGAAGCGCGGGTCCGGCTCGCCGCCGCCGCCGAGCAGGCGCGCTGCGAACGGGGACCGTCCGGTCTCGCCGGACGGGCGCGGGGTGCGGTTCATGACCGCCACGCTACCGGGCGCCACACGGTGTCACGGGCTTTCCGGGCCTTCCGGGCTGTCCGCCGGGGGCCATAGGCTTTCCGCTGGACGCCCGACACAGCCACCGCCCGCGGTGGCGAGACCAAGGAGGATCCCCCGTGCGACTCGCGCTCGCCCAGATCGACCCGGCCCCGGCCGTCGCGGCCAATCTGGCGACCATCCGCCGCCACGTCACCGATGCCGCCGCTCGCGGCGCGGATCTGGTGGTCTTCCCAGAGGAGGCGATGCTCGGGGTGGAGTCCGGGGTCAAGGACCGCTTCGCCGAGATCGTGGCGCGCGAGTGGGACACGTTCGTGACCTCGCTGCAGGAGCTGGCGCATCAGGAGCGGATCGCGATCGTCGCCGGAGCCTACGAGCCCTCGGACGATCACCGCCCGTACAACACCCTGGTGGCCGTGGGCGCGGACGGGTCGCTGCTGGCCACCTATCGCAAGCTGCACCTCTACGACGCCTTCTCCTACCAGGAGTCCGAGCGCCTCCGCCCCGGGGATGCGGGGACGGCGAGCATCGAGGTCGCCGGTGTGCGGATCGGGCTGAGCACCTGCTACGACATCCGCTTCCCCGAGCTCTACCGCGCCCTGGCCGACGACGGCGCCCAGCTCGTCCTGGTGCCCGCGGCCTGGTTCTCCGGCCCGGACAAGGTCCGCCACTGGGAGACGCTGCTGGCCGCGCGCGCGATCGAGAACACCCTGTGGATCGCGGCGGCGGACACCTTCAACGACCACACGGTCGGGCACTCCCAGGTCCGCGATCCGCTGGGCGGGCTCACCGCCCGGGTCGAGGAGGGCGAGCGGCTGCTGATCACCCAGATCGACACCCGACGCGTGGACGAGGTGCGCTCCACCGTGCCGTCGCTGGCGAACCGGCGCTTCCGCCCCGGCTCCCTGGCCGAGCAGCCTCTGGGGCAGCAGCAGGACTGAGTCCCAGCACCGCACGAGTACGACGACGGCCGGCCGCCCCCTGCGCAGGGAGCGACCGGCCGCAGTCATCCGACAGGAGCCGCGCTGATCACCAGATGCGCACGCGCTCCTGGGGGTCCAGCCACATCAGATCGGACTCCGTGGTGCCGAAGGCCTCGTGGAAGGCATCGACGTTGCGCGCCGTCTGATTGGCGCGGAACTCGTTGGGGGAGTGGACGTCGACCGCCAGGCGCTGGGCCGTGGTCTCGTCGCGTGCCTTCTGCTGCCAGATGAAGGACCAGGACAGGAACAGCTTCTGCGCCGGGGTGAAGCCGTCGTCGTCCTGCTCCTCGAAGGCCGCGGGATCCGCACCGGCGCGCTCGCGGGCCTCGTCCGGGTCGTCAGCGGTCTCGACCACGCCGCGGGAGAGCTCCCACGCCTTGTAGGCGATCGACAGCCCTCCGAGGTCGCCGATGTTCTCGCCCAGGGTCATGCGCCCGTTGACCGTCGGCGGCTCCGGGCGATCGGCGAGCTGGTCCGGCACCAGGCCGTCGTACTGGCTGACCAGGCGCTCGGTGCGCTCCTCGAAGGCCGCACGGTCCTCGTCGGACCACCAGTTGCGCAGGCGGCCGTCGCCGTCGGCGGTGGAGCCCTTGTCGTCGAAGCCGTGCCCGATCTCGTGGCCGATCACGGAGCCGATGCCGCCGTAGTTCATGGCATCCTCGGCGTCCTCGTCGAAGAACGGGGGCTGCAGGATGGCCGCCGGGAAGACGATCTCGTTGCGCAGAGGGTGGTAGTAGGCGTTGACCGTCTGCGGGGTCATCAGCCACTCGTGCTTCTCCACCGGCTTCCCGGCCTTGCGGATCAGCTCGGCGCGCTCGAACTCCGAGGTGCGCACGATGTTGCCCACCAGATCATCGGCGCGGATCTCCAGCTGCGAGTAGTCCCGCCACTTCTCCGGGTAGCCGATCTTGGGGGTGAACGACGCCAGCTTGCGCAGAGCCTCAGCGCGGGTGGAATCGGTCATCCAGTCCAGCGTCTCGATCGAGCGCCGGTAGGCGGCCAGCAGGTTCTGGACGAGCTCGTCCATCCGCGATTTGGCCGTGGGGGAGAAGTGGCGCTCGACGTAGACGCGGCCCACGGCCTCGCCCAGCACGCCGTTGACCAGCCCGACTCCGCGCTTCCAGCGCTCCTTGAGCTCCGGGGTGCCGGAGAGGACCGTGCCGTAGAAGGCGAAGTCCGCCTCCACGAACGCCGCCGAGAGGTAGGCCGCCCGCGAGTTCACGATCTGCCAGCGGGCCCAGGCCTTCCAGTCCTCCAGGCGGGAGGCGTCGAACAGGGGATCGAGCTCGGCGAAGAACGACGGCTGCTGATCCACCACGGTCTCCACAGCCGAGGCCGGCAGCCCGAGGCCCTCGAGCAGCAGGGCGCTCCAATCGAGGTTGCGGCTGAGCTGCTGCAGCTCCTCCAACGACTTGGGGTTGTACATCTTGGTGAGGTCGCGGACCTCGACCTTGTCCCAGTGCCGCTGGGCGATCTCGGTCTCGAGCCCGAAGATCCGCTCGGCCTCGTCGTGGGCGCGCTCGATCCCGGCGAGTTCGAGCATCCGGGCGATGTGCTCGCGGTACTTCTGGCGGATCTCGGTGTGCTGGGCCTCCCGGTAGTACTCCTCGTCGGGAAGCCCGATCCCCGACTGGCCGATGAAGACCAGGCTGCGTCCGGGATCGCCCGGATCGGCGTCGGTGTCCACGCCCAGCACCGAGGACACGCCGCAGGCCAGCAGGCGGCCGAACAGGCGGGACAGGCCCTGCACGTCCTGGACGGCGTCGACCTCCGCGAGGTCCTCGGCCAGAGGCTGCGCGCCCAGCTGCTCGAGGCGCTGCTCGTCCATGTAGGAGGCGTAGAGGTCCGCGATCTTCGCACGGATCGGATCCGGGTCCTCGCCCGGCTTCTCGGTCACGATCTCGCGCACCGCCTCCTCCGCGCGGTCGCGCAGCACGACGAAAGCGCCGATCAGCGCCTTGTCCTCCGGGATCTGCGCCTCGCGCAGCCACGGGCCGTTCACGTAGCGGAAGAGGTCGTCCTGCGGGCGGACCGTGCGATCGAAGGTCGTGGCGTCCAGGGAGATCATGGCCTCCTCCGGCGTGTCGGCGGGAGCGGGTCCGGGTGCGGCGGTGCTGTCGGTCATACCGCCAGGCTAGTGGCCCGGGAGGGTGCCGGTGGGCCCGCTTCGCCGAGCGCGTGACGACGACGGCGGCCCCGAGCGCAGGTGCTCGGGGCCGCCGGGGTGCGATCAGGCGCCGGCGGCGATGACCTCGTCGAGCACGCCGTTCAGGGCCGTGACCTTGGGGTCGGAGTCGATCACGGCGCCGTCGGCGAAGTCGGTGAAGATGCTCAGATCCACGGCGGCGCGCACGACGGTCTGGGAGAAGTTGGCCATGATCAGGCGCCACTGCTCGACCGCGCGCACGCCGCCCACGGCGCCGTAGCCGACCAGGCCGAGGACCTTGCCGTTCCACTCGGAGCCCAGCGAGTCGACCGCGTTCTTGAAGCCGCCGGGGACGCCGTGGTTGTACTCCGGGGTGACGAAGATGTAGCCGTCGAGGTCGTCGATCACGCGGGACCAGGCCTGGACCTGCTCGGAGTCGTAGGACTTGTCCGCCATGGCGGGCAGGGTGGCCGAGGAGAAGACCGGGAGGTCGAAGTCCTTGAGGCTCACGAGCTCGAACTCGGCACCGCCCTTGGCCTGGGCGTGGCGCAGGACCACTCGCCCACGGAGGCGCCGGCCTGCCCGTCACGAACGCTTCCCACGATGATGCCGATCTTCACAGCTGTCTCCTTGAGGTCTCCGCGCGGCCGGGGGGCGACCGCAAGTGCGTGACACATCATCCGCTTTGTGCGTCTGCGCTGTTCAGGGGCGATGCCGTGAGTCGGCTCACGGGGCGAACTCGGCTACCGTGTGGAGCGGATCACACGCGGCGCCGCTGCGCCGATCGCACAGCCCCAGGAGATGTCATGACCGCTCCCCATCAGCAGCCCGCCGAGGATCGGTCCCCGGCAGCCCACGAGGATCCCACCCCGCCCGATGCGCGCCGCGTGACCCCGTCCTCGCAGCGGATCGCGGAGGGGGCGCAGAAGCTCTCGGAGTCCGGCATCCCGCAGGCCCTGGCAGATCTGGCGCAGGCCTCGGACAAGGCGGCCGCGCTCAACGCGCACGGCGGCGAGCTCTGCGAGAAGCTCGGCATCGAGTACCTGGAGGCCTCGGCCCAGCGGGTGGTCGCGCGCATGCCGGTCGAGGGCAACCGCCAGCCCGTGGGCCTGCTGCACGGCGGGGCCACGATCTCGCTGGCCGAGTCGCTGGGCTCCATGGGGGCCTTCATCCACGGTGCGGGGCTCGGGCGCGTGGCCGTGGGGCTCGAGGTCAGCACCACCCACCATGCCTCCGCCCGCAGCGGCTGGGTCATCGCCACGGCGGAGGCGCTGCAGCTCGGGCGCTCGATCGCGACCTACGAGGTGGTGGTGCGCGCCGAGGCGGACAATCGCCGCATCTCGACCGTGCGCATCACCTGCTTCCTCAAGGAGCTCTGACCCCCTCTCCTTCCGCCGAGTGGATCCCCAGTTGCGCTGTTCTGCCTCTCAGCGCAACTGAGTATCCACTCGGCGTGTGCGGGGAGGCTCAGAAGAGGCGGGACGAGGCGATCTCGGCGCCCTGGGCCAGTGCCTCCAGCTTGGCGGCGGCGATCTGCGGGTGGATGCGCCCGCCCAGACCGCAGTCGGTCGAGGCGATCACGCGCTCGCGACCCACGACCGAGGCGAAGCGCTCGATGCGCTCGGCCACCAGCTCCGGGTGCTCGACCACGTTGGTCGCATGGGAGACGATGCCCGGGATGATCAGCTTGTCCTCGGGCAGGGAGACGTCCTCCCACACGCGCCACTCGTGCTCGTGGCGGGCGTTGGCGGCTTCGAAGGAGAACGCGCCGGCGTTGATCTGCAGCATGGTGCGCACCAGGTGCTTGAACTCCAGATCTGTGGTGTGCGGGCCGTGCCAGGAGCCCCAGCACAGGTGGAACCGGACCTGCTCGGCGGGGATGCCCTCGAGCGCGTAGTTGATCGCCTCCACGCGCTTGGCCGTGAACGCCAGGTAGTCCTCGACCGACGGCTCGGGGTTGACCTGATCCCAGTTCTCCGCGATCGAGGGGTCGTCGATCTGCACGATCAGCCCGGCGTCGGTGATCGCCCGGTACTCCTCGCGCATGGCCTCGGCGCACGCCTGCAGGACCTCGTCCTCGTCGCCGTAGTGCTTGTCCTCCAGGCGCGCGCACGACCCCGGCGAGAGTGAAGCCAGGTAGCCCTCGGATGCGCCCGTGGTCTCCAGCGCGCGCTTGAGGTTGGCGATGTCCCGGGCGACGGCCTCCTGGCCGACATAGCGGATCGGGCCCACGAACTCGGGGAACGGCGGCAGATTGCCGGTCGAGATCCCGCTGGAGGGGTCGGTGTAGGCGTCCTGGAAGCGCTGTCGGTCACGACGGTCGCCGAAGCTCGTGAGCCGCACCTGACCCGGCTCGGAGCGCACCGCCGTCTGGCTCCAGAGATCGACCGAGCCGGGGCCCAGCCCGTCGAGGCGGTCGAAGATGTAGTGCCACCAGGCGCCGTAGTCGGTGTCCTCGGACATGGCGTGGCCGTACTCGCCGTCGTTGACGACGTCGATCCCCAGGTTCTTCTGGCGCTGGACGACGTCGACGACAGACTCGGTGAGCAGCTGGTCGTAGTCCTGTCCGCCGGTGCGGGCGCGGTTAGCCTCGATCAGCTGATCGGTGCGCGGCAGGGAGCCGGCGTGGGTGGTGAGGATGCGATTCTCGGAGCGGTGCATGAAGAGATTCCTTTCTGCGTGAGATGGGTATGCGGCCACCCCGCCGAGTGGATACCCAGTTGCGCTGTTCAGGCAGGTAGCGCAACTGGGTATCCACTCGGCGGTGGGGAGGGGGGGTCAGAAGAGGCGGCTCGAGGCGATCTGCGCGCCCTCGGCCAGTGACTCGAGCTTGGCCATGGCGATCTGCGGGTGCAGACGGCCGCCCAGCCCGCAGTCGGTCGAGGCGATGACGCGCTCGCGGCCCACGACGGAGGCGAAGCGCTCGATGCGCTCGGCCACCAGCTCCGGGTGCTCGACCACGTTGGTGGAGTGCGAGACGACGCCCGGGATGATGACCTTGTCCTCGGGCAGCCCGGCATCCGCCCATTCGCGCCACTCATGGCCGTGACGGGCGGAGGCCGCCTCGAAGGAGTAGCCTCCGGCGTCGATCTGCAGCAGGGGCTCGATCAGGTGCTTGAGCTCCAGGTCGGTCGTGTGCGGGCCGTGCCAGGAGCCCCAGCACAGGTGGAATCGGATCTGCTCCTGCGGCAGCCCGCGCAGCGCGTGGTTCAGCGCCTCGATCCGCAGCTGGATGAAGGAGCGGTAATCCTCGAGCGAGGGCTCCGGGTTGATCTGGTCCCACGACTCGGCGATCGAGGGGTCGTCGATCTGCACGATCAGCCCGGCGTCGACGATCGCCTGGTACTCCTCGCGCATGGCGTCGGCGCAGGCGTAGACGAGCTCCTCCTCGGTGGCGTAGTACTCGTTGCTCACTCGGGCGCAGGAGCCGGGGGACAGAGCGGCGATGAAGCCCTGCTCGGCGCCGGAGCCCTCGAGCGCGGACTTGAGGTTCGCGATGTCCGCCTGCACGGCGTCGTGGCCGGTGTAGGTCAGCGGCCCGGTGATCTTGGGCTGGGCCACCCGCTTGCGGGCGGTGAGGATCCCGGAGGACTGATCGGCATAGGCCTCGGCGAAGCGCTGCCGGTCGCGGCGATCGGCGAACGACGTCAGCACGATGTTGCCCGGCGAGGAGCGCTTGGCGCCGGCGTTCGGGTCCCAGCGGTCCTCGTCGGAGGGGCTCAGCCCGCCCAGGCGGGAGAACGAGTAGTTCCACCAGGCGCCGTAGTCGACGGAGCTGGACATGGTGTGGCCGTACTCGCCGTCGTTGACGATGTCGATCCCGATCTCGGACTGCCGGGCGACGATGTCGCGGACGCCCTGCTGCATGGTGGCCACGAGCTCCTCCCACGAGATCGTGCCGGCCTGGTAGGCCTCGTTCGCGGCCAGCAGCTCGGGGGTGCGGGGCAGGGAGCCCACGTGGGTGGTCTGGATGCGGTCGGTGTTCAGCATGCGCGAAGGCACGTCCTTTCCATCGGTCCTGGCGGGAGCACCTCTGCGCTGGGGACGGATCCCCGCATGGTTGCTGCGACGTCTTCGAGCCAAGGTCTCTCGGTCGCTCGTGATGGTGACGTCGATCATCCTGCCATGCCGAGGACGTCGCACCCAACCCACGAAAGCCGTCGAGTGGATCCCCAGTTGCGCTGTTCGCCCGAACAGCGCAACTGGGGATCCACTCGGCGGGGTGGGGGAACGGAGGGTCAGCGGGGCATCGCTGCCGGGTCGTCGAACTCCTCCGGGGCGCGGAAGCGGGTCACGCCGCGGCGCTTGGCCAGCACAGCGCCGATGATCCACAGGAGAGCGAACAGGCCCGCCGTGAGCAGGATCTGCTGACGCACGCCGGGCACCGTCATGCCCAGGATCACGACGGCCACCATGCCCGCCAGCGCCACGTAGGACAGCACCGGGTAGCCCCAGGCCCTGAGCACGAGGTCGCGGCCCTCGCGCTCGGCGCGGCGGCGCAGCACCAGGTGGGAGACGATCGTCATGGACCAGATGACGATCAGGGTGGAGCCCACGATGTTGAGCAGGATGCCCAGGATCTCCTCGGCCCACAGGTAGTTCAGCCCGACCGTCACGAAGCCGAAGGCCACCGCGGCCACCGGCACGCCGCGGGGGTTGGTCCTGCTCAGCGCGGCCGGTGCCAGGCTGCGGTGGGACAGCGAGAAGATCATCCGCGAGGCGCCGTACAGGTTGACGTTCAGCGACGACAGCAGCGCGACGGTCACCACGACCGCCATGATGGAGGCGACGGCCGGAAGCCCCGCGGTGTTGAGCACGGCCACGAACGGGGAGGCCAACAGGTTCTCGTCGTTCCACGGCATGGCCAGGACCATGATGGCCACGGAGCCCATGTAGAAGATCAGGATGCGCCACACGATGGTGCGGATCGCCCGGCCCACGTTCTTCTCGGGGTCCTCGGTCTCGGCCGCCGCCACGGCCACGATCTCGATGCCGCCGAAGGCGAAGGCCACGATCAGCAGGCCGGCGGCCACGCCTCCGATGCCGTTGGGCATGAAGCCGCCGTGGGCGGTGAGATTGGCCAGGCCGGGCGCCTCGGCCGTGGGCAGCAGGCCGATCACGAACAGCCCGCCGATCACCAGGAAGACGACGACGGCGGCGACCTTGAGCAGCGAGAACCAGAACTCGAACTCGCCGAACTGCCCCACGCCGATGAGGTTGATGGCGGTGAAGATGATCATGAAGATCAGCGCGAGCAGCCACTGCGGGGCGATGGGCCAGGCGGAGACCAGGATCTGGGCGGCCGCGGTGGCCTCGGCGGCGATCACGATGATCAGCTGCACCCACCACAGCCAGCCGACGGCGAAGCCCGCGGCCGGGCTGACGGCTCGGCCCGCGTAGACGGAGAAGGCGCCGGAGGTGGGGTGATCGGCGACCATCTCGCCGAGCATGCGCATGATCAGGATGATCAGGAACCCGGCGACGACGTAGGACACGAGCACCGACGGCCCGGCGGCGGCGATGCCTGCCCCCGAGCCGACGAACAGGCCTGCGCCGATGGCCGAGCCGAGGCTCATCATGACCAGGTGGCGGCCCTTCATGTGGGCCTTCAGGTTCGAGTCCTGCGGGCCGTCTGCCCCGGGCGCTGCGGGAGCGGTGGTGCTCTGCGAATGGCGTCCGCGACTGGTCGCGGGCGAGGATCCGGAACCCATGGGGGCCTCCTGGTGGTGAGGGCGCCGGGGGATCGGCCTTGGGCGCCTGTGCTGCACGTCACAATCTGATGGCGACACACTAGGCCACCCCGAGGGCGAGTTCCGGGCCTCCGCGGAAGCCTTCGCGAGCGTCGGACGATGCGCCCCGTGATCCGCGTCTCACGGGTGGGATCGTCCGGCGTGCCTGCGCGCAGCGGGCGAGGGCGTCCGCTGGCGCAGGTGTGTGACATCAGATCGTCTCGGGGCCCTCCGAGCCCGCCTGATAGTCCTGCAGCGGCACCAGGCCGTCCGCCACGGCGTCGATCGCCGGCTGCACGATCCGCCAGCAGTGCTGCGAGGCCTCGGCGCTGACGCTGAAGGAGCGGTCGCCGTCGAGCATGCGGCGCACCACGGAGCCGTAGGCGGAGAAGGGCGACTCGGGGGTGGCCGAGGACAGGGTCACCCGCGAGGTCCCGCGGGGGTCGAAGGGGCCGCCCGCGCTGAGCTCGAGGCTGATCTCGCCGGTGGCCAGGTCCACTCGCAGGATGTCGCCGGCGGGGTCGCCGAACTCCTGGGCCCCGGCGGGGACGGGGCGGAAGCGCACCAGCACCTCCTGATGCGGCGAGCCGATGGCCTTGCCGGAGCGCAGGTGCACGGGCACGCCCTGCCACCGCCAGCTGTCGACCTCGACAGTGAGCCGGGCCCAGGTCTCGGTGCCGTTGGCGGGATCCACGCCCTCCTCGTCGACGTACGACGGCAGCTCGCGGCCGTCGATGCCGCCGGCCGTGTACCGACCCGCGGCCATGTTCTGCTCGATCGGGCCGATCACGCTGGTGCGGGCCAGGACCTGGGAGATCAGCTCCGGGATCTCGCCATCGGCGATCGACGACGGCGGGTCCATCATCAGCACGCCCATGACCTGCAGCAGGTGGGACTGGTGCATGTCGCGGATGGCGCCGGTGGCGTCGTAGAAGCCGGCTCGGCCCTCGAGGCCGAGCGTCTCGTCGAACGTGATGGAGATGGACTCGACCAGATCGCGGTGCAGCAGCGGCTCGATGATCCGGTTCGCGAAGCGCAGGCCCACCAGATCCAGCACGGCGGGCTCGCCCAGGAAGTGATCGATCCGCAGGATCCGGTCGGCCGGGACCAGGCGATCGGCCAGGCGGTTGAGCTCGCGGGCGGAGTCCTCGTCCGTGCCGATCGGCTTCTCGAGCGCCAGCCAGAGGTCCTGGGGCAGCTCGATCCCGCTCAGCGCGTCGAGCGCCTTGCCGGTCACGGCCGGCGCGAGGGCGAAGTAGAGCACCACGCGGCCGTCGTCCGCCTGCTCGAGCAGCTGGGCCAGCTGCTGCGGGGAGGAGGCATCGGCGGTGACCCAGGCGGTGGAGGCCAGCGTCCGCTCGACGGCTTGGCCGTCGGCGTCAGTGCTGCGGAAGGCCTCGGCGACAGTGTCCTTCCAGTCCTTCTTGTCCGAGCGCGCGCTGCCGATCACCCGGACCTGCCGCTGCGGCTCCAGGGTCAGGACGTCGCCGAGTCCGGGCAGCAGGAGGCGGGCGGTGAGATCGCCGGAGGCGCCGAGGATGATCAGGGTGGTGGGGGTCGTATCGGTCATGCGTCCAGCCTAGGCAGGGGCGCCCACAGCACGATCTGGGTCGGAGCCGCCTGCTGGAATAGGTCCATGACCACCGACAGCGCCCACGCCCCGTCCTCCACGCCGCTCGAGGACTACGCCCTCCTGTCCGATCTGCGCACGGCCCCGCTGGTCTCCCGGGACGGCAGCGTGGACTGGCTGTGCTTCCCCGACGTCGATTCCCCCGCGGTGTTCTCCGCCCTGCTCGGCGAGCCCGACGACGGCCGCTGGCAGCTGAAGATCGCCGACGGAGAGGTCGTCTCGCGGCGCTACCGTCAGGGGACCTTCATCCTCGAGACGCAGTGGCGCTCGCCGAGCGGGCGCGCGACCGTCGTGGATGCCCTGCCCACCGCGGACGATCGGGCGAACCTGGTGCGGGAGGTGACCTGCACGGAGGGGGCCGTCACGGTCGAGCACGACCTGCGCATCCGCCCCGACTACAACCGCAGCTCCCCCTGGGTGCATCTGCGCGAGCTGCCCGAGGGCGGCAGCGGGATCGCAGCCATCGCCGGGCCGGACATGCTCGTACTGCGCGGACCGCTGCTGTCGGCACGGGGCGACGACGACTCCCGCCATGACCTCAGCGCCGAGGGCGAGGTCGGGCGCCGGCTCGGCGGCTCCTTCGAGCTGGAGGCCGAGCAGACCCAGTCCTGGGTGCTGACCTGGTGCTCGTCCTGGAGCCCGGTGCCGGAGGCCGTGGACGCTTCCGTCGCGCTGGAGCGCACCGAGTGCTACTGGCGGGACTGGCGGGACGCCACCTGCTCCCAGCAGACGGTCAGTGAGGGGCAGGAGCGGTCGCTGCTCGTGCTGCGCGCGCTCACGCACGGGGAGACGGGCGGCATCGTGGCCGCCCCCACCGCCGGGCTGCCCGAGGACTTCGGCGGGGTGCGCAACTGGGACTACCGCTACACGTGGCTGCGCGACGCCTCGCTGACCATCGAGGCGCTGGTGGATCGCGGTCACACCGAGGGCGCTCGCCACTGGCGGGACTGGCTGCTGCGCGCGGTCGCAGGCGACCCGGAGCGGATCCAGATCATGTACGGGATCGACGGACGCCGCAGGCTGCCCGAGCACGAGCTGGAGCATCTCTCGGGCTATGAGGGGTCGCGGCCGGTGCGCATCGGCAACGGGGCGGTGGATCAGTACCAGGCGGACGTGATGGGCGAGGTCATGCTCGCCCTGGCCGCCCTGCGAGACGCCGGGGAGCCCGAGGATCTCTGGTCCTGGGGCCTGCAGAAGAACCTGCTGCGCTACTGCGAGCAGCGCATCGACGAGCCCGACCACGGACTGTGGGAGATGCGCGGGGAGCCCGCGTTCTTCACCCACGGCCGCGTGATGATGTGGGCGGCGTTCAACGAGGGCCTGCGCGCGGTGCACGAGCACGGCCAGATCCGCGACGGCGTGGCCGAGGCCGACGGCTGGCCGGACGTGGAGGACCAGAGCGCCGCCGAGACGACGCGCCAGGGCGCCGATACCCCGGTCCTGGCCACCCCGGAGGAGATTCGGCGATGGTCCGAGCTGCGTGATCGACTCCACGACGAGATCATGGAGAGGGGCTGGAACGAGCAGCTGGGCAGCTTCACCCAGACCTACGTCCCGGGCCACGGCAGCCAGGAGGTCGACGCCTCCCTGCTGCAGCTGCCGCACACCGGCTTCATCGACGCCGATAATCCCAGGATGCTGGGCACGGTCGAGCGGATCGAGCAGGACCTGGTCGATGACCACGGCTTCGTGGCCCGCTACCGCACCGCCTCGGGATCCGACGGGCTGGAGGGCGGCGAGTACCCGTTCCTGCTGTGCCTGGCCTGGCTGGCCGAGCAGTACGCCGGCTCCGGGCGCGTGGAGGACGCACGACGGGCGCTGGACCGGCTCGAGAGCTGCGCGAGCGACCTGGGCCTGCTGGCCGAGGAGTACTCGCCCGAGCATCAGCGCCTGGCGGGCAACTTCCCGCAGGCCTTCAGCCACCTGGGCCACCTGCGCGCCGCGCAGGCTGTCGAGCGGGCCGAGGGCTCAGCGCGGGAGGCGGCTCAGGCGAACAGCCCCTCGTAGGCCTCCTGGAAGCGCTCGGCGACCCGATCCCAGTGCTCACGGGCCTCCGGGTTCGGGTCGAAGGTGTGCGCGTACGGCGGATCCACGGGCTCGATGTCCGGGGCGAGGACCTCGGAGGCCAGCACGGCCGTGCCGCGCAGGGTCGAGCGCTTGAAGGTGGCCTGGACGGCGCTGCGCCCCAGCAGGTCAGAGAGCTGCTGCTGCAGGCCCGGGACGGACTGGGTCATCCCGCCTGCGGTCACGAGGCGCTCGACCTCACCGGAGGCCTCGATGAGCTGCTGGGCCACGCGGCCGTAGGCGGCCACCACGCCCTCCATCACGCCGCGCAGGATGTCCTCGGGGCTCGTGGCCGTCGAGAGCCCGAGCACGGCGGCGCGGGCGTCGCCCACCCATCCGGTGGAGCGCTCGCCGGTGAGGAACGGCAGGACCAGCGGGGTCGTGGGATCGATCGGGCGCTGGGCCACGTCCTCGGGGGAGAGGTCCTCGGACAGGCGCAGGGTCTCCTCGGCCCAGGTGACGGCGCGGCTGGCGTCGTTGATGGCCCCGCCGAGCAGGCAGCGGGTGTCGTCGATGCGGTAGCACCACAGTCCCGACGGGATGGTCTCGGGCTGCTCGTGCAGCAGCACGCGCATGGCCCCGGAGGTGGCCATGGAGGTGACCATGGTGGTCGCATCCCGACCGCCGGAGCCCACGTTGGCGCTGAGGCCGTCGGCCACGGGGGCGAACCACTTGGCCTGGCGCAGCGCCGGCCACCGCTCGGCCACGGCCGGGGGCACCTCGCGGATGGGCTGGTTGGGGCGGGCGATCAGCGACAGCGACTCCCGCTCGACCTGGGCCAGCTCGAGCATCCGATCCGACCAGTCTCCGGTGCGTCGATCCAGCAGACCGGTCCAGGCGGCGGTGGAGGTCCCCACGCGCGCCTTGCCCAGCAGGCGCAGGTGGAAGTACTCGCCCAGCGACATCCACCGGGTCGTGGCGGCGAAGGCCTCCGGCTCGGTCTCGCGCAGCCAGCGGAAGCGCGGCGTCAGATAGGACGTGTGCAGGCGGGTGCCAGTCAGCTGCTGGATCTCGGCCTCGTCGACCTCCTGGCGCAGCGCGGCCAGTTGCCCGCAGGAGCGCGAGTCGGCGTAGGTGTAGCAGGTGGTGGTGGCGCGGCGACGGGAGTCGGTGCCCACCAGGGAGGAGGCGAAGGTGTCGATCGCGACGCCGCCCACCCGGCCGACGAGCTCCTGGCGCGAGCCGATGATCTGATCGATCAGGCGGCACAGCTCCTCGACCACCTGATCCGGATCGATCGTGCTGGTGCCGTCGACGGCGGTGGTGAAGTGGTGCGGGATCTTGTCCCGGTAGCCGCGCACCGGCGTGCCCGTGGCGTCGTGGAGGCTGCCGCGGGTGGCGGTGGAGCCGACGTCGAGGGCGAGGACGAGGGGATCGACGGCGTCCTTGAGCGGGACGGTGAAATCCACGTCGTCGTCGGTCTTGGGCGGACGGGGTGCGGACTTGGCCACGTGCGGGTCCTTTGACGAGGGTCTCGGTGCGGCGGGCCGGCCCTGGGCCGCGGTGCCCGCTGCGAAGTCGACGGGATCCGAGCCCTGCGTGCAGCGGCTGATCCAGGCGGTTGACGTCGGCACCTCATCGTATCCCGGCTGAAGGCGCCGCGCGCCGGTCCGGCCGGGGCCGCGGACGTTCCGAGCCCGGGAGATCGACGACGCCGAACGCAGGGCAGAAGAAGGCCCGCCCCGTCCTGCGCAGTGCAGGGCGGGGCGGGCCGAGGCTCGCGGGCGAGCGTTCGGAATCAGCGGCCGTTCTTGGAGGCCGAGACCCGGTTCACGATGATCAGGATGATGCCGACGATGAACAGCAGGCCGCCGAGCAGGCCCAGGCCGATGCCCGCGAAGGCGCCGCCGACCATGCCGCCGACGCCGACGTCGGTGATGTAGACCGAGTCGTTGGAGACGTAGGGCGAGCAGCTGAGGCGGTACTCGCCGGCCTCCTTGGTCTCGAACGTGCCGAGCAGGGAGAACTCCTCCCCGTCGGTGGTGGCGGTCTGGTCCGCGCTCGAGGTCTCGAGCTCGAGGGTGTCGAACTCCGGCGTGTAGATCGAGCACTCGTCCACGGAGTCGGTGGTGGTGGCGAACACGTAGTACTCGGTGTCCGCCTCGAGCGTGCGGGTGGTGCCGGACGGGGTGTCGGCGATGTCGTTGGCCCCGCCCACGATGCTGGTGAAGAACACGATGATCGCGATGATGCCGAGCAGTACGCCCAGGCCCAGCGAGACCAGGCCCATCCACAGCGGGGGCTTGCCCTTGCCCTTGGGGCGGCTGCCCTGCGAGCTGCCGTACGATCCGCCCTGGTAGCCGCCGGACGGCGTGAACTGGGGCGAGCTGCCGCTTCCGCTGCCGCCGCCTGCGGGGCGGTACTGCGGTGCGCCGGAGCTCTGCCCCTGCTGCGAGGACGACGGTGCGCCGTAGGACGGGACCTGCTGCGAGGAGCCGGAGTCTCCCTGCGAGGGCTGGGACTGCGGCGCGCCCTGGTTCTGCTGCCAGCCGCCGCCGAAGTTCGGGGCGGAGTGCTGGGAGCCGGAGGAGCTGCCGTTGCTGCCGGAGTCCTGAGGGGATCCATTGGTGGGAGTGCTCATGGGGAGGGTCCTTTCGCGAGGAAGGGCGGTCGAGCTCGAGTGTTCACTATAGAAAATACCCGGATGGGGCGATACGGCAAGCCCTGCGTCGGAAGATTTCCGCTCCGAGGCGCGTTCACGAGAGAATCGGGGCAGTGCAGGCCTCAGTCCGCCTGCCCGCTCGCATCCGTCGTTCGCCGCGGTCTCCTGCCGCGGCGGCACCAGAGGAGAGATCCGTGCCGCAGCTTCGTTCCGCCACCTCCACCACCGGCCGCAACATGTCGGGCGCCCGCGCGCTGTGGCGCGCCACCGGCATGGGCAGCGAGGACTTCGGCAAGCCGATCGTGGCGATCGCCAACTCCTTCACCCAGTTCGTGCCCGGTCACGTCCACCTCAAGGACATGGGCCAGCTCGTGGCGCGCGCGGTCGAGGAGGCCGGCGGTGTGGCCAAGGAGTTCAACACGATCGCCGTGGACGACGGCATCGCCATGGGCCACGACGGCATGCTCTACTCCCTGCCCAGCCGCGACATCATCGCGGACTCGGTCGAGTACATGGTCAACGCGCACTGCGCCGACGCCCTGGTGTGCATCTCCAACTGCGACAAGATCACCCCCGGCATGCTCATGGCCGCCATGCGGCTGAACATCCCCACGATCTTCGTCTCCGGCGGACCCATGGAGTCCGGCGAGGGCGTGGAGGGCGTGGTCGAGCACCGCGTGGACCTGGTGGATGCCATGTCCCTGGCCGTGGACGAGTCGATCACCGACGATCAGCTCGCGCTGGTCGAGGAGTCCGCCTGCCCCACCTGCGGCTCGTGCTCCGGCATGTTCACCGCGAACTCCATGAACTGCCTCACCGAGGCGCTGGGCCTGTCCCTGCCCGGCAACGGCACCACCCTGGCCACGCACATCAACCGCAAGCGCCTCTTCGAGGAGGCAGGCGCGCGGATCGTGGCCTCGGCCAAGCGCTACTACGAGGACGACGACGACTCCGTCCTGCCGCGCTCGATCGCCACCCCGGAGGCCTTCGCCAACGCCATGACCCTGGATGTGGCCATGGGCGGATCCACCAACACGGTGCTGCACATCCTGGCCGCCGCGCAGGAGGCCGAGGTCGACTTCACCATGTCGGACATCGACCAGATCTCCCGGCGCGTGCCCTGCCTGGCCAAGGTCGCCCCGAACTCCACGAAGTACCACATCGAGCACGTCCACCGGGCCGGCGGCATCCCCGCGATCCTGGGCGAGCTGCGCCGCGGTGGGCTGCTGGACGAGGACGTCCACACCGTCCACGCCGCCACCATGGGCGAGTGGCTCGACGAGTGGGACATCCGCTCCGGCAAGGCGACCGAGCAGGCGAAGCACCACTTCCTGGCCGCCCCGGGCGGTGTGCGCACCACGCAGGCGTTCTCGCAGGCCAATGAGTACGAGGACCACGACCTCGACGCCCAGGACGGCTGCATCCGCTCGGTCGCCCACGCCTACACCAAGGAGGGCGGGCTGTGCGTGCTCTTCGGCAACATCGCCGAGGACGGCGCGATCATCAAGACCGCGGGCATCGACGAGTCCCTGTTCCACTTCAAGGGCTCCGCGTTCGTCGTCGAATCCCAGGACGAGGCCGTGTTCGAGATCCTGTCCAAGAACGTGAAGCCCGGGGACATCGTGGTCATCCAGTACGAGGGCCCCAAGGGCGGGCCCGGCATGCAGGAGATGCTCTACCCGACCTCTTACCTCAAGGGCCTGGGCCTGGGGAAGGAGTGCGCCCTGATCACCGACGGCCGCTTCTCCGGCGGCACCTCGGGGCTGTCGATCGGGCACATCTCCCCGGAGGCCGCCGCCGGCGGTGCGGTGGGCCTGATCGAGCAGGGCGATGAGATCGAGATCGACGTCGAGAACCGCATCCTGCGCGTCAATGTGGACGACGCCGAGCTGGCGCGTCGTCGCTCCGAGAAGGGCGAGGCCCCCTGGAAGCCGACCAAGCCGCGCGAGCGCAAGGTGTCCAAGGCCCTGAAGGCCTACGCCTCCATGGTGACCTCGGCGGATAAGGGTGCGGTGCGGGTCGTCGAGGACTGAGGTCCTCGAGCTCGGCGCTTCACGTGCGCAGTCGGGGCACCAACCGCAACTCGCCGGAAACCTGGCTGGTGTACATTGCACCAACTGCTGGGAACGGCCTGTGGTCGCTCCGGCAGATTCCTCTGAGAAGCGGGAGTGCACATGGAGCAGCTCACTGAGCTCGTCGGCAGCGTCGGCAATTTCATCTGGAGCTGGATCGTCTTCGCGATCCTGATCGGCACGGGTATCTACCTGACGATCAGGACCAGGGCGGTCCAGTGGCGGTCCGTCCCGGAGATGTTCCGGGTGCTGCGAGACCCTCCCGGTGAGGACCCGGACGGCAAGAAGTCGATCTCGTCGTTCCGCGCGTTCACCGTCTCGGCGGCCTCGCGCGTGGGCACGGGCAACATCGCCGGCGTGGCCATCGCGATCAGCGTGGGCGGACCCGGCGCCGTGTTCTGGATGTGGGCCATCGCGGCCATCGGCGGCGCCAGCGCGTTCGTCGAGTCGCTGCTGGGCCAGCTCTACAAGCGCAAGGGCGAGACCGGCTACTACGGCGGACCGGCCTACTACATGACCTACGGGCTCAAGAAGCACTGGATGGGCATCCTGTTCGCGGTGATCATCACCGTCACCTACGGCCTGGTGTTCAACTCGGTGCAGTCCAACGCGATCGTGGACTCGCTGTCGGGCTCGCTGGACATCGACCCGTCGGCCGCCGGGGCCCTGCCCTTCAAGCTGATCGTGGGCGCAGTGGTCGTCGTGCTGACCGCCTCCATCATCTTCGGCGGCGCCCGCCGCATCTCCGCGGTCACCCAGGCAGTCGTGCCGGTCATGGCCATCCTGTACGTGCTGCTGGGGCTGCTGGTCGTCGTCCTGAACATCGGCGAGGTCCCCGGCATGGTCGCCGACATCGTCCTGGGCGCCTTCGGCATCCGCGAGTTCGTGGTGGGCGGCTTCATGGCCGTGTTCGTCCAGGGCCTGCGCCGCGGACTGTTCTCCAATGAGGCCGGCATGGGCTCCGCGCCGAACGCCGGTGCCTCGGCCTCCGTCTCTCACCCGGCCAAGCAGGGCTTCGTGCAGTCCCTGGGCGTCTACTTCGACACCTGGCTCGTCTGCTCGGTCACGGCGTTCATCGTGCTGCTGTCCAACCCCAGCTTCGGCGACTCTGCCCAGGGCGCCTCGCTCACGCAGACGGCACTGGGTCTGCAGCTGGGGACCTGGGCGGTCCACTTCCTGACCATCGCGATCTTCCTGTTCGCCTTCAGCTCGGTGATCGGCAACTACTTCTACGGCGAGGCGAACATCATGTTCCTCACCCGCTCGCGCGCGGTGATGAACGGCTACCGCCTGCTGGTGCTCCTGTCCGTGATGGTCGGCGCGGTGGTCGCCCTGGATCTTGTGTGGTCTCTGGCCGACGTGATGATGGCGATCATGGCCACGATCAACCTGATCGCCCTGATCCTCCTGGCGCCCGTCGCCGTCAAGGTGATGAAGAACTACGAGGCCCAGCGCCGCCGCGGTGAGGAGCCCACCTTCAACGGCTCCGACATCCCCGGCCTCACCGGGCTGGATGCCTGGGACGGCACCGACGTGATCACCACCGGCGCGTTCTGGACCCAGCAGATGAAGCGCGTGGGCAAGGCCTGACCCGCTTCCGCCGCTGAACGACGACGCAGCCCTCCTCCCAGCCATAGCGGCGGGGAGGAGGGCTGTTTCGTCGGGTCGGTCGCCGAGGGCCCCGATCAGCGCTGACCGACGGCCTTCAAGCAGTGCCTTGCCGCTGTGATCGGGTCCTCCAGGTGGTTCATGCGCTCGATCCACAGGGCCCAGACCCTCAGGTCGTAGGCGACATCCGGGTCGTGCTCCTGGTCCTGGCGCATGACGATCAACGTCACCAGCATCTCCCAGGCGCTCTCCGGGGTGTGTCCGAGAGCGCGGGCGGCCCGAGCCACCTCCGGGGCATTGTTCACGTTGGGCAGGTTGCCGAAGCGCCACACGCTGTGCGCGCAGGCCATGACGGTCGTTGAGTGGCCCTTGCGGGGGAGGAGGAACAGGACTCTGCTCCACTCCCGGGCCTCCCGATCTCCGAAGTCGATCCACCGGTGGTTCGTGCGCGGCGGCACCACGGGTGCCTCCGGTGCGAGGTGCAGCGGCACGTTGTAGGGATGCAGATGCTCGAGATCGGAGCGCTTCGACTCCAGTGCTTGGTGCAGTGCGTCGGACATGAGGTCCTGCCTTCCGGGCCGCGCAGCGCGACCCCGTCGAGTCTTGCCTCAGCGAGTGCGCTGAGGCCCGTTCTGCTCTGGAAGCACCCGGGAATCGAGTTCGGGTTGCTGCGCGGCCGGCCAGGCCCGTGAGGCCGCGCTCTTGAACGTGTCCTGAAATTACAAGAAGGCTCCGACAGCACAAGCCCCATGACGCGGTGGTGCCGTGCTCACAGCACCAGGACCTGCGGCAGGACGCCGAAGATGACGGCGAGCACGAGCGTGAGCAGATGCAAGACCAGGAAGACGGTTGCGGCAGTCTTCACCCCGGAGGACGGGTACATCTCGCGCGGCATGCGGATGCGGGGGTAGATGGCCAGCGCCGCACCCAGGATCGCCGGGGCGCCCAGGGGCAGGAACGCGACGAGCATGGCAGCGACCAGATCGGCGGTGCCGCCGAAGTCGGGCTCCGTGACTGTGGACGCGGCGCCGATCGAGAACAGGATCGTGAGCGGGGAGAGCAGCAGTGCACCGGCCAGCACGAGGATCGTGAGCACCAGAGCGGTGACGGCGCTGCCGGGCGCGGAGGGCCTCGGGGACCAGGTGGCCTGCGGGTAGGCGTAGGGCTGAGCCTGCGGGATATAGGGGTGCATCGTGGACTCCTGGTCGAGCGGGAGAGGTGAGTTGCTGATGCAAATATATGACCCCGCCCGAGTGTTCGCAACTGCGAATGCTAAGGGGCGCGCAGGCGTGTAACTACAAGAATCCCGGAGGCGCACTCCGGCGCCGCAGCGCCAGGCCGCCGCCGCGGCCTGGCGACTCAGCGACGACGGCGCAGATGCTCCCTCGCCACTGCCGAGAGATTCTCCAGCGGCAGCCCGGCGGGGCAGACCTCGGTGCAGTCGCCCAGGGTGGAGCACGGCCCGAAGCTCTCCTCGGCGGCGTCGAGCACCTTGCCGGAGCGGGTGCGGCGGTCGTCGTCGTCCTTGGCCAGCGGGGGGAGCTCGGTGAGCAGCGAGCCCACGAACAGCTGGCCGGAGCCGTTGGGGCAGGCGGCCACGCAGGCCCCGCAGCTGATGCACCCGGCCTCGGTCAGTGCCTTCATGCCCACGGGGCCTCCGGCGGCCTTGACCACGGTGCGCAGCGCGGCCTTCTTGTCCACGGACAGGTCCTTCTTCACGGGGAAGGCGGCTGCGCGCAGCGGCTCGATCCGCACGCGCTCGCCGTCAGTGAAGGCCGCAACCTGCTGCTGGCACGAGGCCCGGTTGAGCTGGGGGCCGTGGGCCACGCCGTCGACCGTGACGCCGCACTTGCCGCAGATGCCCTCGCGGCAGCCGTCGTCGTAGGAGATCGGCTCCATGCCCTCGGGCAGCTGCTCGTTGAGCAGGTCGAGCAGCTCCAGCACGGTCGTCTGGGGGCTCACGCCGGTGACGGTGTGGGTCTCGAAACCGCCCTCGGACTCGCCGTCGGCCTGGCGCCAGACCTCGACCTGCAGGGTGCCGGTGATGCGCATGGGACTCCTTCGGTGCCCTCGCGCCGGGACCCGGTCGCGGAAGGCGGTGTTGCAGTGCGGGGGAGGACGGCTCAGCGCACCAGGCGCAGGAGCACGGCCACGGGGATGGAGGCGTTGCCCAGGGCCACGCCGGTGCCGACCAGCCGCCCGGCCAGCTCGAAGCGCTCGCGGGCACCGCGCTGGGCGGACAAGCCGGTGTCGTTGCCGATCTGGACCAGGCCCTGGGAGGTGTGGGCGGCCAGCGCCAGCATGGCGGCCAGGTACAGCCCGGCCACGGGCGGGCGGCGCAGGGATGCCACCAGGTTGTCGTAGGCGGCACCGGGCTCGTGACGGCGCGAGGCGGCCGGCCGCGTGCCCAGCGTGAGATCCGCCAGGTGGAAGGCCGTGAACAGCCCCAGGACGGTGCCGGTCGAGCGCATGGAGCGCTTGAGCCTCTGCCAGCGGGTGCGCCGACGACCCTGCGGCAGCGGCCTGGGCTGAGCGGCAGCACGGCGCTCGGAGGCCTGGGCGCGCACGGTCAGCACCGCCGCGCAGCTCAGGTGGGTCAGCGCATCGGCCAGCAGCACGACCCGGAAGGCCCACAGCACGGTGCGCCGCGGCAGGACCGGCGCCCCCAGCGTGCGCAGGTGGTGGGCGTAGGAGTCGAAGCGGCCGCGTCCCAGGTAGACCTGCAGATTGCCCAGCATGTGGATCACGGTGTACCCGGAGAGCACGGCGCCGCTGGAGGCCATGGCGAGCTTCACGTCCGGGGTGGGCGGGAAGCGCTCGGAGGTCTCCAGGGCCCAGGCCCAAAGACGACCGGCGGACTCCTCGAGGGTGCGCCGCGTGGCAGGTGAGACCGCGGAGAGGACTCGCTCGGTCTCGGCACGGAGGTTCTCGGTCATGGGACAACAGCCTAGGGCGAGGGGCGCCTCCGAGGTGACGACGGTATGACGCCGAGTTACCCGGCAGCCGGGGCCGGGCACTCCAGCAGGGTGATCCGGAAGCGGGTGCTGCGGTCCTCCTGCGTCTGCTCGCAGCCGTTGTCCCGCAGGTGGGACAGCACGGTGTCGTGGAACTTGTTCTCCTTGTTGGAGACCACGGAGGTGGCGCCGACGGTGTCGATCTCCCAGGACTCGTAGCCGGGGCGGTTCAGCCCGTAGAGGTTGTCCGCGCTGATCCGGTCCTCCTGGAGCATGGGATCGGCGATCTCGTGCTCCGGCGGATAGGCGAGCAGGACGCCGCGGTTCGACCGGTCCATGAAGATCACGGTCTCGCTCCGGGCGACCAGAGCAGATGCCGTCGCGTAGTTGTCACCGCCCTTGGCGTCCCATGTGTTCTGCCCCAGCAGCGACGGGACGGACAGCCCCAGCAGGCCCGCGCTCAGCACCGCCGCCGCGGGTCGCCATCGGATCGTGGCCAGGGACGCCGTCAGGGCCAGGACCAGGAACGGGGTCGCATAGGTGAAGTAGCGCTCCTGGAACAGCTGCTTGCCCATCATCTGGGCCAGCAGAATGCAGGCCATGGGGAACAGGGGAAAGCTCAGCAGCCACAGGACGAGCCGGCGGCCGGGACCGCGCAGGAGGCCCGCGGCCAGGATCAGCGCGATCAGTCCCATGAACCACGGAGCCAGCTCGAGGGCGACGTCGTTCCACGGCTCACCCCGATTCCCAGGACTGATCGGAACGGTGCGCAGGAGAATCCTCTTGATCACACTGCTCACTGTCAGGTCGATCCAGCTGATCTGGCTGCTCTGGGACAGGGCGCTCAGCCCCAGCGGGAGCACCAGACCGGTGGTGCCTCCTGCCGCGATCAGGACCTTCAGGAACGGACGACGTCCCCAGGCCAGGGCTCGCACGAGGTAGAGCACCACCGCGGAGGCGGCGTACATGGAGAATCCGACGGCGGCGGCCTGCAGCACCGCGAAGCCCACCAGCGCCGCCGTGCCTCCGCGGTCGCGGAAGCGCTCGAAGCACCACAGCGCCGCAACGGAGGCGAGGACGGCCATGGCATAGCCGCGGGCTTCCTGGCCTGCCCAGGACAGACCGGGCAGGACGGCGAAGAGCAGACCGGCGATCAGCCCGCTCAGCAGCACCCGGTCCGGGAACCAGCGGCGGGCATAGGTCATGGCCACCTGGGTGATCAGCGGTGCGGCGAGCGTCAGGGCCAGCGCCGACGGGGTCCGCATGGCCAGCTCGGAGGTCCCGAACAGTGCCACCCACGGGTGCATGAGGACGTAGTACAGGCCGTGGACGGCGTCGACGTCCTGCAGCAGGCGCAGCAGGGAGCCGAAGGGCCTGTTCGTGGCCGAGATGGTCGCGGCCTCGTCGAACCAGAACTGAGGGACGGTCATGCCCCAGAAGGCGACGGCGGCGGTGAGCACGGTCGCCAGGACGGGCGGCAGCAGCAGCGAGCGGTCTGCGGAGGTCTCGGCGGCGATCTGGGGGGTGGTCCTGCGACTTTTCGCGTTGGGGGCCGACGTGCTCAGATCCAGCCCTCCTCGCGGGCGTGCAGCGCGAGCTGGAACCTGTTGCAGGCCCCGAGCTGCGAGCCCAGCTCCATGAGCATCCGCCGCAGCTCCGCCAGCTCCAGGCCCAGGCGACGGGCCGCGAACTCGTCGTCGGCGCCCTCGGCGAGCAGGTGCAGCAGCTCCTGCTGCTGCGGGGTGGGGAAGATGTCGTCCAAGTCGTCGTGATCGACCGGAGGGTGCGCCTCCTCCTTGCGGCCGCGGTGATTCAGGGCCGAGGTGATCGAGACGACGACCTCGTCCTTCGGCGCTCTTCTCCCGTTGGAGGGATGCAGATCACGCGACAGGGGAGTCATGCCTCACATCATGGACCCGGCGGGGTCCGAATGCCATATCGATGACGACGACCCCGGGCAGGAGCGCCGAGCGGCCGAGCTCATGGCTGCGACGGGGCATAGCGGTACTCGGCCTCGGTGCCTGCGGATTCGACCGCTGCGAACCCGCTGCGCTCCAGGAACGGTCCCAGGCTGGCGTGGTTGTCCGGGAGGGAGGCGCGGATCGAGGTGACGCGCGGATCCTGCAGGCCCAGTTCCACCAGGCGGGGCAGGGCCTCGGTCGCGTAGCCCTGTCCGGTGCACGACGGCACCAGGAAGCCCTCGATCTCCAGGGCCTCGTCGATGGGCGGTGCGGACCACCCGGCGATGCCGATGATCAGTCCGGTGCTGCGCTGCACGCATGCCATGGGGGAGTACAGGGACTCCGTGAAGAAGAACTCCCCGGAGTCCTGCACGGCCTGCAGGACGTCGCGGGCGTCCGGAGTGGGGAACTCCGGGTGGAACTGCGGGAGGCGCTCGAACTGGCAGGCCGCCTCGACCTCCTCGCGGGTCAGCGGGCGCAGCTCGAGCCGCTCGGTGGTGATGCTGTGCGCATCCAAGGGGCTCGTGCTCTCGACGGTCACGGCGGCTACCTCCGTTGCCTCGACGGACTCGAGATCTGTCGTCCGGCGTCCGGGACGGACGCGCTGCGACCGGACTCGGAGCGAATCCGTCTCAAGACTGTTTCCTGGGCATGAGTCTACGGCAGCGGCGCCCGGCCGTCCCTTCCCGGGGCGGCCGGGCGCCGCAGGGCACGACCTCAGCCGAAGTGGCGCGGGAGCGTGGCCTCGTGGGCCTCGCGCAGGCGCTCCAGCGGGACCTCGGCGTGGCCCATGAGGTCCAGGGACTTCGACTGCGCGTCCACCACGCCGATGCGCGCGAACTCGTAGCCGCGCATGGTGCACATGTCCTTGAAGCGCACCTCCTCCGAGCGCGGCACGGACACGACGGCGCGGGCCTGCGACTCGGAGAACAGCATCGTGAAGGCATCCAGGCCGTCGCGCTCGCAGACCTCGCCGAGCCCGATCCGCGCACCGGTGCCGAACCGCAGGCACATCTCGGACAGGGTCGCGGCCAGGCCGCCCTCGGAGACGTCGTGGGCGGAGTCGACCATGCCGTCGCGGGACATGTTGATCAGCAGCTCGCCCAAAAGGCGCTCGCGCTTGAGGTCGACCTGCGGGGGCTGCCCGCCCAGGTGGCCGCGCACGCGCGCCCACTCGGAGCCGTCGAGCTCATCGGCGGTGGTACCGAGCAGGTAGATCGCCTGGCCGTCTGCGGTGTCATCCCAGCCCGACGGGGTGCGCCGGCGGACGTCGTCGAGCACGCCCATCATCGCGACCACGGGGGTGGGGTGGATGGCCTCGTCGCCGGTCTGGTTGTACAGCGAGACGTTGCCGCCGGTGACCGGCACGCCGATCTCCAGGCAGCCGTCGGCCAGGCCGCGCACGGCCTCGGCGAACTGCCACATGACCTCGGGATCCTCGGGGGAGCCGAAGTTCAGGCAGTCGGAGACGGCCACCGGGCGGGCGCCTGAGGTGGAGACGTTGCGGTAGGCCTCGGCCAGGGCCAGCTGGGCGCCGCGGTACGGGTCCAAGTAGGCGTAGCGGCCGTTGCAATCGGTGGACAGGGCCACGCCCAGCCCGGTCTGCTCGTCCACGCGGACCACGCCGGCGTCGTCGGGCATGGCCATGGCGGTGTTGCCCTGCACGTAGCGGTCGTACTGATCCGTGATCCATGCCGTGGAGGCCATATTCGGGGAGCTCATCAGCTCCAGGACGGCCTCGCCGAGGGCCTCGCCCTCCGGGCGACCGGTGTCGGCCGAGGAGCCCGTGAAGCGGTCCGCCTGCACGGCGTCCGTGCGCGCGGGGCGCTGCATGGGCCGCTCGTACACGGGGCCCTCGTGGGCCACGGTGCGCGGGTCGACGTCGACGATGACCTCGCCCTGCCAGTCGATGACCAGACGGCCGGTGTCGGTGACCTCGCCGATCCAGGAGTACTCGACCTCCCAGCGCTCGAGCACCTCCTCGAAGGCCGCAGCCTTCTCCGGGGTCACGACAGCCATCATGCGCTCCTGCGACTCCGACATCAGGATCTCGCCCGGGGTCAGCGACGGATCGCGCAGCAGCACCGAGGACAGGTCCACGTGCATGCCGCCGTCGCCGTTGGAGGCCAGCTCGGAGGTCGCGCAGGAGATGCCCGCAGCGCCCAGGTCCTGGATGCCCTCGACCAGGCCGTCGCGGAACAGCTCGAGGCAGCACTCGATGAGCACCTTCTCCGCGAATGGATCGCCCACCTGCACGGCGGGGCGCTTGGACGGCTTGGTGTCGTCGAAGGACTCGGAGGCCAGCACCGAGGCGCCGCCGATGCCGTCGCCGCCGGTGCGCGCGCCGAAGAGCACCACGCGGTTGCCCGCGCCCGAGGCGTTGGCCAGACGCAGGTCCTCGTGGCGCATGACGCCCACGGCCAGGGCGTTGACCAGCGGATTCGCCTGGTAGCAGGCGTCGAACTCGACCTCTCCGCCGATGTTCGGCAGGCCCAGCGAGTTGCCGTAGCCGCCCACGCCGGCCACGATCCCGTGCACCACGCGCTGGGTGTCCGGGTGGTCGATCTCGCCGAAGCGCAGCGGATCCATCACGGCCACCGGGCGGGCGCCCATGGAGATGATGTCGCGCACGATGCCGCCCACGCCCGTGGCCGCGCCCTGGTAGGGCTCCACGTACGACGGGTGGTTGTGCGACTCGATCTTGAAGGTCACGGCCCAGCCGTCGCCGATGTCGGTCACGCCGGCGTTCTCGCCCATGCCGACCATCAGGTCCTTGGTCATCTCCTCGGAGACCTTCTCGCCGAACTGGCGCAGGTGGACCTTGGAGGACTTGTAGGAGCAGTGCTCGGACCACATGACCGAGTACATGGCCAGCTCCGCCGCGGTCGGGCGGCGCCCCAGGATCTCGACGACGCGGTCGAACTCGTCCTGCTTGAGCCCGAGCTCGGCCCAGGGCAGCTCGGTGTCGGGGGTGGATGCTGCGTGCTCGACGGTGTCGAGCTGGAACTGCTGCTCGCTCATGCGCGGGAGCCTCCGTTCACGATCGAGGTCAGCGCGGAGACGAAGATGGCCAGGCCATCGGCCCCTCCGCGCATGGGGACGGTGCCTGCGGCCGAGGAGTCCGGTCCGAAGCCGGGCTCGATCGCGTGCTCCGGGTGCGGCATGAGGCCCACGACATTGCCCGCCGCATTGCGGACGCCGGCGATGTCGTGGCGCGAGCCGTTGGGATTGCCGTCGAGGTAGCGGAAGACCACGCGGCCCTCCTCCTCGAGCATGCGCAGGGTGTCGTCGTCGCAGACGTACTGGCCGTCCTGGTTCTTCAGCGGCACCACGATCTCCTCGCGGGGCTGGTACAGCGAGGTCCAAGGGGTGTCGGTGGACTCCACGCGCAGGCGCTGGTCGCGGCACACGAACTTCAGGTGGTCGTTGCGGATCATGGAGCCCGGCAGCAGGTGGGCCTCGGTGAGGACCTGGAAGCCGTTGCAGATCCCGAGGACCGGCAGCCCGCCGTTCGCGGCGTCGATCAGACGGGTCATCAGCGGCGCGAAGCGCGAGATCGCTCCGGCGCGCAGGTAGTCGCCGTAGGAGAAGCCGCCTGGAAGGATCACGGCGTCGACGCCGTGGAGGTCGTCGTCGGCGTGCCACAGGCGCACCGGGGTGCCGCCGGCGATCTCCACGGCGCGCATGGCGTCGCGGTCATCCAGCGTGCCGGGGAAGGTGATGACGCCCACGCGGACGTCGCGCAGGCGCTGATCGGGCATGGCCTGGCCCAGATCCGCCACCAGCGGGGTCTCGAAGGAGTTCTGGGTCACCGGATCAGACCTCCTCGTCGACGACGGCCACGTTCACGACGTCCTCGATCACCGGGTTGGAGAGCATGGTCGCGGCGGCGTGGCGGGCAGCCTCGAGCTGGTCCTCGGTGACCTCGCCGTCGACCTCGAGCTCGAAGCGCTTGCCCTGGCGGACCCCGGTGAAGCCCTGGATCTCCTGGTGGGCGAACGCCCGGATGATCGCCTTGCCCTGGGGGTCCAGGATCTCCGGCTTGGGCATGACGTCGACAACGATGCGGGCCACGGGCACTCCTCGTGATGCGGGGCTGATGTGCGGTGCTGCCAGGCAGCGGCGGCAGCGAGGGCGCCGGATCACCCGGATGGGGCGAGGCGACGACGGCTGCCGGAACGCCTCCGAGTCTATCCGCGCTGCGCGGGCGGGACGCACGGCGGCGACCGGCGCCTCTCGGCTCAGGCGGGGGCGGCGTAGAGGTGCTCGGGGCGCCCCGCGCTGCCGTAGCGCAGCGACACCGTGACCATGTCCTGCTCGGCCAGCCTGACCAGGTGGCGCTGAGCCGTGGCCCGGGAAACCCCGATCGCCTCGCCCACCTGCACGGCGGGCAGGGGCCCCTGGGCGCGCTGCAGCGCCTCCAGGATGCGGGCGGACGTGCCCCCGACCCGGCTCTCCGGGGAGGCGCCCGCGCCCCCGGCGTCGTAGAACCCGCGCAGGGCCCGGTCCAGCCCGGCCTGCGAGAGGCGCTCCTGCTCCCACACCCGGCGCAGACGGGCGTAGCGGCGCAGCAGGCTCGTGAGCTGCTCGGGATCGAACGGCTTGAACAGGCAGGTCAGGGCGCCCGCCGACAGCGCCGCGCGGACCACCTGGGCATCCGTCACCGCGGTGAGCAGGGCGGCATCCACCGAGGTCTCCCGGATCAGCTGGGTCCCGGTGCCGTCGGGCAGGACCTCGTCCGCCAGCAGCAGGTCCACGCCGCCGGCGGCGAGCACCTTCCGGGCGCTGCGCAGATCGCGCACCGGCTCGAGCGCGCGGAACCCGGGGGTCTGCTCCACGTACCGGCAGTGCAGCCGCCCGACGTAGACGTCGTCATCGAGGACCAGGACATCGATCATGGCTGCTCTCCTGTGCTGGTCGATCGGCTCTCGGACTCGCCCGCCGACGGACGCAGCACGCCCGGCAGCAGCAGCCCGAAGGCGGCTCCGCCGAGCTCCGCGTCGCGGGCGGCGGCGACCCACAGCTCCCCACCGCGGCGCCGGGCAGCCCGGCGGCACAGGGCCAGGCCGATGCCGTGGCCGTGGGCCTCGTCCGGCCCCTGGGCTCCGGCCCCGGGGTCTGCGGGGGCGGGTTCCTGTGCCCCCGGGCGGCCGGTGACCCCTTCGGCGAACAGGATGCCGGTGTCCGCCGCCGCGTCCAGCCCCGGGCCCGAGTCGGCGACGGTCGCGTGGAGGTCCTGACCCGCGCTGAGCAGGTGGACCTCGACGATGCCCTGCAGCTGCTCGGGGAGGTCCTCGGCGGCGGTCGTGGAGCGCGGAGCGTCCACCACCGCCCGCACGGCGTTGTCGATGAGGTTGCCCAGGATCATCGTGACATCCTCCGGCTCGGCCAGCGGGCTGAGCACGAGCGACTCCGGCGAGACCCGCAGCAGGACGCCGGCCTCCGCGCTGAGCGTCCCCTTGGCCTCCAGCAGCGCTCGCAGATAGGGGTCCTCGAGGGCCTCGATGCCCTCGACCGGGGCGGCGATCGGCCCGGAGCGCAGGATGCGGCGCAGGTAGTCGCCGGCCTCCTCGCCGGCCCCCGTGCCCACCAGCCCCAGCACGGTGTGCAGGCGATTGGCGAACTCGTGGCGCTGGGTCCGCAGCGCCTGGGCCATGGCCGTGACCGACTCCAGCTGCCGGCCCATGGTGAGGATCTGCGTCTCGTCCTGCAGCGTGACCACGGCCCCCATCTCCACCGCTCCGCGGCGCACGGGCACCGTGGTGATCAGCAGGATGCGATCGCCCACGCGGTGCCGCCCGCGCACGGGGTTCAGGTCCCCGGCATGGGCGGCGTCGATGGCCCGATGCGCGCCCCGGGCGATCGGCTCGGGGACCGGCCCGTCCTGCTCCGCCCACCCGAGCATGCTGCGAGCGCGCGCATTGGACAGCGTCACGGCCCCGGAGGGCGAGAAGCCGAGCACGCCGTCGTCGAGCCCCTGGAGCACGGCCTCCTGGTGGCGGGCCATGTCCGCGAGCTCCTCGGGGCCCACGCCCAGGGTCGCCCGCTCGAGCCGCCGCACCAGCGCCAGGGAGACCGCAGCGCCGATGCCCAGGGCCGCAGCGGCCACGAGTCCCACCGCGAGGATCTCGCGGCGGATGTCGGCGCCCTGCACCGAGGAGCTGATCCCCACGGAGACCAGGCCGACCACGCTGCCGTCGTCCTCGCTCGAGTAGACCGGCACCTTGGCGCGCACCGTGGAGCCGAGCGTGCCCGTCTGCTGGTACACGTCCTCCGCGCCGGCCAGCGCGCGATCGGGGGAGGTGGACAGGTGCTGGCCGATCTCGGCGGGGTCCGGATGGGAGAGGCGGGTTCCGTGGCTGTCGGCGACCACCACGAACTCGACCTGGGCGCGGCGGCGCACCTGCTCGGCCTGGGCCTGCACGGGGCCCTCGCGCAGCACCTCGACGTCCAGACGGTCCTGGGCGGAGGCCTCCGTGACCTCCTGGCGCAGCTGGGGGTCCTCGGCCAGGGTGCGCGCTGTGGACAGCGCATGCGTGGCATTGGTCTGGGCCACGGCGCGCGATCCCAGCCAGGCCGAGGTGGTCGCGGACAGTGCCAGGACCAGCACGATCACGCCCAGCTGCGAGACGAGCACCCGTCGCGCGAAGGATCGGGGCTGTCGCGGCATGGGCCCAGCGTAGTGCGCAGCACACCTGCGAGCACAATGCGCAGAAGGCGGGCAATGAGAAGAACGCGGTCTGTGCGCACAACCGCGCCAGGTCGCCGCGGCGATCCCTACGGTGCAACGAGCATCACATCCGACCCCACTGGGTCGGGCCGCACCGAGCGCTGCGCAGCACGCCAGCAGAAGGAGGAGCCCCGGTGACCGTCATCCTCGGCTTCGCCATGATCGTCGTCTTCATGACGCTGATCATGACCAAGAAGCTCTCGCCCATCCTGGCGCTGATCCTGGTCCCCACGATCTTCGGCCTCTTCGCCGGAGCGGGCCTGGGCATCGGCGACATGGTCATGGAGGCCATCGCCTCGATGTCCTCCACGGCGGCGCTGCTGCTGTTCGCCATCATCTACTTCGGCATCATGATCGACGTGGGCCTGTTCGACCGGCTCGTGGACGTCATCCTGCGGCTGGCCGGCCATGACCCGCTGCGCGTGGTCATGGGCACGGCCCTGCTCACCGGCGCGGTCTCCCTGGACGGCGACGGCTCCACGACGTTCATCGTGGTGACCGCTGCCATGCTGCCGATCTACCGCCGGCTCGAGATGTCGCCGGTGGTGCTGACCTGTGTGGCCGGCCTGATCAACGGCACGCTGAACATCGTGCCGTGGGGCGGGCCGACCGCCCGTGCGGCCTCGGCGCTGCAGCTGGACCCCAACGAGATCTTCGCGCCCATGGTCCCGTCGCTGATCGTCGGCCTGCTGCTGGCGCTGGGCTTCGCCTGGTTCATGGGGCTCTCCGAGCGGCGCCGCCTCACCGCCGCCGGCGTGCAGTGGGCCCGCGGGGCCGGCGGCTCGGTCGCCGCCGCCTCGACCGGGTCGACGGGCGGTCCGGCCACCCGCGCCCTCGTCATCAACCAGACGAGCGAGGAGCCCCAGGAGAGCTCGACCGGCACGTCGCTGGCGGAGACCGCCCTGGACCCGAACCGCCCCACGCTGCGTCCGCACCTGCTGTGGTTCAACCTGGCGCTGACCGTCGTGATCATGGTCCTGCTGGTGATCGACATCCTGCCCCTGGCCTACCTGTTCATGCTCGGCACCGTCGTGGCCCTGATGGTCAACTTCCGCACGGTGCGCGAGCAGCACGAGGAGCTGGCCTCGCATGCGTCGTCGGTCATCACCGTGGTCGCCATGGTCATGGCCGCCGGCGTGCTGACCGGCGTCATGAGCGGCACCGGCATGGTCGATGACATGGCGCAGTGGCTCGTGGACGTCATCCCCGCCTCCTGGGGGCCGTACCTGGCGGGCATCACGGGAGTGCTGTCGATCCCCATGACGTTCTTCATGAGCAACGACGCCTTCTACTACGGCATCCTCCCGGTGCTCACCGAGACCGCCTCGCACTACGGCATCTCCTCGGCCGACATGGCGCGGGCCTCCATCACGGGCCAGCCCGTCCACCTGCAGTCCCCGCTCGTCCCGGCCATCCTGCTGCTGGTCTCCCTGGCAGGCGTGGAGCTGGGCGATCACCACAAGAAGGTGCTGTGGCGGGCTCTGTGCGTCTCGCTGGCGATGCTCGCGGTGGGCATCCTCGTGGGCGTCATCGCCTTCGGCTGAGCCGCAGCAGGGCTCCGGGGCCGCCGCTCGGCCCGAGTCCCATGCTGCGCCCGATCCCGTGCGGGTCTCGGACGCAGCGTCCTCGCAGGCCCTTCAGACACATCGCACGAACAGGAGCAGGACCATGGCAGATCTCTACTCACGCAGCGCACCGGATGCGCCGCAGCCCTCGCTGAGAGTGTCCTCCTCCGAGGGCATCGACCGGGCCGAGCGCACGGTCGTGCTGGCTCACCGGTCGGACTCCTCCCCGGCGGTCCTGCAGGCGGGCATCGATGCCGCGCAGCATCTGGGGGCCGCGCTGCGAGTGGTGCACTACGCCCACGACATGACGGCGGGGCCGACTGCCGAGCCGGAGATGATCCAGCGCATCAAGGAGCTCTCCCGCCCGATCCTGGAGGCTGGGATCGAGTTCGAGATCCAGCGCGCCGGCGACGGCGTGGCCGATCAGGTGCTCGAGCTCGCTGAGGACCACGCCGCCGCGCTGATCGTGCTGGCGGTGCGGCGCCGCTCGCCGCTGATGAAGCTCTTCCTAGGCTCGAGCGCCCAGCGCATCCTGCTCGAGGCATCCTGCCCGGTGCTGACGCTGCGCTGAGCGCTCAGCCTCCGGAGGGGTCCTCGATCTCGATCCAGCCCTCGACCAGCTGGTGCGGCACCCGCCGCAGGTCCTTGGCCGGATCCGGAGGGGCCTGCCGCCCGAGAGCCAGGGCCAGGCGGGATCCCTCGAACGTGCCGTCGGGGGAGAAGACCCAGTAGTGATTGGGGCACTCGAAGCTCTCGGCCCGGCCCGAGGCGGCGCGGCAGACGGTCGCGCCCTGGTGCGGGCAGATGTTGTGCAGGACGTGCAGCCCCTGATCGTCGCGCGCCACGAGCAGCGCTGCGCCGCCGGCGCGCAGGGTCACGAAGTCCCCGGGCCGGGCCACGGCGGAGGCCTCGAGCAGGCGGATCGTGGTCATGCGAGCTCTCCTGGGGCGGCGGGCCCGGGGCCGCCGGGTGCGTCGGCGCGGTGCGTCCTGGGCCCCTGCGCCTGCGGAGCCGGCATGTGCTCGCGTGCCGCCAGCAGCCAGGAGGTGGTCTCCAGGAGGCGCTCCCGCAGCGGGGCCGCGCGCTGGGCGAAGGAGCGCTGACGGCGCACGTACTCCGCCTTGCCCTCCGGGGTCTCCACGGCGACCACGCCGTAGCCCCATTCCGAGAGGTCATACGGGGAGGCCTCCATGTCCGTGGCACGGACCTCCAGCGCGAGCTCGAAGCAGTCGGCGATCAGCTCGGAGGCCACCGCTGGGGCCAGCTTGTACGCCCACTTGTAGAGGTCCATGGTCGCGTGCAGGCAGCCGGGCTGCTCCAGGTCCCGCTGGGTCTCGCGGGTGGGCTGCATCTCGTTGAGCGGGGCGGCCTCCGGGACGAAGAAGCGGAAGGCGTCGATGTGGGTGCACCGCAGCCGTTCGGCCTGCACCACGGCGTCGGTGCCCTCCGCGCCAAGTCGCAGCGGCAGCTGCTCGTGGCGCACTCCGTGCACGCGGGCGTTGTAGGCCATGGCCCATTCATGCATCCCGAAGCACCCGAACTGCCCGGCTCTCGAGGCCGTGCGCCGCACGAGCATGTCCACGAACTCGACCGCGCGTCCACGCGATTCCAGGAATGCGGCGACGTCGACGGTCGCAGGCCCGTCGTCGGCGCTCAGGCCGAGGGCCTCGGCCTCCGTCGCGGTCACGGTGCGCCAGTAGCGCTGCTCGGCCATCTCCGCGGCGTCCAGCAGCACGACGCCCGGGCCAGGATGCCAGCGCTCCAGGCGGCCGGGGGAGTGCGAGTAGTAGGTGAACAGGAAGTCGTCCACCGGGTGCTTGAGCTGCTGGCTGCGGCGCTCCCGGAAAGGCTCCGTCCAGGGGCTGACCCGCTGCAGGTGAGCGGCCTGTCGGGCGTGCCACTGCTGTGGCTCGAGCACCTCCACGGCGCCCAGCAGCCGGCCACGGGCATCAGCGGGCATTCTGGTCCCCGGGGTGCGAGGGCCCGTCGCGGTCACTGCGCAGATGCTGGGCTCAGCGCCCGGTGCCGCCGTAGACGGCGGCGTCCTGCTGGGAGTCCAGGCCGAAGGCCGAGTGGACGGCGCGCACGGCCTCGTCCAGGCGGTCGGCGGCGGTCACCACGGAGATCCGCACCTCAGAGGTGGAGATCATGTCGATGTTGATGTCGTGCTCGGCCAGGGCGTCGAAGAACGTGAAGGACACTCCCGGGTTGGACTTCATGCCCGCGCCGACCAGGGAGAGCTTGCCGACCTGGTCGTTATACTCGAGGCTCGCGTAGCCGATCTTCTCCTCGGCCGCGCGCAGCATGGACATGGCCAGATCGCCCTGGGTCTCCGGGATCGTCACGGACAGGTCCGTGGTCTTCTCGTCCGAGACCGAGACGTTCTGCACGATCATGTCCACGTTGACCTTGGCGTCGGCCAGGAGCCGGAAGATGCCGGAGGCGATCCCGGGGCGGTCGGGGACGCCGACGACGGTGATCTTGGCCTGGGTGCGGTCGTGGGCGATTCCTGCGATCAGCGGCTGTTCCAAGGGGATCTCCTGGGTGTGCACAGAGACGGTCGTGTCATCGGGGCTGGGGATGACCCAGGTGCCCTCGTGGTGGGTGAAGGATGAGCGGACGTGCAGCTTCACGCCGAAGCGGCGTGCGTACTCGACGCAGCGCAGGTGCAGGATCTTGGCGCCGTTGGCGGCCATCTCCAGCATCTCCTCCGAGGAGATCTCCTCGAGCTTGTGGGCCTTGGGCGCGATGCGCGGATCCGCCGTGAAGACGCCGTCCACGTCCGAGTAGATCTCGCAGACGTCTGCCTCCAGTGCCGCGGCAAGGGCGACTGCCGTGGTGTCCGAGCCGCCGCGGCCCAGCGTGGTGATGTCCTTGGTGGCCCGGTGCACGCCCTGGAAGCCGGCGACGATCGCGATGTTGCCCTGGTCCAGGGACTCGCGGATGCGCTCGGGATTGACCTCCACGAGCGAGGCCGCCCCGTGGTCGCCGTCCGTGATCATGCCGGCCTGCGAGCCCGTGAAGGACTGGGCCGGTGCGCCGTAGGCGCTCACCGCCATGGCCAGCAAGGACATGGAGATCCGCTCGCCGGAGGTCAGGAGCATGTCCATCTCACGGGCGGGCGGCTTGGGCGCCACCTCGTTGGCCAGGTCGATCAGCTCGTCGGTGGTGTCGCCCATGGCGGAGACCACCACGACGACGTCGTTGCCGGCATCCCGGGTCTCCACCACGCGACGTGCCACTCGACGGATGCTGGCCGCGTCTGCGACCGACGATCCGCCGAACTTCTGCACGATCAGGCTCATATGTTCTGGCACCCCCGGCTGGTTCTGGCTGCTTGTCTGCCGAGGCTCCTCGGCGGCATTCGTCCCAGTCTATCGGCCAGCTCAGCTGACCGCGGTACGGCCCTCGAACGCCCGGCCCAGCGTGACCTCGTCCGCGTACTCCAGGTCTCCGCCCACGGGCAGCCCCGAGGCCAGGCGGGTCACCGTGATGCCCAGGGTCCGCAGCATGCGCGCCAGGTAGGTGGCGGTGGCCTCGCCCTCGAGGTTCGGGTCGGTGGCCAGGACGATCTCCTGGACGGTCTCGTCCGAGAGCCGGGTCATGAGCTCGCGGATCCGCAGCTGATCAGGGCCGACGCCGCCGATCGGATTGATGGAGCCGCCGAGCACGTGGTACAGCCCGCGGAACGCGCGGGTGCGCTCGATGGCCATGACGTCCTTGGACTCCTCGACCACGCAGATGACGGTGCGGTCGCGACGCGGATCGCGGCAGATGCTGCACTGCTCCTGCTCGGAGACGTTGCCGCAGGTCTCGCAGTGCTGGACCCGCTCCTTGACCGCGATCAGGGCATCGGCCAGCGACTGGACGTCCGAGCGCTCGGCATCGAGCAGGAAGAAGGCGATGCGCTGGGCGGACTTGGGGCCCACGCCGGGCAGGCGACCGAGCTCATCGATCAGGTCCTGGACTGCGCCTTCGTACACGGATCACTCATTTCGACGGTTTCGATGGGGCGGGTGCGCTCCAGGAGGGACGACGGAAGCTCAGATGCCGCTCTGATGCGGGATCTCCTCCAGCAGCCGCCCGCCGAGGATGCGCTCGATCAGCGCCCGCGTGCTCTGGTCCGTGTTCTCCACGGCCTCGTCGTCCTCGCTGGGCGAGAACGTCGCCTCCGAGTCTAGGTCCGGGGCCGACGACGCAGCCCGGCTCGGCTCGGCGCTGCGCTCAGCGGCGGCGAAATGTGCCGCGTGGCGCTCCCGGAAGCTCTGCTTGCGCGGCGCAGCGGGCGCTGCCGATCCCGATGAAGGCGCTGCGGCTCCGCCCGCTGCGGTGCCCGAGGGAGCGGACGCCGAGCGTGCTCCTGCAGAGGGGCGCCACTGCTCCGGCGGGGCATCCTCCTGGGCCGGCTGCTCCGAGACGGGCTCTGCGGAGTGGCCCGGGGTCTGTGCCGGCGTGCGGAAGGACCCGGGGTGGGCGGAGGCCTGCTGGGAGGTCGGCTCGCCCGGCTCGACGGGCGGTGGAAGCGTCTGCGCTGCCGGGCCGCCGGAGGTGTCCTGCGGATCCGTGTCCGCGCCGTGCCCCGCGCCGGAGCCGGCCGCCGCGCGCGAGGGTGCCCCGCGGTAGCCGGGGTCCTCGAAGGGCGGCTCCTCCTCGGGGGGAGCCTCATCCGGCCAGGGGATGTCATCGTACGGACTGGCGGGCACGATCGGATCCGGCGACGGGTCCTCGCCGCGCCGACGCTGAGCCGACCTCTGTGGCCGCCGCCGGGGTGCAGCCTGGTCCCGGTTCTCGGCCGGCTGGTGGGGAGGGGCCTGTTCGCGCGGCTCTGCCTGCTCCCGGGCCGCTGGCGGCGGCTGGGAGGCTGACGGCTCCTGGGGGTCCTGCGAGGGCGAGGACGGTTCGACGGATTCCGCCCACGCGGCGCGGGCGTCCTGCGTGGACAGCGGTGCGCTCTCGGGCTCCGGCCGAGTCTGCTCCGGGGACTGCGCCGACGGCGGGGCTGAGGCCGCCTCCTGCGACGCCTCAGAGGCCGAGTCCTGGCGGGTGCTCTCCTGCGGTGCGGCCGGTGTCGGGGCAGCTCCCGTGGGAGCCGGATCTGCCGGGGCCTCGGGAACCTCGGGCTCGGTGCCCTGGGCGGGGGCATCGGGTCCGGCAGGGGCGGCCTCCACCGGATCCGAGGTGGGGATCGCCGCCACAGCCCAGGTCGTCACCTCGGCGGAGTCGTCCTGCTGAGGGGCCGACTGCTCGGCCTCCCCCTGAGGGGCCTCGTCCTGCGGGGTCAGGCTGCCGGGCTGCCGTCGGGGTTCAGCGCGCTGAGACGGCTGCTCGCGCTGGGGCGGTCGCTGACCCTGGGCGGGGAACGGCCGAGGGCCGGTCGCCCGGCCCCCGTCATGCTGCGCTTCCTCCCGGTCATCGCTGGGTCTGCTCTGCGGCTCGCCGTCGTGCTGTGCTGGAGCGCGGCGTCCCGAGCCGCGCTGCTCGGGACCCTGCTGCCCGGATTCGGTCTGTGCGTTCGCGCTCGGGCGGCCCGGACCACCGGGCCCGTTCGAGCTCGGGCCGCCGGGTCCTGCGCCGCGGGGCCCGGCGGAGCCCGGAGCGCCGGGGGCGGATCCGCCCGGACCGGCAGTGCTGGGGCCGCCGCCGCCCGGCCCGCTCGAGCCGGACCCCTGCGGAGCTGCGCCTCGAGGTCCGCCGGAGTCGTGCCGGGTCCCCCCTCCGGGACCGACGGCCTCCACGCGGCAGGTCACGCCGATGACCTGCTGGATCGCCTGGACCAGGTTCGGCTCGAAGCGCGGGAAGTTCTTGCGGTCGCCCTCGGCGTCGAACATCAGCTGCAGGACGGAGCCGTCGAAGGCGATGGGGGTTCCGCGCATGGTGGTCATCCACGAGACGCGATGGATCTCCGCCAGGGCCGAGATGATCTCGGTCCAGGAGCTGCGGATCATGTCGATCTCGCCGCCGCTGGCGGGGCCGCGGGAGGCGGACTCATCCGCGTGCGGCGGACGCTGGGGCGTCTGATCCGGGGCGCCGGCAGGCTGCTGGGGAGCCTGTGGCTGCGCCTCGGCGCGCCGTGGCCCCGACTGCTGAGACCCTGACAGCTGCGACACCGACTGGGGGCCATCCTGCGCGGGCGCAGAGTTCCCCGAGGATCCGGACGACTCGCCGCGAGTCTCCGACTGTCGACCGCGGAACTTCCCGAAGCCGCCTTCGGCCGCAGCGAGCGGATCCGATTGCTGCGCCTCGGGCTGGGTCTGAGCAGGAGCCTCGGAGGGAGTGTCATGCTCCCCTGCGGGGGTGGAGCCGCTGTGCGCGTCGGTGTCCTCGGCAGCGGGCTGGACAGGCCGGGACGGCTCGGGCTGAGGAGCCGGTGCCTGCTGCGGGGCGCCGGAGGAGGCCTGCTCCTGCGGCACATCCACCAGGGGCCCGGTGGGAGCGCCCGTGCGCCCGATGTTCAGGCGTCGCTCGAGGCGATCCACGCGCACGCCGACTCCGCGGGTGGTGTTCTCCGCCGAGGGCAGCAGCAGCCGGGCGCACAGCAGCTCCAGGTGCAGCTGCGGGGAGGTGGCCCCCACCATCTCGGTCAGCGCCTCGTTGGTGATGTCCGCGCAGCGCGAGAGCTCCGAGGCGCCCATCTGATGCGCCTGATTGCGCAGGCGGGCGATCTGGTCCTCCGGGGTCCCGTGGAGGATGTTGCCCGCGTTCTCCGGCACGGCGTCCACGATCACAAGGTCGCGGAAGCGCTCGAGCAGATCCTCGACGAACCGCCGCGGATCCTGCCCTGTCTGGATCACGCGGTCGACGGCTCGGAACACCGTGGCGGCGTCGCCGGAGGCAAAGGCGTCGACGACGTCGTCGAGAAGGGCCCCATGGGTGTAGCCGAGCAGCGAGCTGGCCAGGTCGTAGCTGATCTGATCCTGGTCGGTGCCGGCCATGAGCTGATCCAGCACGGAAAGGGAGTCGCGAACGGAGCCGCCACCGGCGCGGACCACCATGGCCTGCACGCCGGGCTCCACGCCCACGCCCTCCTGCTCGCACAGGGCGCTGAGGTAGTCCATGAGCGGCTCGGGCGGGACCAGGCGGAACGGGTAGTGGTGCGTGCGGGAGCGGATGGTCGGCAGGACCTTGTTCGGCTCCGTGGTGGCGAAGATGAACTTGATGTGCTCCGGCGGCTCCTCGACGATCTTCAGCAGCGCGTTGAAGCCGTCGCGCGTGACCATGTGGGCCTCGTCGATGATGAAGATCTTGTACCGGTCCCGGACCGGGGCGAACGTGGCGCGCTCGCGCAGCTGGCGGGCGTCGTCCACGCCGCCGTGGGAGGCGGCGTCCATCTCGATGACGTCCAGGGAGCCGGCGCCGTCGCGGGCCAGATCGCGGCAGGACTCGCACTGCCCGCAGGGCGTGGGCGTGGGGCCCTGAGCGCAGTTGAGACAGCGCGCCAGGATGCGCGCCGAGGTGGTCTTGCCGCAGCCTCTCGGACCGGAGAACAGGTAGGCGTGGTTCACCTTGTTCTTGCGCAGCGCGGTCATCAGCGGCTCGGTCACATGGGACTGACCGATGACGTCCTCGAACGTCTCAGGGCGGTAGCGGCGGTACAGGGCGGTCGTCACACGGACACTGTAGCGACGGGCTCCGACGTCCTGAGCGGCGGAGTCGGTGCGGTGGATGGCTGAGTTCCGGGTGCGATCCGGGCATGAGAAGACCCCCCGTGCACCCGTCAGAGCTCAAGTGCCCTTGCTGCCTTCCGGCCCTGGGGGAGTTCCTCAAGATGACGCCGCACGAGGGGCTGTCGAAGAGTATATCGGACCGGTGCGGGCGCTGTGAAACCCTGCCTCCCATCCCGAGGATTTCCGCCGTCGGGTGCGCATGGTCTAGGATGGTCCCTGCATGTTCGCGCCCTGCGGTGCGACCGTGCAGCCGAGGAGGATTCGCCTAGCGGCCTATGGCGCACGCCTGGAACGCGTGTTGGGTTAACGCCCTCGGGGGTTCAAATCCCCCATCCTCCGCCGAGTGTCCTGAGTCGCGACATCGTTGACAGACGATGTCGCGGCTCAGGCTTTTTTCGTATGGGTTCGTTTTCTCCGTCGAGGCCGTGGGGGTGTTCCGGTCGGGGCGTGGGTTCAGCGAAGCGGGGCCTGGTAGTCGCGGGCGGGGTCGATGTGGTGGCAGGCGATGACTTCGCCTGTGGCCGCGTCCGAGACGGTCACGTCACGGTCGTGGATCAGCAGCAGCACGGCCAGGCCGATGTGTCTGCGTCCGACTCCGAGGTGGCGCATCGTCCCGGCGTAGCGCAGGGAGATCTTCCCGTTCTTGTCAACCTTGTCGGTGCGGGTGCGCCACTCGCTGTCTCGATCGGTCTCTGGTGAGGCTTTGGGCAGCGCGGCATAGGCGGCCGCTGGTGTCTGGCGGCCGCGGGCTCGGTGGGGGCGAGCGGTGTTGTACCAGTGCTGGAACTGATCCAGCAGGCCCTGCAGCTCGGGGAGATCGGCTGGTGTCGGGCGGGCGGCCAGCCAGCGTTTGAGGGTCTGGTGGAAGCGCTCGATCTTGCCCTGGGTCTGCGGGTGGCCTGGTGCCCCGTTCTTCTGCTGGATGCGGTGGGCATCGAGCAGCTTCTCGAATCCGTTGCGGCCTCCTGGGTACCTGGCCAGCCGGGAGGTGAAGACCAGGCCGTTGTCGGTCAGGGTCGAGGCCGGTGGCCCGTAGCGGCTGATCAGGGCGTTCATGGCTTCCACGACCATGGGCCCGGAGAACGAGGCGGCTGCCTGGATGTGCAGCAGCATCCGGGAATGGTCATCGAGCACGTCGAGGATGTCGATGCGGGTGCCGGTGGTCAGGAAGGTGTGGGTGATGTCGGCTTGCCAGCACTCGTTGGGCAGGTCGGCTTCGAAGCGCAGGTAGGACGATTTCGGGCGTTTGCGCGGGGCGGGCTGAATCAGGGCCTCGGCGTGGAGGATGCGACGGATCGTGGAGGTCGAGGGCACGCGCAGTCCTTCTTGGTGCAAGTGCCAGGCGATGGTCTCCGGGCCCGCGTCAGCGCCTTGGGCGGTGAGTTCTGTGCGCAGGGTGATGATGCGTTCGCGCAGTGGTGGAGGGATGCGCTGCGGGGATCTGCGGGGTGCTTTCGAGCCCGGGTGCATCGCCTGGCTGCCGCCGGCGCGGTAGCGGGTGACCAGGACGTGGACCCATTGGCGAGAGATCCCGAACTTCTCGGCGGCCTGGGTGGTAGTGAGGCCCTGGTCGATCACGGAGCGGGCGATGACGATGTTGCGCTGGGTGCTCATCCGGCATCGTCACCGGGGCCAGGGTGTCAAGGATGTCGCGACTCACCGGTCAACGATCAGTGGTGGGGATCTGTCAACGGTGTCGGGACTCATCGGTCAACGCTCATGCGGAAACGTGGTGGTCAGGGGCGTCAACGATGTCGTGACGCAGGACACCCCCGTCTCCGCTGCATCAGCCTCGTCAGAGGCGGCAGGACGACCCCCGTGGCGACACGGGGGTCGTTTTTTCGTCGACGCGGACCTCATCTGGCCTTCCGACAACGAGCATCGCCGCGCTGAGCGGATCGGCCTCGATGGTCGCGGAGGCTGCCCACTCCTGGGCCGACACGGGCAATGAGATTTTCCTGCTGGTGGGCGAGCGGCGCTCGCGTCGGGCCCCGGATGCCTCCCACCCGCTGGGCTACGGCCGTGCCGGGTACGTCTGGGCGATGTTCGCTGCGATCGGCCTGTTCGCCGTGGGCTCCGGGGTCTCGATCTGGCACGGCATCCAGTCCTTGGGCGGCGAGGGCGAGGACGGCGGCTACGGCTGGGCCTATCTGGTGCTCGTCGTGTCATTCGTGCTCGAGGGGACGTCGTTCCTGCAGGCGCTGCGCCAGGCCCGTTCCGGCTCCCATGCCCGCCGCGTCAGCCCGCTGCGCTACATCCGCACCACCTCGGACTCGATGCTGCGTGCGGTGTTCGCCGAGGACTCGGCCGCGCTCGTCGGCCTGCTGATCGCAGCAGGCGGGATGGTCATGCATCAGATCACCGGAAACGCGATGTGGGATGCCCTGGGCTCCATCCTGGTCGGCGTGCTGCTGGGGGTCGTGGCGGTCGTGCTGATCC
Source organism: Kocuria sp. 2SI (assembly GCF_005502825.1). Lineage (NCBI taxonomy): Bacteria > Bacillati > Actinomycetota > Actinomycetes > Micrococcales > Micrococcaceae > Kocuria > Kocuria sp. 2SI. Next base: position 71,952 of record NZ_SCNB01000001.1, on the reverse strand, counting down.
GGCGCAATGTCCAGCTGCTCACCGGCGAGGGCGGCAGCCCGCGCGGGCGCAACCGCCTGCTCTCGATCCTCCTCGAGCACCCCGACATCGAGTCCGTGAGCTTGCTGCACACCGAGTGGGTCGGTGCCGACAGGCTGTTCGTCGTGGCCTCCGTGGACGTGACCGGCGATGTCCGGGAGTCCGAGCTGCGCGCCCGGGTCCAGGCCGTCGAAGATCTGCTCGAGCAGGAGCCTGTGGTGCAGCGCGCGCTGCTGACCCTCACCCGGCCCGGAGACCAGACCCGTCTGGGCCTCGAGCCGCTTCCTGAGTGGTACCGCAACGAGTCCTGAGCCGGTCGAGGACCCGATCCTCGCCCCAGACCGGCCGGTTCCCCGTGTGCCCCCTCACCCCCGCCGAGTGGATCCCCAGTTGCGCTATAGGGCCCAATATCGCAACTGGGGATCCACTCGGCGGGGGTGAGGGGAGGGTCAGAGGGTGGCGGTCACCGCTCGCCACATGAAGTCGTAGGACAGCGCGTGCGAGCGGGCGGCTTGGCGGTTGTCGCCTGCACCGGCGTGCCCGCCCTCGAGGGTCTCGTGGAACCAGACCCGCTCGTGGCCCTGCCGCAGCATCCGCTCGGCCATCTTGCGCGCCTGCACGGGCCCCACGCGATCGTCGCTCGTGGCGGTCCAGAACAGCACCGGCGGGTACTGCCGCCCCGATTCGACCAGGTGGTACGGGGAGAACGTGCGCAGCCACCGCCACTGCTCCGGGTCCTCCGGATCGCCGTACTCCGCGATCCACGACGTCCCCGCCGACAGCCTCGTGTAGCGGCGCATGTCCAGCAGCGGCACGCCGCACGAGATGCCCGCGAAGAGCTCCGGATACGCGGTGAGCATGTTGCCCACCAGCAGCCCGCCGTTCGAGCCGCCGGCGCATGCCAGCGTGGACGGGGAGCTCACGCCGCGCTCGTGCAGATCGCGGGCCACAGCTGCGAAGTCCTCGTAGGCGCGGTGGCGCTGCGACTGCAGGGCAGCCCGGTGCCATGAGGGTCCGTACTCGCCGCCGCCGCGGATGTTCGCGATGACGTAGACGCCCGTGCGGCCGGGTGCGGCCCCGCCCGCGCCTGAGGCCTCGACCTTCCGGGTGAGCCACGACCGCCCGATCACCCCGGAGTAGCCGGGGGTGCGCGAGACCTCGAAGCCGCCGTAGCCGGACAGCAGCGTGGGATTGCGGCCGTCCAGCGGCAGGTCCGAGGGGCCCACCTGGTAGTACGGGATGCGGGTTCCGTCGTCGGAGACGGCCCAGTGCTGCTCGACGCTCAGCCCGGAGGCGTCGAAGAACGACGGCGCCTGCTTGAGCGGGCGCGGCAGCGACTGCTCCAGGGTGCCGCGCAGGATCGTCGTGGGGGTCAGGAAGCCGCTCGTGGAGACCCAGACGTCGTCGCCGGCCACGGGGTCCTCGTCGTCGACGGCCCACACCGCCGTGGAGCGGTGCTCGCCGGTTCCCTGCATGGGCTCGGAGCGCCAGGTGCCGGGCTCGATCACGCGGATCTCGGAGGAGACGTCCGAGAGCAGCTGCAGCACCAGGTGCGAGGCGGTCCACGACCAGCCCTGCAGACTCGTGTGCTCATCCGGGGCGAAGACGACCGTCAGGGAGCGGTCGCCGGCCAGGAAGCTCTCGAGCTCGGCCACCAGCAGGGTGCCGGGCGCGTAGTCGCCCCAGGTCTCCTGCGGCCGCAGCAGCAGCCACTGCCGGTGCGGGTCGGCCTCGACGGTCTCGGGGACGTCGATCAGCACCGGCTCACCGCCGCGAGCCTCATCCAGCAGATAGGTCCTCGAGCGGAAGAAGTCGATCGCATCCACGGCCACGGTGCGCTCGAAGCCCTCCGTGTGATCGCGGCCCACCCACGCCTGGACGTGATCGGCGGGCACCGAGAACACGATCGGCGCCTCCTCCAGCGATTGCCCGCGCGACAGCCGGCGCACCTGGGCCGGATAGGACGACGTCGTGGTCGAGCCCGGGCCGGTGTCCGTGCCCACATAGAGCGTGTCCGCGTCGAGCCAGGAGACCGAGGTCTTGGCCGCCGGAAGGTCGAAGCCGCCCTCGTCGGTGGGGACGAACCTGCGCGAGAGCAGATCGAACTCGCGGTAGCGGCGGGCGTCGCCGCCGTCCGGGGACAGGACGATCAGCATGCGTCGCCACTGGCCCTCGGTGTGCTGGGGGCGCAGCAGCCGCACACCGCCCCAGACCCAGGGGACGCCCTCGGCCTCGGCCAGCACGTCCAGGTCCAGGACCACGTCCCACTGCGGGTCGTCGCTGAGCCATGACTCCCAGGTCGTGCGGCGGAACAGCCCGCGCGGGTGCTCGGCATCGCGCCAGAAGCCGTAGTAGTGCTCGCCGTGCTTGGAGACCATGGGGATGCGGTCATCGGAGTCCATGACCTCGAGCGCGGCGGCCTCGAGGCGCTCGAGCTGCGGGGTCAGCAGCAGGGATTCGCTGCGCTCGTTCTGCTCGCGCACCCACTCGAGAGCGGGCTCGCCATGGATCTCCTCGAGCCACAGGAGGTCATCGACAGGGTCTTCGGCAGGGGTCTCGGTCATGGTCCCCACCCTAGGGCCCGGCTCCGGGGCCTCAGGCAGGGTCTGCAGTTCCTATCCTGGGACCATGACCCCACCGATGCACCCCACCGAGACCCCTGACGACGAGCCCCGCTCCCGCCCCGTGCCCCGTGTGGTCATCGTGGGCTGCGGGCCGCGCGGGCTCTCGGCGCTCGAGCGGGTCGTGGCGCATGCGGCGGCCACGGGGCGGCGGGTGAAGGTCGACGTCGTGGACCCGTTCCCTCCGGGGGCGGGCCACGTGTGGCGCACACGGCAGTCGCCGCGGTTCCTGATGAACACCCCGTCGCTGTTCCCCACCGTGATCGCGGCCGACGGCGCCCTGGAGGTGCCGCCGCTGGAGCCGCTGCGCGGGATGAGCTTCGACGGCTGGCGTCGGGCAATCGTCGAGCGGGGCCTGGCGGTGGAGCTGGACGAGCAGAACCGGGAGGCGCTGCAGCAGCTGGGGGCTGCGGACTTCCCGCAGCGGCGGCTGTACGGCGCCTACCTGGAGTGGGTCTTCCGCACCGTCGTCGAGAACGCGCCGACCACGCTCGAGCTGCGCGTGCACCGCGAAGAAGCCGTGGCCGCGCGCAGGGTCGAGACCGGTCGGCACCGCTACGCCGTGGAGATCGGCGGTCAGCAGGAGCTGCTGGCCGATCATGTGGTGCTCGCCCTGGGCCACCTGGACGCGCACCTGAGCCGGGGGCAGAAGGAGCTCGTGGACGGCGCTGCCCAGAACGGGCTGGACTACCGCCCGCCGGTCGTCCCGGCCGACGGCCACTGGGACACGCTGCCGCCGGGTGAGACCGTGCTCGTGCGCGGCATGGGCCTGAACTTCCACGACGTCCTGGCCGAGGTCACCGAGGGCCGCGGCGGCGTGTTCGAGCCCGCCGACGACGGCACCGACCGGCTGGTCTACCGGCCCTCCGGCCAGGAGCCCTTCGTGGTGGCGGGCTCGCGCCGCGGGACGCCGTACCGCGCCAAGCCGGAGATCGGCTCCTACTACGCCCGCAGCCTGGAGCACCGCTTCCTGACCCAGGAGACGATCGAGCAGCTCAGGGGCCAGGGCCCGCTGTCCTTCGAGCGCGTCCTGCTGCCGCTGGTGCTGCGGGATGCCCACCGCACCTACTACCGCACGTACGCGCGCGTGCACGCCGATCGCCTGGGCATGCCCGCCGAGGACTTCCTGGTCGAGCTCGACCGGGCGCTGGGGGTTCCCGACGACGACGCCCCCTCCGGGCCCGCGCGCACCGCACCGGCCGCCCGCAGGGGTGCCGAGCGCGAGTGGGCCGAGGACTCGCAGGAGCGCCTGGCCGAGGACACCGCCGAGGGGCTGCCGTGGGAGGTGCGCCTCGAGCGCCTCGTGCAGAGCGCGGTGCCGGCTCCCGAGCGCTTCGACCCTGTGCGGTCGGCCAAGCCCTTCCGCGGGGAGGACTTCGGCTCGCACGAGGAGTATGCGGCCGCCGTCGTGCATCTGCTGGACCGCGATGGCGCAGGCTCAGCCCAGGGTGAGGACGACCCGGCCAAGATGGCCTTCTCGTCGCTGAACTGGTCGCGCACCCTGCTCAAGCAGATCATCGCCGAGGTGGGGCTGAGCGATGCCTCCTGGCACGACGAGCTCCTGCGCACGTTCGCGCCGCTGGTCGAGGGGCTGAGCTCGGGGCCGCCCGCTCTGCGGATCCGTCAGCTGGCGGCGCTGGCCCGGGCCGATGTGGTGCGCTTCCTGGGGCCCGATCCGGTGTTCCGGGTGGACGACGAGCGCGGCTGCTTCGAGGCCAGCTCCCCGTGGGTGGCCGCCGAGCCGTACCGGGCGGGCATCATGCTCGAGGCGATGTCCCCGCCCAACGAGGTCCGACGCAACATCTCGCCGCTGCTGCAGTCCATGCACGACGCAGGGCTGGTGCGCTCCAAGCCCATGGACACCCGCGACGGCGCCGTGCGGATGCCCGGTGCGGGCCTGGACGTCTCGGAGATCCCCTACCGCACGATCGGTACGGATGACCGGGTCCAGGAGGGCGTGTGGGTGCTGGGGCTGCAGCTGACCTCGGTGCAGTGGGGCACCGCGATCGCCGCCGAGGCCGATGCCCCGGCCGAACTGGGTGCCCGCACCCTGGCCGACGCCGACCGCGCCGCCCAGCAGATCCTGGACTGAGCCTCCCTCGTCAGCCCACTCGCGCACGATTCCGCGCCTGCGTGACCGGATGCGCCGTTCGCGGGGTGGCGACGCATCCGCGCACGCAGGCGCGAGAGAAGTGGCGGGGCGGATCAGCGGGTCGAGGTGGAGCGGTCCCGCTGCTGCTGGACCCACTCGCGCAGATCGCCGGACGGGCGGCCGCGCTCGGACTTGCGCTCCTCGGCCAGATCGCGGCCGTGCCCGAAGGTCGGCTGATCGGTGGGTTGAGGGCTGGGCTCCGGCGAAGGATCGGTCGGGTCCGTCGGATCAGTGGGCTCGGGCGACGGCTCCTCCGACCCGCTCAGTGCGATCCCCACCAGGGCCGGGTTGTGGTCCGAGGCGCGGAACTGATCCGGAGCGTAGAGATCCACCACGTTGTAGTTCGCCCGCGAGTACTCCATGCCCACGGACTCGTTCGCGTTGATCTCCCAGATGTCCGACCCCGTCACGGCCTCGGCGGCAGCCGGGGAGGCGAGGACGTGGTCCAGCGAGCCGGCCTGCCCGTCGAACGAGTAGCTGTGCTGGCCCTCCGGAGCCAGGTTCACGTACCCGTCCTCGTAGAGCCCGAGCATGGGGTCCTCGTGGGTGTAGGAGTTGAAGTCGCCCACGAGGAACGTGCGCTCGGTATCGGCCTTCTCGGAGAAGGACTCGGCGAAGCCCTGCATGGACTCGGCCTGGCGGGTGCGGTCGCCGTTCCAGGAGCCCTGCCCGGTGTCGGCGTTGTCACCGGAGCCGGAGCCGCCCTTGGACTTGAAGTGGTTCACGACGACGACGAAGTCATCGGCCTCGGTGCCGCCCACGGGGCGGAACTCCTGGGCCAGCGGCTCTCGGGCGTTGTCGAAGTTCGCCTCGTCGACGTGGATCACGGACTCGCCCACGGTCTCGACCTCGCCCGGCTGGTAGATGAACCCGGTGCGGATGACGTCCTCTGCGGCAGGGACCTCGGCGGGGGAGGGGACGTAGTCCCACTTCTGCGTGCCGGCATCCGCGTTCAGGGCATCCACCAGGGCGGACAGGGCCTGATCGCGGTCCTTGCCGAAGGCGGCGGAGTTCTCGATCTCCTCGAGCGAGACCACCGAGGAGTCCAGGCCGTTGATCGCCGCGACGATCTTGTCCTGCTGCTGGGCGAACGAGTCCTGGTCGTAGGCCCCGCGCACATCGCAGTAGTCGGCGGTCGTGGGATCGCCCGCGCGGTCCGTGTAGGCCTCGCAGCCGGGCTCGTCCTCGCCCAGAGAGGTGAAGTAGTTGAGCACGTTGAACGTGCCCAGCGTGTAGTCGCCGCCCACGGAGGCCGGGGCGGCATGCTCCGACCGGTCGTTCTCGAACACGGCGGGCACGGCTTCGGGGGTGTCTCCCGTGACCTGCTCGAGCGGCTGGAAGCGCCAGGCATCGTGGCCGTAGCCCAGCACGACCGGCTGATCGAAGCTGACGGTCGAGCCCGTGCGCACCGGATTCTCCAGGGCGAGGTAGGGCAGCGGCTGATCGCCGTAGCGCTCCAGATTCGTGTAATTCCACGTCGAGCCGTCGTCGAGCAGGACGCCGCGGGCGGCATTGTCGGCCTCGACCGCGGCGGCCTCGGCGGAGCCGTGCGGGGCCACGTCGGTCGGTGTGCGCAGCGGGCCCTCGCCGGAGGCCAGCCCGATCTCGCCGTAGGAGTTCAGGCTGTAGTTGTCCGAGACGGTGAACTCCCCGCTGGGCTGCAGCAGCATGCCTTCGAGCTGCTCGCGGGAGGCCTCGTCGGCGGGCCAAGCAGTCTCTGCCGGCTTGACGGCCTCGGCTGGGGCGGTGAGCACCTCGATGCCATCGGCCGGAACGGAGATCTGGGTCTGGCCGTAGAACTCGTTGGCCGTCCCGGTGACCTCCACGTGATCGCCGAGCTGGGCCGCGTCGAGGGCCTCGGGGGCGTAGACGAAGATTCCGTGCGAGGCGCCGTGGTCCTCGCCCAGATCGCCGCCTGTTCCCTCGGTCTGGATCTGATAGCCGTTCAGCCCGCCGGTCGCGTAGACGGCGGTGACCACGCCGCGGGTGGAGACCTGCTGGTCCTGGTACGGAGTGGTCTCGCCCTCTCCCTGGATCTCGGCGATCGACAGCTCCTGGGCCGGTCCCGGCTCGGGATCGGGAATCGGCTCCGGATCCGGCGTCTCGGAGCCGTCGCCTGAGGCCGGGGTGACCTGCGTCGACAGCGAGAAGTCGGCGGAGTTGTCGTCGGTGTCCACCGCGTCGGTGCGGTTCAGGGAGCGCGGGTCGGAGTTCGACGACGGGCTGGTGGCCCCGGCGGTCTCGAAGGTGTTGGAGTCGCCGTAGCCCAGCAGGTCCACGACCGACTCCGCGCCCGCCGTGCCCTCCACGACGGAGCCGGTGGGCAGGCTCAGGGGCTGGGAGCCGTTGGAGAGCACCAGGGTGCCGCGGGTGCCCGACGGGTTCAGGCTGCCGCCGGCCTCCACATCGGCCGCGGGCAGCGCTGCCCCGTTGGTGCCGTTGGAGGCTCCGCTGACCAGGAAGTGCTCGCCGGGCTGGATGGTCCCGGACAGGCGCACGGTGTTCGACGTCCCCGCTGTTCCGGTCGCGGAGCGGTACTGCAGCGACCAGCCGTCCAGGCTCACGGGCGCATCAGTCGGGTTGTAGAGCTCCACGAACTTGTGCGAGTAGACCGCGTTGGCCGAGCCGCCGCTGAGATAGGCCTCGTTGATGACGACCTCGTCGCCGGCCGGTGAGGCGCTCACCGGCGCCAGCGTGCTGAGCCCGGCGGGGATGGCCAGCAGGGCGGCCAGGGGAAGAGCGGCCGAGCGCAGGCGCCCGGTGCGATGCTGGGGGGTCTTCTGGGCAGTCATTTCTGGTTTCCCTTCGGAGGATGGGGGCAGGGGGATGAGGACGAAGAGGTGAGGGGCCCGTCGGGAGGGGTTCCCGACGGGCCCCGGGAGATGAGCTGGGCAGGCGGCTGCGGCTCAGCGACTCGAGCGGCGCTCGCGCTGCTCGAGCACCCACTCGCGCAGATCGCCGGAGGGGCGCCCGCGGTCGGCCTTGCGCTGATCGGCCAGATCGCGGCCGTGCCCGAACGTCGGGCGATCGGTGGGCTCCGGTGTGGGCTCCGGGTCGCCGGCGACGAAGAGCTCGGCGGGCAGCTGCATAGTGGTGCCGGCGGGGGAGACGACCAGGTAGGCGGGCCCGCCCTCCAGATCGGCGACCTGGACCTCGAGGCTCGCGGCACCGCCCACCTGACCGGAGGCGTCCTTCGCGGGCTCGCCCGTGACCTCGGCGGAGGCCACGACCTCGCCCTCCGGCGAGCCCTTCCGGATCTCGACGGTCTCGTTGGCCACCGCTCCCAGCGAGGTCATGTTCAGCTCGGAGAGCTCGAGGGTCGTGGTGCCGCCCTCGGTCGTGGAGCCGGTGACGTTGACCGCTCGGCGGTCGAACGCGGGCTCCAGAGGAGCGTCGAAGGAGCCGAGGTAGTCCTGGAAGGCCTCGCGGTCGATGCGACCTGTGTCGGTGCTGGCCCCGCCCTCGGTGAAGGCCGTGAAGCCGTCGCCGCCCTCGAGCAGGAAGGAGACCGAGCCGACGGTGTAGGTGGCGGCCGGGTCGAGCGGCTGGCCGTCGATCGTGATCGAGGTGATGCGATCACCTGCGGGGCGGGACTCGTCCATCGTGTACTGGACGTTGTCCGACAGCCCCAGGTGCAGGAACGCCCGCGAGGAGCCCTCCGGCTGCCACTGCTGCTCGAGCGCCTTCTCGAACTGGGCGCCGGTCAGCTCGACCGTGTTGAGGTTGTTGGCGAAGGGCAGGACGTTGTTGATCTCGGCCTCAGTGACCACGCCGTCGGCATCGCCGTCGATGATCTCCTCCGGGTCGTCGACGTAGTACAGCTCGTTGCGCAGCCCGCCCGGGTTGATCACGCCGATGTCCACGCCGTGGGACTCCGCCAGCTCGGAGCGGAAGCCCTCGGCCACCTCATTGCCCAGCGCCGACTCGTTCTGGCGGTCGTCGCGGGTGCTGCCGGTGAAGGCGGTGGTGAGGTCGCCGGTGATCTGCCCGGCAGGCGTGGAGCCGATCTGCTCCGCTGTGGCGGTGGCCTCGTCGACGATGCGGTCCACCTCGGCGGTGCGTGGCGAGGAGGCCACGAGCTGCTCGGGGGTCTGGCCCGCGATGAACTCGTCGTAGGAGGTCAGGGTGGGGACCAGGTCGACGTCATCGGCCTTGGCGTCGTAGGTGACCTCGACCTTGCCCAGGTTCGCCATGTAGGAGCCGGTCTGCATGTAGGCGCGGTCATGGGTGCCGTCGCCGTCCACGTCCTCGCTCACGGTGTACTCGGCGTGGGTGTCGCCGCCGAAGATCACGTCGACCTCCTCGGAGGTCTCGGTCCAGAAGCGGTCCGATTCGGCCTGGGTCTGGCTCGCGGAGCCGTCGTGGTAGGCGGCGATGATGACGTCGGCCTCGCCCGAGGCGGCCAGGTCCTCGGCCACCGCGTTGACCTCGGCGACCGGGTCGGTGAAGACCAGGCCCTCCGTGGCCGACGGGGCCAGCTTGGACGGCGTGGCCTGGGTGACCGCACCGATCACGGCGAAGCTCACTCCGTCGCGCTCGAACAGCTCGTAGGCGCCATTTCCGTCGTGGCCCTCGCCCTCCATGAGCAGCGGGCCGGTCTCAGAGCCCACCCGCACGTTGGCGGCCAGGTAGGGGAACTCGGCCCGGTCGACCACGCGCTCGGTGAGGTCGTCGCGGCCCTGATCGAACTCGTGGTTGCCCACGGCGGAGGCGTCCAGCTCGAGCGCGTTGAGCATGTCCAGCGTGGGGTTGTCGTCCTGAGCGGCCGACGTGTACTGCGAGGCGCCGATGTTGTCCCCGCCCGAGAGCAGGAGGTCCTCGGGCCCGCGCTGCGACTCGATGGCTCCGGCGAAGCCCACGGGGTCCTCGTCCAGACGGCCGTGGAAGTCGTTGAAGTACAGCAGGTCGGTGGTGGCGGTGGCGCTAGCGGCGTCGGGGGCGGGCTCCACGGCCTGGGCCGGGACGACGAACGAGGAGGTGACCACGACGCCTGCGACGACGGCGGCGGACAGCGACGAGGTGCGGGAGGGCTTCAGGGCAGACATGCAGGATCCTTGCGAGGCCGAGGATGTGCCCCGCTGCTGGAGCGGCCGGAGCACCTGACCAGGCCAGACGATCATTCCTGGGTGAACCCTGAGTTACCGCTCAGTGCATATTGTGAAGTCAGGTTCGTGGCTCATGTCACAGATGGGTCTCGGAGCGAGTACTGTCTCGGTTTGTTCAACAATGCCCCGAGGACGAGGCATCACTGCTCCTCACCTTGAGAAGGTGCACATGTCACACCCCACCACCGATCCTGCCCCGCAGGACGCCTACGCCCACGAGCAGGAGGGCTTCCACAAGTCCCTCAGCGGTCGCCAGGTCCAGATGATCGCGATCGGCTCGGCCATCGGCACGGGTCTGTTCCTGGGTGCAGGTGGTCGCCTGGCCACGGCCGGCCCGTCGCTGTTCCTCCTCTACGCGCTGTGCGGGTTCTTCGGGTACCTCATGCTGCGCTCCCTGGGCGAGCTGGTCCTGCACCGCCCGTCCTCGGGCTCCTTCGTCTCCTACGCCCGCGAGTTCTACGGCGAGAAGGCCGCCTACGCCTCCGGCTGGCTCTACTGGTTGTTCTGGTCCTTCACAGCCGTGGCCGACGCCACCGCCCTGGCCCTCTACTTCCGCTGGTTCAGCCGCTACATGCCGCTGGAGTGGATCGCTGCGATCCCGCAGTGGGCCATCGCATTCGCAGTCGTGATCCTGGTCGTGTCCCTGAACCTGGTCTCCGTGAAGGTCTTCGGCGAGATGGAGTTCTGGTTCTCGCTGATCAAGGTCGGCGCCATCCTGCTCTTCCTCGTGGTGGGCATCTTCTTCGTGCTCTTCGGCACGCCGACCGGGGCGCCCGTCGGGTTCTCCCTCATCGCCGAGAACGGCGGCCTCTTCCCCAGCGGTGTCGTGCCGGCTGCGGTCATGATCGGCGGCGTGGTCTTCGCCTACGCGGGCATCGAGCTCGTGGGCACCACCGCCGGGGAGGCTGCCGACCCGCACAAGGAGATCCCGCGCGCGGTGAACTCGGTGGTCTTCCGCATCGCCGTCTTCTACTGCGGCTCGGTCCTGCTGCTGTGCCTGCTGCTGCCGTTCACGGCGTACTCCGCCGACGAGTCCCCGTTCGTGACGTTCTTCTCCTCGATCAACGTCGGCGCGGCCGGCCCGCTCATGCAGCTCGTGGTGATCACCGCGGCCATGTCCTCCATGAACGCCGGCATCTACTCGACCGGTCGCATCCTGCACTCCATGTCCGTGGCGGGCTCCGCGCCCAAGCTGGCCGGCAAGCTCAACGCCCAGGGCGTCCCGGTCGGCGGCATCCTGCTGACCGCCGTCATGGCGTTCATCGGCGTGGCCCTGAACATCTTCGTGCCGGAGCAGGCCTTCGAGATCGTCATGAACATCGGCGCGGTCGGCGTGATGGCCGCCTGGGTCACCATCGTGATGTCGCACCGGAAGTTCGTGAAGCTCTCCGAGCAGGGCCTGTACCAGCGCCCGTCGTTCCGCAGCCCGCTGGGGGTCTTCGGCGACTGGCTCGTGGTCGGGTTCGTCGTCGTGGTGCTCTTCCTCATGGCGATCGACTACCCCGTGGGCAGCTGGACGCTCGGCCTGGTGGTCGTCGTGGTCGTGCCCGCTCTGGTGATCGGCTGGTTCGTCGTGCGCGATCGCGTCATGGAGATCTCCCGGACCCGAGACAGCTACACCGATCTCGTCCCGATCGGCACGCTGGCCATGCGCGACGACGAGCTCGCGCCGCGCCCGCTGGAGGGCCCGGACGGCGTCGACCGCTGATCCTCCGCGACGACGACAGCCCCTCTCCAGCGCGCCTGCACGGCGTGCGGGGGAGGGGCTGTCCTTCATGGAGCAGCGCGTTGTCAGCTGTGATGTACGCTACATCTCGGCTGATGACGGTCGCTGCTGCACCGGTTGTTCCGTCCGGCCCTCCCATCGCGTCCCCGTGGTGCTTGTCGGCGCCTGGGGCCGATGGCGACTGAGCAGAAGAAGGCAGTCATGTCACACGAGAGCAATGCCCCGGTGCAGCAGCCGGATGATCCCTTCGCCTATGAGCAGGAGGGTTTCCACAAGGGACTCGGAGCTCGCCAGCTCCAGATGATCGCGATCGGCTCGGCCATCGGCACCGGCCTGTTCCTGGGCGCCGGCGGGCGGCTCGAGACCGCCGGCCCGTCGCTGTTCATCCTGTATGCGGTCTGCGGCTTCTTCGGCTACCTCATCCTGCGCGCCCTGGGCGAGCTGGTGCTGCATCGCCCGTCGTCGGGCTCGTTCGTCTCCTACACCCGCGAGTTCTACGGGGAGCGCTCGGCCTTCGTCTCCGGCTGGCTCTACTGGCTGAACTGGGCCATGACGGCCGTCGCGGATGCCACGGCGCTGGCGATCTACATCGCCTGGTTCGGGCAGTATGAGTCCATGGCGTTCCTGGGGGAGATCCCGCAGTGGGTCGTGGCGCTGATCGTGGTCGTCGCGGTCGTCTCCCTGAACCTCGTCTCGGTCAAGGTCTTCGGCGAGATGGAGTTCTGGTTCTCCCTGGTCAAGGTCGGGGCGCTGCTGCTGTTCCTGGTCATCGGCATCATCTTCGTGATCTTCGGAACCCCCACGGGTACCGAGGTGGGCTTCTCCCTGATCACGAGCGAGGGCGGCCTGTTCCCGAACGGCTTCCTCCCGGCCATCATCGTCACGCAGGGCGTCGTGTTCGCCTACGCCGGCATCGAGCTCGTGGGCACCACCGCCGGCGAGACCAAGGATCCGGAGAAGGTCATCCCGCGGGCGGTCAACTCCGTGATCCTGCGCATCGCGGTCTTCTACGTGGGCTCCGTGGTCCTGCTGTGCATGCTCATGCCGTACACGGCATACTCCGCCGACGAGTCCCCGTTCGTGACCTTCTTCTCCTCGATCGGCGTGGAGGCCGCAGGTCCGCTCATGCAGCTCGTGGTGATCACCGCGGCCATGTCCTCCATGAACGCCGGCATCTACTCGACCGGTCGCATCCTGCACTCCATGTCGGTGGCGGGCTCCGCGCCGAAGTTCGCCGGGACCATGAACAAGGCCGGTGTGCCGGTGGGCGGCATCCTCCTCACCGCGGTGGTGGCGCTGTTCGGCGTGGCCCTGAACTTCTGGGTCCCCGCGCAGGCCTTCGAGATCGTGCTGAACATCGCGGCGATCGGCACCATGGCCTCGTGGGCGGCGATCGCCATGTCCCACCAGAAGTTCCTGCAGCTCGTGAAGCTCGGGCAGTACACCCGCCCTGGCTACCAGGCCCCGGGCGGCCGCTTCGCCGACTGGCTCGTGATCGCGTTCATCGCAGCCGTGATGGTGCTGATCGCCTTCGACTACCCCGTGGGCACCTACACGCTGGTCGCTATGGTGGCCGTCATCCCGTTCCTGGTCATCGGCTGGTTCGTGGTGCGCGATCGCGTCCGCGAGATCGCCGCGGCCCGCGACGGCTACACCGGCACTTATCCCGTGGTGGGCACCAGCCCCGGTCAGGAGCTGCTCACCCAGCGCTCGCACCGTCCGGAGGATCCGCGCCGGGCGGCCCCGACGGATCACGACGAGACCCTCGGGGATCGCTGACGCGCAGCTGCTCCAGTTCTCACCCGCCGCCGGGCGGAGTCGGCTCATGCCGACTCCGCCCGGCGGCCGCGTGCTCCGCTCAGCGCACGACCGAGCTGAGCAGCAGGGAGGTCTCCGAGTTCACGACGCCCTTGATCGAGCGCATCCGGCGCAGCAGGTCGTCGAAGGCGCGCAGGTTCCGGCAGGAGATCTCCGCGACCAGGTCCCAGCCGCCGTTCGTGGTGTGCAGGCCCATGATCTCGGGCAGCCCGCGCAGCGAGCCGATGACCTGGTCCGTGGTGAAGCCCTGGACCTCGATGAACGAGATGGCCCGGACCTCGTCGTCGGACGCCGAGCGAGTGCGCACGGTGAAGCCGATGATCACGTCGCGGGCTGTCAGGCGCTCGATGCTGCGACTGATCGTGGTGCGCGAGACCCCCAGCCGCTCGGCGAGCGCGGCGATGGGGGCTCGGCCGTCGGCGCGCAGCTCGGCGATCAGGCGCCGCTCCAGCTCGGTGATCTCCGTCATGCGCAGAATGCTACGCATCGCTGTGCAGACTGCGGCTCAAGTGAGCAGATTGCACACAGATTGCGGCTTATCCGCGCACTTCTCTGCGCATACTGTGGAAAGGGTCACCCGACGAACCGTGCAGCAGCTCGTCAGCAGCAGTTCCTCAACACGTCAGAAGGAGGCCGTATGCCGCAGCTCGTGGATGTTCCGTCCATGGCGCAGTGGATCCAGCGCGAGGGCGTCGGATCGATCATCGAGAGGATGGTCGGCTACATCGAGGAGGACTTCCGCAAGTGGGAGCGCTTCGACAAGATCCCGCGCGTGGCCACGCACACCCCGGTAGGCGTCATCGAGCTCATGCCCACCTCCGACTTCGAGACGTACAGCTTCAAGTACGTCAACGGGCACCCGTCGAATCCCGCCCGCGGGTATCAGACGGTGACCGCCTACGGGATGCTCTCGGACGTCGACAACGGCTACCCCACGTTCTTCGCCGAGATGACCCTGCTGACCGCGCTGCGCACCGCGGCGAACTCGGTCATGTTCGCCCGTCAGCTGGCGCGCAAGGACTCCAAGGTCATGGCGCTGATCGGCGCCGGCAGCCAGTCGGAGTTCCAAGCCCTGGGCTTCCGCTCGGTGCTCGGCATCGAGGACCTGCGGGTCTACGACGTCGATCCCGCCGCCATGGAGAAGCTCCGCCGGAACCTGGAGCCGCTCGGCTTCCGGATCACCCTGGCCGATTCGGTCGACGAGGCCGTCGAGGGTGCCGACATCATCACCACCTGCACCGCCGACAAGGCGCAGAACAAGGTGCTCTCGGATCATCAGGTGCGCCCCGGCGTGCACCTGAACGCGGTCGGCGGCGACTGCCCCGGCAAGACGGAGCTCGAGGCGGACATCCTTCGTCGGGCCAGCGTGTTCGTGGAGTTCACGCCGCAGACCCGCATCGAGGGCGAGATCCAGCAGATGGAGCCCGAGTTCCCGGTCGTCGAGTTCTGGCAGGTGCTCACCGGGGCCGCGCGTGGCCGCAGCTCGGACGACGAGATCACGCTCTACGACTCCGTGGGCTTCGCGATCTCCGACTTCTCCGCGCTGCGCTGCGTCCGCGATGCCACGGCGGACACGGATCTGCAGCAGCACATCGACCTCATCGCAGATCCGGATGACCCCAAGGATCTGTACTCTCTTGTCAAGGCGCCGGTGCCTGTGGGCTGACCTGCAACGACTCCCGCAGCGCCTCAGGACGGCCGACAGCACCCGCTGTCGGCCGTCCCCCTATGTGGGAGCTGACATGACCGGTCATCCGGGTGGCGCAGCGATCTGTGTGCGATTGAATGTATTCATGCTTCGAGCACCGCTGATCGCGACCCCGGCCATCGTGGTGGTCGTCGCTGTCATGGTGCCGCTGGTGAGCAGCGAGTTCGTCTCGGTCAGCATCGTGGCCGGGCTGATCGCCGTCATCGGCGCCTGGTGCGTGCCGGCGACCTACACGCAGGGCGAGGCCGGGTCGCTGCTGACGGTGGGCCAGGACGTCTGGACCCAGCGGCTCGCTCGCCTCAAGACCCTGCAGCTCGTGGTGGCCAGCGGCGTGCTGGTGGGACTCGTGGGCCTCGAGCTGCTGAGTGCGGCCATGGCGGCCATGTTCGGCATCGGTGTCGCCCTGGCGATCGGCGCCTTCACCGGGGCCTCGTCCGAAGCCGCCGCCTCGGATTCTGCGGCTCCCGGTGCGGGCTCGACGGGGCCCGGAAGCGCGTCCCACATCGCCCGGCACGCGCACCACACTCACTGACACTCGGCACTCTCGCCGAGTCGCGCCCTCTTCTGTCCGCGCCTACGTGCCTTAATGCGCCCTGCAGTGTCACGTGGCGCTTCGAGGCACGTAGGCGCGGGAGGGGGCTCAAGCCTCCCTTACGGCCGTGTCAGCCCCAGCAGAGGCAGAACGGGTGGCCGGCGGGGTCGGCGTAGACCTGGAATCCGCGCGCGGCGGCGGGATCCTCGGCCGGCTGCAGCAGTTCGGCGCCCAGCCCCGTGACCTCCGCGTGGGCGGCCTCGAGGTCGGCGATGTAGAGGTCCAGGTGCATCTGCTGGTGCTGGGGGCCGTCGGGCCACTGCGGGCGGACGTGATCGGAGGCCAGCTGGATGCCCAGCACCTCGCGGCCGTCCACCACGATCGTGCGCCACTCGCCGGCCGCGCTCTGGAAGTCCGGCTCGGCAGTCCCGCCGAGTACTGCGGCCCAGAAGTCGGCCTCGGCGTCGACGTCGTCGGTGTCCAGCACCGGGTACTGCTTGAGGATCTCCATGGGGCCAGTCAATCGCGCGCGAGCTCATCTGTCGCCCCCGGCGCCGTCGTCGAGCGGCGCCGGGGCGGGCCCCGACGGGAGCGGACCAGGCCGATGACCAGGCCGATTCCCCACGCGACGAACCAGGGATCCCACAGCCAGGCATGGCCCAGCATCGAGCTGCGGTCGAAGCCGCCGTCCGGCTGGATGACCCCGGCGAGCACGAGCTGGGCGGTCACGGTGCTGAGCCCTCCCCAGAGGGTGAGCACAGCGGCACCGAGCCAGCAGACCGCACGGCTCAGCGGAGCCAGGGGCCAACCGCTGCGCGCCAGCAGCCACGGCGCCAGGCCAGCGGTGACTTTCACGAGCCCCACTGGCACGAGCAGCCACAGGCGTCCGTCGAACTGCGATGCGACATCCCCGACCGTGCTCAGCAGCCACTGACCGCCACCGGCCCAGTAGAAGCTGAACAGTCCGTGCCCGATGCCCAGTACCGCCGCTGCTGCCAAGCACAGCGAGTCCTTGCCCCGCCCGCCCTGCCGTGGGACCGAATCCATGGCTCCATAGAACGGAGGGGTCGCCGACGCGGTCAAGAGGCATAGGCCTCTGAAGCGGCGTCGTCATCCCCCGGGAGACTGAGGACAAGCCCGCTCGGCTCGGATTGAATGGGCTCATGCTGAGACCCCCGCTGATCGCCACCGCCGTCGTGGCCGCAGCCCTCGCCCTGCTCCTGCCGCTGATCTCCGGCGCCCACGTCCTGGTGGCGGTGGTCTCCGCGATCGCCCTGATCGTGGGCGCCTGGTGCGCCCCCACCTCCTTCAGCTCGGACCAGACCGGCTCGGCGCTTCTCATGGGTCGGGAGGTGTGGACGGCTCGGACCGCCCGGCTCAAGGCGCTGCAGCTGTACGTGGCGGGCGCGGCAACGCTCGGTCTGGTCCTCCTGAACGTCTTCGACCCGGGGGTTGCTGTCGTCGTCGGCATCGCCCTGGCGCTCGGCACCGGCGCCGCCGGATCTGGGGAGCGCCCGCGGGACTGAGTGCCAGGCTGCGTCGCCGTGCTCGCCGTGGCGCTGCTGCCTCCCCTGCTCGGGAACGAGCTGGTCATCCCCTCCGTGATCATGGCGCCCATGCTGGCTGCCGGCGTGTGGTGCATGCCGACCTCGATGCTGCGCAAGCCCTATGGATCCGTGCTCACCATGTCGCGCGAGGTGTGGACCCGCCAGGTGGCGGTCTTCAAGTCGTGGCAGCTGCTCGTCAGCGCGGCGACGGCAGTGATCCTGGTGCTCATGGATCTCATCGAGCTCCAGGTCGCGGGCGCCGCCGGAATGGCCGTCGCGCTGGGCATGAGCCTGATCTCGGGCGACACCAAGGACAAGGCCGCGCCGGAGTCCACCGAGGACGCACCCGCGAGCTGACGGCGATCAGGCAGGGGCAGGCGGCAGGGCTCAGGCTGCCGCCGCGTCAGAAGGGCAGCCAGCCCAGGGCGCCGACCACGAAGAGCCAGGCGGTCAGCGTCGGGAACGACGCCACCGTGGAGAGCAGAAGCGCCGCGGCTCCGAACTCGCCCTCTCCGTGCTGCTCGGCCAGGGCCGCGGCGATCGACATCGACGGCAGCGCGCAGCTCAGCAGCGCGGCCGCCGCCAGCTCCGGGGCCAGCCCGGGCAGCCCGAGCGCGGGAAGCAGCAGGATCAGGCCGAGTGCGATCGCGGGCATGGCCAGCAGCTTCGCGATCACCGTGGCCGAGAGATCCGCGACCTGACCGCGCAGCTGCAGGCCCATGAGCATGCCGCCGATCGACAGCAGGGCCACCGCCGACGACGACTGCGCGATGAGGCGGACGGCGGCGTCGATCATGCCGGGCAGATCGAGGCCCAAGCCGGTCATCACCAGGGCCACGGCGATCGCGATGATCAGCGGGTGCGTGAGCACGCTGCGCACGATGCCGCCGGGCCGGCGCCCCAGGGGCGCGCCGCGGCCGGAGGCGGCCTCGAACAGGATCAGCGCCACGGGGATGATCACCACGTTGTCCACGAGCATGGACATGCCGATGGCCAGGCCCGCAGACTCCGGGATCAGCAGCAGGAGCAGGGGCGCTCCCACGAATCCGTTGTTGGTGCCGCTGACGGCCAGGGACATCGAGGCCGCCCGCTGGGGCGGCATGGAGCGCGAGCGCGACCACGCGTGCCTGTGTGCTTGTCCTCGCTCCCGCAGGCGAAGAGCGCGCGGAGGCACGCTGGCGCGCGGCGGGGAAGGGGCGTCAGCTCAGGCGGTGACCTGCCGCTTGGACGAGATGACGCCCGTGTTGAAGCCGGCCAGGTGCAGCCCGCCGTGGAAGCGGGCGTGCTCGATCTTCACGCAGCGGTCCATCACGGCGTTGAGCCCGGCGTCCTCGGCGATCCTCGCGGCTTCCTCGTTCCAGGAGCCCAGCTGCATCCACACCGTCTTGGCGCCGATGTCCACGGCCTCCTGGGCCACACCGGGCAGATCGGCGTCCTTGCGGAAGACCTCCACCAGGTCCGGGACCACGGGCAGATCGGCCAGCGAGGGGTAGACCTTCTGCCCCAGCACCTCGTCGAGCACGGGGTTCACGAAGTAGACGTCGTACGGCGACGATGACAGCAGGTAGGTCGCCACGAAGTACGACGCGCGCGAGGGCTTGTTCGACATCCCGACGATCGCGATGGACTTCGTGGAGCGCAGGATGTTCAGGCGCTCGGGGGCGCTGGGGCCCACCCAGGTGCGGTTCTGGCTGCTCATGCGGAGGCTCCTTCGCGGGTGATGCCCGTGGCGGTGGTGAGGGCCTGATCGAGGTCCCACAGGATGTCGTCGGCGTCCTCGAGACCCACGGAGATGCGGATGAGATCCGGGCCCACGCCTCCTGAGACGAGCTGCTCGGCGGTGAGCTGCTGATGCGTGGTGGAGGCCGGGTGCAGCACCAGGGTGCGGGCGTCGCCGATGTTGGCCAGATGGGAGGCCAGCTGCAGGCCTTCGATGAACCGGCCGCCCACCTCGCGGGCGTCGAGCTCGGCGGTGGCGGCCACGCCGAAGGCGAAGACCGAGCCGGGGCCCTGCGGCAGGTACTTCTGCGCGCGCTCGTGATGCGGGTGCCCGGGCAGCCCCGCGTAGTTCACGTAGGAGATGCGCGGGTCCGATTCCAGCCACTCGGAGACGGCCTGGGCGTTGGCCACGTGGGCGTCGATGCGCTGCGGCAGCGTCTCCACGCCCTGCAGCAGGTTCCAGGCCGACTGCGGGGACAGGGCGGGGCCGATGTCGCGCAGCTGCTCGGAGCGCAGCTTGGTCAGGAAGCCGTACTCCCCGAAGTTCCCCCACCAGCTCACGCCGTTGTAGGACGGCACCGGCTCCGTCATGGAAGGGAACTTCCCGTTGCCCCAGTCGAAGCGCCCGGACTCGACGACGACTCCGCCCAGCGTGGAGCCGTGCCCGCCCAGGAACTTGGTGGCCGAGTGGATCACGATGTCCGCACCGTGCTCGAACGGCCGGTTCAGGTACGGGGTGTTCAGCGTGGCGTCCACGACCAGCGGGATCCCGGCCTCGTGGGCCACGGCCGCCAGCCCCTCCAGATCGGCGATCTCGCCCGACGGGTTCGCGATCAGCTCGGTGTACACGGCCTTGGTCTGCGGCGTGAGCGCGGCCTGGAAGTCGGCGGGGTCGGTGCCCTGCACGAACGTGGTCTCCACGCCGAAGCGGCGCAGGGTGACGTCGAGCTGGGTGATCGTGCCGCCGTAGAGCTGGGACGAGGCCACGATGTGATCGCCCTGCCCGCACAGCGCGGCGAAGGTGATGAACTCGGCGGCCATGCCGGAGGCGGTGGCCACGGCGCCGATGCCGCCCTCCAGGGAGGCCACGCGCTCCTCGAAGGCCGCGACCGTGGGGTTGCCGATGCGCGAGTAGATGTTGCCGTACTTCTGCAGGGCGAACAGGTTGGCGGCGTCATCGGCGTCCTTGAACACGAACGAGCTGGTCTGGTAGATCGGCACGGAGCGGGCCCCGTGCTCGGCATCGGGAGTCCCGCCTGCGTGCAGCGCACGGGTGCGGAATCCGAACTGGTGCTCGGCCATGTGTCCTCCTCGTGGGGCGCGCCCCTGGTGTGGGTCCTGCTGCAGAGTCTGTGCCGCCGGGTGGGGCCCCGCAAGCAGGGCGACGCGGCGGCGATGGTGGGTGCGGGTCAGCCGCGCGCCGAGAAGATCTGCTCGATCGCCTCGAGCGACCCCTCGTTCTGCAGCGACGAGCGATCGCCCAGCGGCCGCCCCTCGTAGAGCTGGGCGAGCAGGCGCCGGGTGATCTTCCCGGAGCGGGTCTTGGGCAGATCGGGCACGGGGATCACCTCGCGCGGCTTGGCGATCGGGCCGATCTCCTGCGCCACATGGGCGCGCAGGGTCTCGCGGACCTCGGCCTCGGGTAGGGCACGGCCTTCCGAGGTGAGCACCACGCAGGCCAGAACGGCATGTCCGGTCAGCGCATCGGCCACCGGAGCGGTCCCGGCCTCGACGACCAGCGGATGCGTGACCAGCGCCGACTCGATCTCGATCGTGGACAGCCGGTGCCCCGAGATGTTGATGACGTCGTCGACCCTGCCGAGGATGTAGAGATCGCCCTCCTCGTCGAGCCGGGCGCCGTCGCCGGCCAGGAACCAGCCGCGCTCGCCGAAGTCCGCCCAGTACGAGCTCAGGTAGCGCTGCGGGTCTCCCCACACGGTCCGGGCCATGGACGGCCCGATCGCATCCACCACGACGAGGCCCTGCTCGCCCGCCGCGACCTCCTCGCCGGCCGCGTCCACCACGCGGGTCGAGACCCCGGGAACGGGGCGCACCGCGCAGCCCGGCTTGGCCGCGGTGTGCGGGGTGCCCTCGGGGAAGGTCCCGGAAGGGGCGAACTGCGGATCGTGGGGCCGGGGCGAGGCCACGCAGGAGCCGGTCTCGGACTGCCACCAGGTGTCCACGAACGGGACCTCGCCGCGGCCCACCTGCTCGCGCAGCCACCGCCAGGCCTCGGGGTTGATGGACTCGCCCACCGTGCCCAGCAGGCGGATCGAGGACAGGTTCCAGACCTTGGGCAGGCCCTTGGGGAACGCGCCCATGAGCGAGCGGATGAGCGTGGGGGCGGTGTAGTAGGTCGTCACGCCGTAGCGCTCGATGATCTCGAAGTGCCGGCCGAAGTCCGGGGTGCTCGGAGTGCCCTCGTAGACGACCTCGGTGACGCCGTTGACCAGCGGGCCGTAGATCTCGTAGGTGTGCGCGGTGACCCAGGCCAGATCGGCGGTGCACCAGTGGACCGCCGAATCCACTTTGGCGGGGTCGTTGACAGCGGAGAGCTCCTGCGGGCGCAGCATGCCGTGCTCGTCCGGGGCATCCGGCAGCAGGTCGAAGAGCAGGGCGTGCGTGTAGGCGGCCTGGACCAGGTAGCCGCCCATGGTGTGCACCAGGCCCTTGGGCCTGCCGGTGGTCCCGGAGGTGTAGATGATGAACAGCGGCGTCTCGGCGTCGAAGGCCTGCGCCTCGTGGACGTCGGAGACCGACTCGAGCAGCTCGTGCCACCACAGGTCCCGGCCCTGGGCCCAGGGCACCTCCATCTGGTCCTTGGAGCGCGCCCCGCGCTTGCCGGCCGGCAGGTTCGCGTTGCCGGGCCGGGAGGTCCGGCGCACCACGAGCACGTGCTCGATCGCGTTGGTGCCGGCACACGCTTCATCTGCCTGGGCCTTGACCGGCACCACCTTGCCGCGGCGGTTCTGCCCATCGGTGGTGACCAGGACCTTGGCGCCGGTGTCCTCGACGCGGAAGCGCAGCGCCTCGGCGGAGAAGCCTCCGAAGACCAGTGAGTGCACCGCCCCGATCCGGGCGCAGGCCAGCGTGATGATCACGGTCTCCGGGATCACCGGCAGGTAGATCACCACGCGGTCGCCCTGGACGACGCCCAGCGACTCCAGCGCGTTCGCAGCCCGGGCCACGGCCTTCTGCAGGTCGGTGTAGGTCCAGGTCTGGCGGTCGCCGGGCTCGCCCTCGAAGTGCAGGGCCACGTGCGAGCCGCGCCCGGCCTCCACATGGCGGTCCACGCAGTTGACGGCGACGTTGAGCTTGCCGCCCTCGAACCAGGCGATCTCGGGCACCGAGTAGGTGGGGCTGCCGTCGTCGTCGGTGCCGATCCGCTGCGGCTTGTCGAAGCGGTGCGTCGTGTGCCACGGCTGCGCCCAGTCCAGGCGGGAGGCCTGCTCGGCCCAGAAGGCCACGCGCGCCTCATCGGAGATCCGCGCGGGATTCGGCGTGGGGGCCAGGGGATCGGAGTAGGACTGCGGTGCGCTCATACGGGTGCTCCTTGCGGGATGCCCGCGGCTGCGGGCGGGTTCTCGGAACGGGTCGAGGACGGCTTCCAGGGTCTCAGGTCCGGCGCACCGCGCCCCAGCGGGCCTGGGCCCAGCGCTCGAACAGCCCGAGCAGGGCGTCGGTGAGCTTGCCCAGGATCGCCAGCAGGACGATGGCCAGCAGCAGGCGGTCGGTGCGCCCGTTGTTCTGGGAGTCGGTGAGCAGGAAGCCCAGGCCCATCGAGGAGCCGAGCAGCTCGGCGGCCACCAGGAACAGCCAGGCCTGGGCCAGGGCCAGGCGCAGGCCGGAGATCACAGAGGGCATGACCGCCGGCAGCTGGACGGTCAGCAGCAGGCGCAGACCGGAGAAGCCGAAGGACCGGGCGGCCTCCACGAGATGGCGGTCGACCTCCCGCAGAGCGGCCGAGACCGTGGTGAACACGGGGAAGAACGCGCCGATGGCCACCAGGGTCACCTTGGAGTTCTCGCCGATCCCGATCCACAGCAGCAGCAGCGGCACCCACGCCAGCGACGGCACCGCGCGCAGCGCCCCGATCAGCGGCGAGCCCAGGGCGCTGGCCCAGGGGGAGAGCCCGATCAGGGCGCCCACGGCCAGCCCGAGCAGCGAGCCGATCACGAATCCGACAACCACGCGCTGAGTCGAGATCCCGATGTGGGTCCACAGCGCCCCGTCGGCCAGCAGCTCGCCACCGGCCTGCAGGACCGCCAGGGGACGCGGCAGCTGCACCGGGGAGAACGTGCCGTTCGTGGACAGCAGCTGCCACAGCGCGAGCAGTGCCACCGGCAGCAGCAGGCCCAGGCCGAGCCGGGCCCAGGGGCTGCGCAGGATGGAGCCCCGCGGGGCGGGGGTGCGGACCGAGCGCTGCGAGTCCGGACGCTGGGAGCCGGGACGGTCGGAGCCCGCGGGCTCCGGAGCCTCGGAGGCTGGTGCGGAGGTGGTCGTGACGCTCATGCGCTGTGCCCTTCGATGATCTCGGCCGCGCGCTGGGCGCTGGCCTCCTGCGCGAACCGCGCGTCGAGGATGGTGTCGATGGCCTTCTGGACGGTCTCCAGGTCGGGGACGTCACCGGTCTCCACGAGGATCGGGGCGATGCGCTCGAGGACCTCGAGCTGGTCGTCGCCGGGGACCGGGTCGATGTCCAGGTGCGTGCGCTCCCAGACGCGGGCGGCGGTGCCCCGGTCGATGTCGGACTCGCGGGCCAGGATCGCGATGCCCTCCTGGGGGTTCTCCAGCGCCCAGGCGCGGGCGTGGGCGTAGACGTCCACGACCATCTGGGCCCCGCGCGGGTTGATCTCCAGGAACAGCTCGCGGGCGTTGAGGAAGCAGTAGGTGTTGAAGGCCAGGTCGCGCTGGAACAGCACCGCCCCGTCCTGCTCGGCGCCGGCCATGATCGGGTCGAGCCCGGACCAGGCGTCCACCTGCCCGCTGGTCAGGGCGGAGCGGCCGTCGGCGTGCTGGAGGTTGACCACGGTGGTCTCGTCGAAGCCCATATCCGCCGCCGACAGCGCCTGCAGCAGGAAGAAGTAGGGATCCGTGCCCTTGGTGGCCGCCACCGACCTGCCGCGCAGATCCTCGACCGAGCGCAGGGGCGAGTCCGCGGTGCGTACGAGTGCTGCCCACTCCGGCTGGGAGCAGATGTCGATCGCGCGGATGGGGGAGCGGTTGGTGCGCGCCAGCAGCGCGGCCGAGCCCGCGGTCGAGCCGATGTCGATCGCCCCGCCGCGCAGGAACTCGTTGGCCTTGTTGGACCCGGCCGAGAACGTCCAGTGGACCTCCTGGCCGTCCTCTGCGGCGACGGTCTCCAGCCAGCCCTTCTCGCGGATGATCAGCGACAGCGGGTTGTAGGTCGCGTAGTCCAGGTAGATCTCGGTGTCCGAGCCGGCGGCCATGCCGCGGCCCGGGCCCTCGCCCTCCATGACGCACCCGGACAGGGGCGCGGCGGCGGCCCCGGCGGCGGCCAGGCCCAGCAGGCGACGACGCGTCAGCCCGCTCATGCCTCCACGCCCAGCAGGCCGAGCAGGTGCGTGCGGGCCTGCGTCAGCTCGGGATCATCGCGGTGGCGCGGTCGCGGCGAGTCGACCGTGAGGATCTCCTGGATCCCTGCCGGCCCGCCTTCCGGCGGCGTCCCGAGCACGACCACGCGGTCGGAGAGCACCAGGGCCTCTTCCACATCGTGGGTGACCACCAGCACCGTCGTGGGATCTGCGGCGTGGATCTCCAGCAGCAGGTCCTGCATCTTCAGACGGGTCAGGGCATCGAGCGCCCCGAACGGCTCGTCGAGCAGCAGCACCTGCGGATTGCGCGCCAGCGCCCTGGCCAGCGAGGCCCGCTGGGCCATGCCGCCGGAGATCTCCGACGGGCGGTCCTCGGCATGCTTCGTCAGCCGCACCAGCTCGAGCAGGTGCGCCACGCGCTGCTCGGCCTCGCGGCCCCGGACCCCGCGGGGCAGCCCGAGCGCCACGTTGCGGGCCACCGTGCGCCAGGGCAGCAGCCGCGGCTCCTGGAAGCCCACCGCGCAGCGCGGGTCCAGGCCGTGCACGGGCGCGTCGTCGATCAGGACCCGGCCGGCGGAGGCCGTGCCGAGACCGGCCACCGCGCGCAGCAGGGTCGACTTGCCGCAGCCCGACGGGCCCAGCACCGAGACGATCTCGCCGGGGCGGACATGGAAGCTGACGTCGGCCAGGACATCGCGCTGGAGGCCGCCGGAAGAGGGGAAGGACTTGCCGACGCCATCGAAGGTCAGGGCGGCGGCATCGACCGTGCTCAGGGCGGACGGGGGCGCAGAGATCATCACATCACTCCATCGGTCCTGGCATTAGCACCTTGTGCCGCGTAATGGACGGCACTGGTTGCTGCGGCGTCGACGAGCCAGGTCTCTCGGCCGCTCCGGATGGGAACCGGGGTCATTCAATGCCCTGGTCCGGGGAGACAGCAAATCGGAGGACGAGCGGGGCAACGCACGGGACGGGCTTCGCACCGTCGCCTCAGGTGTGCATAGGATGACGCTCACACGATCAAGAGTTCCGGCCCACAGCCCTGGCTGGCCGGACGGCAACCCTCTCCCGTAGCGGGGTGCCCCAGGTGAGGATCGGGCCGCTCGCTAGACCGCGTGCGGCAAGTGCGGCGCATGCACGCGCTGGACCCGCAGGTTGGCCGCGGCATGAGCGGCGCACGGGGCGCGGGTCTGACCCCTCAGGAGCAGCCTCCCATGGCCAAGCGGATCTCCCTGAACGCCTTCGACATGACCTGCGTGGATCACCAGAGCTTCGGGCTGTGGCGCCACCCGCGCTCGCGGGCCACGGAGTACAACACGATCGAGTACTGGACGCACCTGGCCCAGGTGCTCGAGCGGGGCCGCTTCGACGCCCTGTTCCTGGCCGACGTTGTCGGCATCTACGACATCTACCGCAACTCGGCCGCCCCCTCGATCGCCGACGGCGCGCAGGTCCCGGTCAACGATCCGTTCATGCAGATCTCCGCCATGGCCGCGGTGACGAAGAACCTCGGCTTCGGCGTGACCAGTGCGGTCACCTACGAGCAGCCGTACACGCTGGCGCGCAAGTACGCGACGCTGGATCACCTGACCCGCGGGCGCGTGGGCTTCAACGTGGTGACCTCCTACCTGCCTTCGGCGGCCGAGAACCAGGGTCTGCCCACCCAGATCGAGCACGACGAGCGCTACGAGATCGCCGAGGAGTTCCTCGACGTCTGCTACAAGCTGTGGGAGGGCTCCTGGGAGGACGACGCCGTCGTGAAGGACGTGGAGCGCGGGATCTACGCCGATCCGGCCAAGGTCCACCCGATCCAGCACCAGGGCAAGCACTTCACGGTGCCTGGTGCGGCGCTCACCGAGCCCAGCCCGCAGCGCACCCCGCTGATCTTCCAGGCCGGGGCCTCCTCGCGCGGGCAGGCCTTCGCGGGCAAGCACGCCGAAGCCGTGTTCATCGGCGCCCTGCGCCCGGACCTCACCCGGTACATGACCGACCGGATCCGCGACAAGGTCGAGGCCGAGGGCCGTGACCGGGACGACGTGAAGATCTACGCGATGCTCTCCGTGGTGGTCGATGAGACCGACGAGAAGGCCCAGGCCAAGTACCGCGAGTACCAGAGCTACGCCAACCTGGAGGCCTCGCAGGCCATCATCGGCGGCTGGTCCGGGCTGGATCTGTCCACGTTCCAGGAGGACGAGGTCCTGAACTACGTCAAGACCGAGGCCATCCAGTCCTTCCTCACGCCGTTCACCATGCAGGACGGCACCAAGCAGTGGACGCGCGAGGAGATCGCCCGCCACTGCGCGATCGGCGGCATGGGCGATGTGGTCGTGGGCTCCCCGCAGACCGTGGCCGATCAGCTCGAGACCTGGATCGACGAGGGCGGCCTGGACGGGATCAACCTGGCCTACCACGTGTCCCCGGGCTCGTTCGAGGACTTCGTGGAGCAGGTGGTCCCGGAGCTGCAGAAGCGCGGGCGCTACCGCACCGACTACGACGGCCCCACCCTGCGCGAGAACGTCTACGGTGCAGGGCAGACCAAGGTGCTCGACACCCACCCGGCGGCCAAGTACCGCGGGGCCTACATGGGCAGGCCGTCCACGGCGGACACCCCGGCGCGGGATCTCGGCTGAGGGCTGGGGAACGGCAGCTGGCAGAGGCCCTGGCCCTTCCGAGGGCCTTTGCCATCACTGGCAGGGATGCAGTGGCGATGTATGCGTCCAGAAATTCAAGCTGCGGTTCCCGAGGATTGCGTCCGCAGCCCTGCGCGGAGCCTCACGTCACGTGCACGAACGGGCGGTCCTGCTTGCGCGCCACCGCCCGGCGCAGGACCTCGTGCACGGCCGTCGCCGTCTGACCGCGGCCGAGGAGCAGGAAGCGCAGGGAGTTCACCAGCGGCGAGCCGTCGGACCACTCGAGGTAGAGGTGCGACGGCCGCCCCGTCCGGTCCCGGACGGCCAGGGCCACGCCGGCCAGGCAGGTGGGCACCGACGAGCCCTCTGCGCGCAGGACGCGGTGGCCGTCGATCTCGTGGGCACTCACGCGCAACCGGTCCTCGAAGTCCGATGGATCGCGCAGGGTCACCTCCACGAACAGGACGCCGTCGGCCGAGGGAAGGCGATGCCATTCGCGCTCGTCGCGCAGCTTCTCGGCCAGGTCGGGGTCGCTGAGCAGGAGCTGCTGGGCCTGGGCCCCTGCTGCGCCCAGCTGGGTGCGCGGCCGGTGCGCGATCAGCCGCACCGTGCGTCCGCGGCAGCCGCGCAGCCAGGCCAGCGAGGTCTGGTCGAAATCGATGCTGCGGATCCGCAGCTCCGAGGCCCGCCAGACCCGCGAGGCGAACGACGCTGCCAGCAGGGCTGCGATGAACACGAGGGCCACGTGGAGGCCATCGGGGCGGCTGATCATGTTGTCGGCGGTCGTGTAGGCGATCACCACGGTGATCGCCGCGAATCCCACGGCGGCGCGGCGATGCCCCCGCTTTCCCGCCGACAGGGTCGAGGCGAAGGAGGCCGAGAGCATCAGCACCAGCACCCCGGTCGCGTAGGCCCCGCCCTGCGCATCCACGTCGGCGCGGAAGACCGCCGTGACGACCAGGGCGGCAGCCAGGATCGTGAGCACCAGCGGCCGCGGAGCGCGGGTCCACTCGGGCGCCATGCCGTAGCGCGGCAGGTAGCGCGGGATGAGGTTGAGCAGACCGGCCATGGCCGAGGCGCCCGCGAACCACAGGATCAGCACCGTCGACAGGTCGTAGACCGACCCGAAAGTCTCGCCCAGCAGGCTGTGCGCCAGGTAGGCCAGTGCTCGCCCGTTGGCAGCGCCGCCGGGCTCGAACTCTCCGGCCGGGATCAGGATCGTGCACACCAGCGACGAGGTCAGCAGGAACCCGGCCATGATCAGCGCGGCGGTCGTGAGCAGTCGTCGGGTGTCCTCCACACGGCCCCGCAGGCCCCGCGAGGTGCGCACCAGGGGCATCACGGAGACCCCGGTCTCGAAGCCGGACAGGCCCAGCGCCAGCTTGGGGAACACCAGGGCAGCCACGGCGACGGCCGCCCAGGGCGAGGAGTGCTGGCTCAGCGCCGCATCCCACCACTGCGCGAATCCGATCTCCTGCGAGCGGGCGATCTGCCACCAGCCCACCGCCAGCACCACGGCGTTGAGGCTCAGATACACGGGGACCAGGACGACGGCCACGCTGATGGCCTCCGAGAACCCGGCCATGAACACCGCGCCCAGCAGTAGGAGCAGCCCGACGGTCACCCAGAACTGCCAGTGATGCGCCTCGGCTGGCACGTGCGGATTCTCGACGATGTGCACGGCGGCATCGGCCGAGGACAGGGTCATGGTGATGACGAAGTCCGTGATCGCGAAGCCGAGCAGGCACAGGACCAGCACCTTGCCACTCCAGCGCGGCAGCAGCGTCTCGAGCATCCGGATGGAGCCGGCGCCGTGCGGGGAGGCCACCGCCACCCACCGGTAGACCGGCAGCGCGCCGAAGAGTGTTACGGCCACCAGCACCAGGGTGGCCAGCGGGGAGATCAGCCCGGCAGCCAGGATCGCGATGCCGGGCTGATAGCCCAGGGTGGAGAAGTAGTCCACGCCGGACAGGCACATGACCTTCCACCAGGGATGGGTCTTCTCGTCACGATCGGGTCGGCGATGCGGGGCGCCGTAGGAGGCGGAGGGGGATCCGGCCAGCAGCCAGGCGGCGGCGCGGGAGGGCGGTGCGATCACGGCGTACATGATGCGCCTGTCCCGCTCACGGCCCCGCCGCCGAGGGCCTCAGGCGGCTGGCAGTTGCCTGTGAGCCGCGATCTGCCGATCAGTCGGGCAGCGGACCCGACCGATCCGGCTCGGGGCCGAGCAGCCCGCCGAGGGCCACCAGGAGCCCGCCCACCGCGAGCACCGCGGCGATCGCCGCGTGCGGCCCGAGCAGCTGCTGCAGCGGCGGCAGGTAGTAGGGGTAGAGCGCGGGCAGCACGATCGAGATGCTGTAGGCCACCCCGTATCCGCTGGCCCGGATCTCGTCGGGGAAGCGCTCCGTCAGATAGGCGCCCACCGGCCCGTAGCCGGTCACCGTCGTGACCTGCAGCGCGGTTGCCAGCAGCAGCACCGTGCCGATGCCGGCTCCGAGGGCCCCGGACAGCAGCGCCAGGAGGATGACGGGGGAGACCGCTGCGCAGAACAGCCCGAAGCCCACGAAGAACCGGCGCCGCCCGATCCGACTGGACAGCGCCCCCGCCCCGGCCATGGCCAGCGCGGACACGGCCGTCGCGCCCAGCATGACGAGGGAGACGGTCTGCGGCTCGAGCTGGGGCATGCGCGAGAGCTGGGCGGTCAGGGTGGGCACTGCCATGTAGGTGAGCAGCCACAGCCCGGTCATCAGCACGAGGACCTGCCGCAGCGACCGGCGGCTGCTGCCCCTGACGAGCTGCGCCAGCGGGTGCGCTGAACGGGCCGGGCGCCGGCGCTGCGGAGCCTCCTCGACCATGAGGCGGTAGTAGATCAGCATGGCAGCGGCCAGGGCGGCGCCGAGCAGGAACGGCAGCCGCCAGCCCCAGGCGGCGTACTGGCTGTCGTCCAGGAGCAGCAGCAGGAGGGAGGTGACGGCGGCGATGCTGGCGTTGGCCAGCGGCGACATCGCCATGATCATCCCGCTGAGACGACCGCGTGAGCGCGGGCGCGCCCACTCCATGGCCAGCGGGATCGCCGACGTGTACTCCCCGCCCAGAAAGATCCCACCCAGCAGGCGCAGCGCCAGCACCGTCAGGAACGTGCCCGCCCCGAGCACCTCGTGCCCGGGGACCAGGGCGATCAGCAGGGTCGTGAGGCAGATGCCGGCGAGGGCGACCTGGGTGATGAGCACCCGGCCCGCGCGGTCGGCGATCGGGCCGAAGATCATGGCCCCGAGCGGGCGGCCCAGCAGGGTGGCCACGAAGATCAGGCCGGCATTGCGCACGATGTCGTGATCGCCGAACAGCTGCGCCGACACCGGAGCCAGGGCGATCACGGGCAGGAAGATGTCGAACTGGTCGACGTAGTTGCCCATGATCCCACCGCGGATCGCGCGGCGGGTCGGTGCGGGAGGGCGCCCGTCGGAGGATGCGGTCGCGGGGGCGGACAGGGGTGCAGAAGGCATCGAGCTCTCACTTCCTTCGCCGGTATGAACCGGAGCAGGTTCGACGGTCGAAGCCGCGTCAGCTTCCTCTCAGCCCGTGCCCGGGCTCCCGTGTGGGGTCATTCAGCGGTGCAGGTCCCACGACCTGCGCGCCGCACCGTCGATTCTAGCGGCGCGACGGGTTCGCGTGGCCGAGGCCCGAGCATGTGAGGCACAGTGAGGGCGTGTCCCTCACTGCCTCCGAGCTCTCGAGCCTCCCGACGCGCCCGGACACGTGCTCGCGCATGCTCGGCATCGATCTGGCGCGGGCCGTCGCCCTGCTCGGGATGATGGCCACCCACACGATGGACCTGGTGGATGCGGCCGGTGATCCGCAGCCCGTCGGGCTGATCGCGGGCAAGGCGGCCGCGCTGTTCGCGGTGCTGGCCGGGTTCTCGGTCGAGCTGTCCACGCGGCGCTATGGGCGCTGGCGCGAGGCGGCTGCCTCACTGGCGGTGCGCGGCGTGCTGATCGCGATCCTCGGACTCGTGCTGGGATCGCTGTCGAGCTCGATCGCGGTGGTCCTGGTGAACTACGGGGTGCTGTTCCTGCTCGCCCCGCTGGTCCTGCGGCTTCCGGCCCGATGGCTGGCGGCCACGACCGTGCTCTGGCTGGTCGCTTCCCCGGTGGCCTCCCACCTGATCCGCGACGGGCTCGGCCTCCAGCGCGCCGTCGAAGCGCCCGAGCTCTCCCACCTGGCTCAGCCGGGTGAGCTGGTCATCGGCGTGCTGCTCACCGGCTACTACCCGGTGCTGCAGTGGATGGGCTACCTCCTCGTGGGGCTGCTCCTGGCCCGGCTCGACTGGCGCAGCGCCGCCACGGCCGCCTGGGCAGGGGCCGTCGGCGCCCTGCTGGCCGCTGCGGCCTGGGTGAGCTCGCAGCTGCTGCTGTCCGCAGGCGGGCACGAGGCGCTCGAGCGCGCCGGCTCCGGTCTGCCGCCGCTGGCCTGGGGCTCGCCGTATGCCGCGCAGACCATCGGCAGCCACGGGACCACGCCCACGACCACGTGGTGGTGGCTGGTCACGGTCGGTCCGCACTCGTCGACGACCTTCGACCTGGTCTTCACCTCGGGCATCGCGGCGGCGGTCATCGCCGTGTGCGTTCTGATCTGCCTGGCGATAGGGGAGCGCACCCGCCTTCTGATGCCCGTGCTCGCGGCCGGCTCCATGCCGCTGAGCATGTACACGCTGCACGTGATCCTGTCCGAGCTCACCGACCTGTACGTGCTGCATGTGCTCCTGCTGCTGGGGCTCGCCGCGCTGTGGCGGACCGGCGGGGAGGGGCCTGGACCGCTCGAGAGCTTGGTCTCCGGGACCGTGCGGCTGGTCGTGCCGCGGCGCTGAGCCTCCCGGCGCCGCGTGGCCTCAGGCGGACGTCGTCGACTCGCCGGACTCCTCCAGCAGGTGATTCGGCAGCCGATTGCCCTGTGCGCGGCTGCGGATCTCGAGCAGCGTGCGGGCGTGCTGCCACAGCCGCTTATCCGCTTCGGTCACCGGCTCCCAGGCGGGGACAGGCACGGAGGTGCCCTCCTCGTCGCGGGCCACCATGACTGTCAGGCAGTTGGTGGTGACCTCCAGCTCGCGGGACTTCGGATCCCCGGAGCGGACCTCCACGGCGATGTGCATGCCCTTGGTCCCGGTGTAGATCAGGCGGGCGTCGACCTCGACCAGATCCCCGATGTGCAGGGGGCGCATGAAGCGGATGCCGCCGGAGAACACGGCCACGGTGTCCCGGCCGCAGTAGCGGGTCGCACAGAGATATGCGGCCTCGTCGATCCATTCCATGACGATGCCGCCGTGGACCTTGCCGCCCCAGTTCACATCGGTGGGGGCGGCCAGGAAGCGCAGGACCTCGCGCTCGCCGGTGCCCTCCGCGCTGAAGTCCTGGCGGGCGATCTCGGCGGTGATCTCTTCGCGGATCGGGATGCGCGAGAGCGCGTAGTCACGGGCCAGCTCCTGCTCCAGGCCCCGCGGCTCGAAGCTCGGCACGGGCGTGGACTTCCCGCTGCCGTCGACGGCCACGAAGATCGTCAGGCACCGGGCCCGCTCCTCGAGCTCGCCCGTCTTGGGATCGCCCGAGCGCACCACGGTGTTGATGTGCATGGAGGACCGGCCCGTGGTCAGCACCGTGCCGGTCACCTCGACCATCTCGCCGACCTGCACGGGGTACGCGAAGTGGATGTTGCCCACGTAGGCGGTCACGCAGTAAGACCCCGACCAGGCGGCGGCCGCGGCGAAGGCGGCCTTGTCCACCCACTCCAGGACCCGGCCGGCGTCGACAGTCCCGGAATGCCCCTCATCGGTGGGTGCTGCCAGGAAGCGAAGTGTCACCTCGTGGCGTCGGGAACGGCTGTCGGCGGGGGCGGGCGTCGTCTGGTCCATGGCGATGAAACTACCGCAGGTGATGCGGCGAGAGCCCCGACCGCGGGGGTCGGGGCTCTCAGCTGCTCTGCGCGGAAGGTAAGGGATTCGAACCCTTGGTGCAGGGTCGCTGCACAACGGTTTTCAAGACCGTCTCCTTCGGCCGCTCGGACAACCTTCCCGTGACGGGTCGGCATGCACCGCCCGCACATCGGCTCATTCTTCCACTGGCATGCGCTGGGAGCCGAATCGACGCGGCGGGCGTCTGCCCGCCTCCGTAGCCTGGGCACGACACACCCCGACGATCGCAGGAGGCCCATCATGCGCGCAGTCGCCGAAGCCGACCACGGGGGGCCCGAGGTCCTGACCGTGACCGATCAGCCCGTCCCCGAGCTCACCGCCGACGGGATCCGCATCCGCGTCGAGCATGCCGGGATCAACCGCGCCGACGTCCTCCAGAGAACCGGTCATTACAAGGTTCCCGACGGCGGCTCCGCGATCTACGGACTCGAGATCTCCGGCCGCGTGCTCGAAGTCGGCGCCGAGGCCCCGCAGCACGCCCTGTCCGGAGACGTCCTGGTGCCCGGGGCCCGAGTCTGCGCCTTGGTGGACTCGGGAGGCTACGCCGAGGAGGTCGTCGCCCCGGCGGCGAACGTCCTGCCGGTGCCGGATGCCCTGTCCATGACGGATGCCGCCGCGCTGCCCGAGGTGCTGGCCACCGTCTGGTCGAATCTCGTGATGGAGGCCGGTGCTCGGTCCGGGCAGACGCTGCTGCTGCACGGCGGCACGGGCGGCATCGGCACGGCGGCCATCCAGATCGCCCGTTCGATCGGCATGCGCGTGATCACCACCGTGAGCTCCGAGGCCAAGGCCGAGTTCGTCCGCGAGCTCGGCGCGGAGGCCATCCGCTACGACCAGGAGGACTTCGTGGGCCGGGTGAAGGAGCTGACCGATGGCCGCGGCGCGGAGGTCATCTTCGACGTCGTCGGCGCCAAGTACCTCGAGCCGAACCTCAAGGCGCTGGCGGTGGACGGGACGCTGATCATCATCGGGCTGCAGGGCGGTCGGAAGGCCGAGATCGATCTGGGCTCCTTCATGGTGAAGCGCCAGCATCTCGTGGCCACCACGCTGCGTGCTCGGCCGGCGGATCAGAAGGCTCGGATCATGGCGCAGGTCCACGAGCACGTCTGGCCGCTCGTGGCCTCCGGCCAGATCCGCGCTGTTCTCGACAGGGAGTTCCCGCTCGATCAGGCGGCGCAGGCGCATGAGCACTTCGACTCGGGGACGCACATCGGCAAGATCCTGCTGACCCCGTGATCGAGGACCGGCGAGGCCATCGAGAGGCCGATTCCCCACCGCACCTTCATCGAGCGGCCGGATCCTCACCACTTCCGTCGGCTAGCGGTGAGGAATTGGCCTCCGGATGAGCTGGCAGTGGGAAATCGGCCACTCGATGCGCCTGCGGGGCGGCGGCCCGCCCGCGGCGCCCGCCCCGTGAAGCGGATCACCTCGGCTTAGACTCCCGGTGACAGGTGCGCGGCCCCGGCCCTCCGGTCGAGGCCGCGCCTTCCCCTCTCCCTCACCAGGAGCCTTCCATGAGCACCACCGTCACACCGCCCGGAGCCGGCGGATCCGGCGCCCCGGATCCGCGCACCGACCTTCCTCCGGCCGCCGTCGAACCCGAGGTCCTCGAAGCCGAGCAGGCCAAGTGGACCCCGGCCAAGATCGCCCTGTGGGTCGCCATCGCCCTGGTGGGCGGACTGGCCTGGGTCATGCTGGCGATCGTGCGCGGCGAGACCGTCAACGCGATCTGGTTCGTGCTGGCAGCGGTCTGCAGCTACTTCATCGCCTACCGGTTCTACTCCAAGTTCATCGAGCGCAAGCTCGCCCAGCCCGACGACTTCCGCGCCACCCCGGCGGAGTACAAGGCCAACGGCCGCGACTACCTGGCCACGGACCGCCGCGTGCTCTACGGCCACCACTTCGCCGCGATCGCCGGCGCCGGCCCGCTGGTCGGCCCCGTGCTGGCCGCCCAGATGGGCTACCTGCCCGGGACCATCTGGATCATCGTCGGCGTGATCCTCGCCGGTGCGGTCCAGGACTACCTGGTGCTGTTCTTCTCCATGCGCCGCGGCGGCCGCTCCCTGGGCCAGATGGCCAAGGACGAGCTCGGACCGGTCGGCGGCTGGGCGGCGATCATCGCGACCCTCGTGATCATGATCATCATCGTGGCCATCCTGGCCCTGGTGGTCGTCAACGCTCTGGGCGAGTCCCCGTGGGGCGTCTTCTCGGTCGGCATGACCATCCCGATCGCGCTGTTCATGGGCATCTACCTGCGCTACATCCGCCCGGGCAAGGTCCTGGAGATCTCCATCATCGGCTTCGCGCTGCTGATGCTCGCGATCGTGGCCGGCGGCTGGGTCGCCGACACCGACTGGGGCGTCCAGCTGTTCACCCTGGAGCGCGTGACGCTGGCGTGGTTCGTGATCATCTACGGCTTCGTCGCCGCCGTGCTGCCCGTGTGGCTGCTGCTGAGCCCGCGCGACTACCTCTCGACCTTCATGAAGGTCGGCACCATCCTCCTGCTGGCGGTGGCCATCGTCGTCGTCCGTCCGGAGATCGCGGTGCCGGCGGTCTCGGAGTTCGCCGGGCGCACCGACGGCCCCGTGTTCTCCGGCGCGCTGTTCCCGTTCCTGTTCGTCACGATCGCCTGCGGCGCCCTGTCCGGGTTCCACGCGCTGATCGCCTCGGGCACCACCCCCAAGATGGTCGAGAAGGAGCGCCAGACGCGCCTGATCGGCTATGGCGGCATGCTCATGGAGTCCTTCGTGGCGATCATGGCGCTGGTCGCTGCGATCTCGATCGATCGGGGCATCTACTTCGCCATGAACTCCTCGCCCGCCGCCACCGGCGGCACGGTCGAGGGTGCCGTGGCCTGGGTGAACTCGCTGGGACTGGCCGGTGTGGACGTCACGCCGGAGCAGATCCAGGGCACCGCGGACGCCGTGGGTGAGGAGTCGATCGTCTCGCGCACCGGCGGCGCGCCCACCCTCGCTG
This sequence comes from Kocuria sp. 2SI, assembly GCF_005502825.1. Taxonomy (NCBI): domain Bacteria; kingdom Bacillati; phylum Actinomycetota; class Actinomycetes; order Micrococcales; family Micrococcaceae; genus Kocuria; species Kocuria sp. 2SI. The sequence continues at coordinate 35,883 of NZ_SCNB01000001.1, read as the reverse complement.
TGGGTCTGGCCGGGATCATGAACCAGTGGTTCGGCGGAGCCTCCATGATGAGCTTCTGGTACCACTTCGCGATCATGTTCGAGGCGCTGTTCATCCTCACCGCCGTCGACGCCGGCACCCGTGTGGCCCGCTTCATGCTCAGCGACTCGCTCGGCAACTTCATCCCGCGCTTCCGCGACCCGGACTGGCGGCTGGGAGCGTGGCTGACCACGGCGCTCATGGTGGCCGGCTGGGGATCGATCCTGATCCTCGGCGTCACCGACCCGCTGGGCGGCATCAACACCTTCTACCCGCTGTTCGGCATCGCCAACCAGCTGCTGGCGGCCATCGCGCTGGCGGTCTGCCTGACGATCGCCGCCTCCCGAGGCCGCTTCGGCTACCTGTGGATCATCATCGTCCCGCTCGCCTTCGACTTCGCCGTGACGGTCACGGGCTCGTGGCAGAAGATCTTCTCCTCGAACCCCGCGATCGGCTACTGGGCGAACAACGCGGCCTTCCGCAAGGCGCTGGCCGACGGCGAGACGAGCCACGGCACCGCGCAGACGACAGAGGCCATGGAGGCGGTCGTGCGCAACACGACTGTGCAGGGCACCCTGTCCATCCTGTTCGTGGTGCTGACGATCACGGTCGTGGTCATGGCCGTCATCCGCACGATCCAGCACTACCGCGCGCACGGGAAGATCGGCGTGCAGGATCTCAGCGGGCAGGCCGTCGGGCACGAGGACCCGTACGTCGAGTCCCGGTTCTATGCTCCGGCCGGCTTCATCACGACGCCGTCGGAGAAGCAGCTCGCCCAGCGCTGGGAGCAGATCCCGATCGAGCAGCGCACTCCCGGCGGACTGTCGGGGCACGGGCACTGAGGCGGCGCTCGTCGTCGGGAGACGACCCCGACGACGAGCGCGGCCATCGCACGGCACGACGAGAGGAGGAGAGGACCAGATGACGTCGATCCTCGAGGCGGTGTCCTCGTTGAAGCGGTTCGCCGACGGCGTGCTGGGCGCCGACAAGTACCAGCGCTATCTGGAGCACCACCGCGCCCACGGGTGCGAGGGGGAGAAGCCCATGTCCGAGCGCGAGTTCTGGCGCAGCTGGCAGGACTGGCAGGAGCGCCACCCGGAGGGCCGCTGCTGCTGAAGCGGGGCGCCAGGTTCTGCCTCCAGTGGCCCCGCGGTGTGCGTCTCGAGCTCGAGATGCACACCGCGGGGCCACTGGCTCGTGGGGCGCCGGAATCGCATCGTCCCGGATGGTGACGACGTGTCATCATGGAGGTCTATGGGATTCCTCAGCGAGCATCGGGCCCAGCGCCGCGATGAGAAGCAGTTGGGTCTGGGCGTGTGGCGTCGCGCCCATGACCGGTTCCGGCGCGGGCTCGATCGCTTTCACCAGGTGCTCGAGCAGATCCAGGACGCCGACCTGCAGGCCGCGGCCGTCCCCGCGGCCAACGAGCTGGCCGATCTGCTCCCCCGGGTGCGCGCGCTGTGCACGGCCGCGCAGGCGATGGCGCCCACGAACGACCAGGACATACCCGGCTCCGAGGGCGGCTGGCTCAATGACCTCCATCGGGAGCTGTCACGGGCGGGCAATGACATGGCCCAGGCGGCCGAAGCGCTGGCGCTGGCCCGCTTCCGCACGCCGGGTGTCGGCCCGGAGACGGCCCGCGCCCAGCGCCTGGAGGCCGTGCGGCGGCGCGCCGAGGCCGTCGGCGGGCACATCGTGTGCGGCGAGGCGCTGGTGCAGGAGCACGGGGCGGTCTGAGGCGAACGGCCGCAGCGCCGTCGCCGAAGGCGAGCTGCCCGGACGCATTGCTCTGAGGCAGCTGCAGCGGCTGCGTGCTGATCCGCAGCCCGCGCCCTCGGGCTCAGATGAGCCGCTGCTCCCTGGCCCGGTGCACGGCGGCGGTCCGGTTGTCCACGCCGAGCTTGTCGTAGACGTGCAGCAGGTGCGTCTTGACGGTGGCCTCGGAGATCACGAGCTGCGCTGCCAGCTCGCGGTTGCTTGCTCCCGTGGCCAGTCCCTGCAGGATCTCGATCTCCCGTGCGCTGAGGCTCTGCGCCGGGCGAGCCGCCCTCTGCACGAGCTGCTGGGTCACCGACGGCGCCAGCACGGAGCGACCCTGCGCGGTCTGGCGCACGGCCTCTCGCAGCTGCTCGGCGGGGGAGTCCTTGAGCAGATAGCCGGTGGCTCCTGCCTCCAGTGCGGAGACGATGTCCGCCTGCGTCTCGTAGGTGGTCAGGACCAGGACGGGAGGCCCGCCGCGGTCGCGGAGCCTGCGGATGGCCGTGGGCCCATCCATGGTCGGCATCTGCAGGTCCATGATCACGACGTCCACGTGCTGGTCGTCGAGGGCGGCCAGGGCTTGGGCCCCGTCGCCTGCCTCCGCGAGGACCGCGAGCGTGCCGTCGGCCTCGAGCAGAGCCTTCAGCCCGGCGCGCACGACGGGGTGGTCGTCCACGAGCAGCAGGCCCAGAGGGGTCTCGGTCGTCGGGGCGGGGCGGGTCATGTCCGGTCTCGATCCTTCGAGGGCTGCTGGGGTGTGCTCGGCCGGGCGACGGGCGCGGGCAGCTGCAGAGCCGCTGCCGTGCCGGCTCCCGGGCGCGACTCGATCGACAGCTGCCCGCCGAGCTCGCGCGCACGTCGGCGCAGGTGGAGCAGGCCGTAGCCGCCGTCGCGCCCGGGCCTGTGCGGCGCTGCGGCGTCGAATCCCACGCCGTCGTCGACGACGTCCAGGGTCACCGTCTCCGGCCAGTAGGCCAGGGTGACGGCCGCGCGGGAGGCGCGGGCATGGGTTTCGACGTTGCTCAGGCAGGTCTGGGCCGCACGCAGGAGCACGGCTTCGGTCGCCTGCTCCAGGTCCCGGGGCTCTCCCTCGACCCGCAGGGAGACGCTCAGGTCGGTGCCTGCGGACTCGGCACGCCCCTGCAGGCCGTCGACCAGATCGCGCAGGGCCGATTCGAGCCCGGCGGCCAGGCGCGGCGAGGCTAGGCCCTGGACGAAGCGACGGGCCTCCGCGAGATCGGCCGAAGCCGTCGACTCCAGGACTCGCAGCTGCTCGGCGGCGGCGTCCGGGCGATCCTGCGCCAGGGAGTCCTGGGCGGCGCGGGAGAACAGCACGATCGAGGCGAGGCCCTGGGCCAGGGTGTCGTGGATCTCGCGGGAGAGCCGGTCGCGCTCGGCGAGCACCCCCGCGCGGTGCTCGCGGTGGGCGAGCTCCTCCCTGGCGGCCTGCAGCGCGACGACGGTGCGGCGGTGGCGCTGGGCATCTCGCCACAGGGCCCGGTAGGCCCAGGCCGCGATCACGGCGAACACCGCGCCGAGGACCGGGCCGATGACCTGCCCGGTGCCGAAGCCCCCCGTGCCTGCGTGCAGAGCCTGGGTGGCGATCACCACCGCGGTGAGCCCGGCGACCGCAATCAGGCTCGGCACCGTCGGCAGCACGGCCTGGACGACGAAGAACAGCGGGAAGACCACCCAGGAGAAGTCCGGTGCGCGCAGAGCAAGCAGGCACCACAGCACGAGCACCACCGCCAGCCACACGCCCGCGCTGGCCGGGCGCGCACGGGGACGGACGCCGAGGAAGGCCCGATGCTCCGCGACGGTGCCGCTCAGATAGGCGAGGCCCAGCAGCACGGACAGGGCCAGCGGCCACAGGGCGCCGGGCCAGGAGGCACCGATCAGGAACCGGCCCACTGCCAGCCCCAGCAGCCCGGCGAAGCTCACGTGCAGGATCACGCGCATGGCCCGCAGCACGGCGGGAGTCGCAGCGGCCTCGTCGGGGTCCGGGCCGAGGGCTCGGTCGGCGGCGGAGGTGGTCATCGCTCCAGCCTACGGATCCTGCCGGACGGGGCATCAGCCGATCGGCTGATCTCGGGGTGCGCCGTTCGGTGTGCTCAGGACCCCACCGCCGTCCGATGCGCCCGAGACCTGCCGCGGCGGACAGTGGAGCCATCGCACAACGCCGGGAAGCCACCCGGCCCCTCGAACCATCCGCCAGGAGTGACCAGCATGTTCCTCTCCCTGCGCGATCTGCGCTTCGCGCGCGGTAGCTTCGCCCTGATCGGCTCCGTGGTCGCCATGATCACGCTGCTCGTCGTCATGCTCACCGGCCTGACCGACGGTCTGGGCCGCCAGTCCACCTCCGCCCTCGAGGCGCTCGAGGCCCCGCGCATCGTCCTGACCGCGGGCAGCGACGGCGAGGATCCCTCCTACAGCGATTCCCGCATCGACGCCCAGCAGGCCGGGTCGTGGGCCCGCGCCGAGGGCGTCGAGTCCGCCGAGCGCTTCGACGTCGGGCGCGCTCAGCTCGAGCACGACGGCGCCTCGGCCTCGGCTGCCGTGCTCGCCCTGCAGCCGGGCACCGAGCTGGCCCCGGACCTCGAGATCCTCGAAGGACGGCCCCGTCCGGGGGCCGGGCAGACCGTCCTGTCGCAGGAGACGGCCCAGTCGCTGGGCGTCGGTGTCGGCGACGAGCTGGACGCGGGTGCGCTGAAGCTGACGGTCATCGGCATCGCGGCCGATGAGTGGTACTCGCACTCCCCGGTGGTGTGGACCTCGACCGAGGACTCCGCGCAGCTGCTGCGCATGGGCGACGGCCAGAGCAGCGCGCTGGCCGTCTTCCCCGCCGACGGCCTGAACGGCAGCGAGCTCGAGGATCGGATGACCGATCAGGACGAGGCCGCAGGCACCTGGAGCGCCGGCACGCGCGACTCCTTCGCGGCACTGCCCGCCTACAGCTCGGAGCGCGGCTCCCTGCTGATGATGCAGGCCTTCCTCTACGGCATCGGCGCGCTCGTGGTGATCGCGTTCCTGACCGTGTGGAGCATCCAGCGCACCCGTGAGGTCGCGATCCTGCGCGCCCTGGGGGCCTCTCGCGGCTGGGTGCTGCGCGATGCGCTGGCCCAGTCGGCGGCCGTCCTGCTGGGCGGAACCGCGCTCGGACTGGTGCTCGGCGGCCTCGGCGGCGCCCTGGTGACAGGAGCGGTGCCGTTCAGCCTCACGCCGACCACCACCCTGGTGCCCGCCCTGGGGATCCTGCTGCTCGGCTTGGCCGCCGCGCTGCTGGCCGTGCGCCGGGTCGCTCGCGTGGACCCGCAGATCGCGCTGTCCGCGGCCTGAGCCCCTGCCCGCTTTCCGCCCTCTGCTTCCGAAGGAGCCCGACATGACTGTGCTGTCCACCGCCCCCGCCCCCTGGCAGTCCGCCGAGGCTGCTGAGCGCATCGATTCCTCAGCCGCACTGCGGCTGCGCGACGTCCGCCTCAGCTGGCCCGACGGCCAGGAAGACGACGGGCGCCCCCGAGTGGTCCACGCCCTCGACGGCGTTTCCATGGAGGCACCCGCCGGGGTCCTCACCGCGGTCACGGGGCCGTCGGGATCGGGCAAGTCCTCCCTGCTGTCCGTCGTGGCCGGTCTGGTCGGAGCGAGCTCGGGGCAGGTGCTGATCGACGGCCGCGACGTCGTGCAGATGACCCCAGAACAGCGCGCCGAGATGCGCCGAACCCGGGTGGGCGTCGTGTTCCAGCAGCCCAATCTGCTGGCCTCGCTGACCGCTCGGGAGCAGCTGCTGCTCACCGCGCACATCGGCGGACAGGATCGGCGCCGGCGCCGGGAGGCGGCCAGGCGCGCCGACGAGCTGCTCGAGCTGCTCGGGCTGGAGGCCGCCGCCGGTCGCAGGCCCCACCAGCTCTCGGGCGGTCAGCAGCAGCGGGTCAACATCGGCCGGGCGCTGATGTCGAGCCCGTCGGTGATGCTCGTCGACGAGCCCACGGCCGCGCTGGATCACGAGCGCTCGATCTCCGTCATGCAGATGCTGCGAGACGCGACGCGGCGCTTCGGCACCGCCACGGTGCTGGTCACGCACGAGGCCGAGCTGCTGGAGGACGACGACCGCCGGCTGACCTTGGTCGACGGGCGGCTCACGGCGGGGTGAAGCGGGGCTGGGTCGCTCAGGAGCGCTCGGCCGATAACTGCTGGGCGCCGAGCATCGTGCCCTGAAGGGCGGGCATCTCGAGCAGTGCCCCATTCGCGAAAGCTTGCAGGCGACGGTTGGCTGTGACCACCCAGCTGGCGCCGAGGCTCCCCTCCTGGGGGATCTCTCGCACGCTCATGGTGTGGAGCTCGGCATCCTGGAACGGAGCGAAGGCTCGGCTCAGCAGCTTCTGGATCCTCGGCTGCGACAGCATCATCCAGGAATTCCGGTGTATATGCCTCAGGACCCTGACGCCGTTGACGAATTCCACGAAGTGCCCGTGGTTGCATCGCCGCTCGTTCACGCTGAGCTGGCCTGCGGGCGTGGAGCAGATGGTGTCGACCGCCAGCAGCATCTCCACGAGGATGCGAGTGGCCGACAGGAGCCTGAGCTGCAGGTCAGGGTCCGGCTGGCTTGCGGTCCGAGCTTCCTGGGTGCGCTTTCTGGCCTTCCAGCGACCCCTTGCGGGCGAGGTGGTGGCCGGTTCCGCAAGCGCAGGGCCTTCTTCCGGGATCTCGAAGCTCAGGAGATAGGACCCCGGTCCGTCCGTGCGCAGCGCGCAGCGCACCAGGGGGCGCTGCGCGGAAGGCGCGGTTCCCATGCTCTCGCACATCACCGTGTTGCAGATCTCTGCGCAGGCATCGAACGCGTCGCGCGTGCGCTCATCGAATACGAGTCGCGGCTTCAGCCAGATGGAATCGAACTCGACCCAGACGGAGTCATAGGCCTTGTGCGTGGATGTCGTGGCAGAGGAAGAGCTGAGAATCATTGCCGTCCTAGGGCTCAGCTGTCGACGCGGCGGGCTTCCGGGGGGAGAAGCTCCGTCCGTCTGACAGAGCGAGACGCGCGATGGGCAGGGCGCGCCGGGGTTCAACTTAGGCCTGAAGTGCCATGATGCCCAGGATTCGGTTGCCGGTGTTACATGTCTTTGCAGGTGGGTGCCCACCAGATATCGCAGCTCTGTCCCTCGTCTCTGCGATCGACGGGGTGATCAGGGGGGGGGGCTGCCTCGGAGATCGGATCTGCCGCGAGCTCCGGGCTGGCTCGTGTCATGAGAGAACCCCCAGGCCGTCCCGTTCTCACGGGATCGGATCTGGGGGTTCTGCTGGAGCCGCCTGCCGGAATCGAACCGGCGACCTATTCATTACGAGTGAATCGCTCTACCGACTGAGCTAAGGCGGCGCGACCGGACCGCGAGGGGCCACAGCGCGGATGACACCCTAGCACCGTCGAGCGGGCCGGTCACATCCGTGCGGACGTCGAAGCCGGGTCGAGATGCATGAGTGTTCGTCGTGTGTTCATCCTCACGTCGGTGCGAATCCGCGACCGCGCTCGGACCGGGGGAGAGCATGGTCGCTGCAGCCCCTCGTGCTGAGCGAGGCCCCTCCTGCTCCGAGACCGCTGCTGCACGGCGCGCTGAGCAGGCATCGATCGCTGAAGGACCGCAGATGACCCTCCGCCCAGACATCGTCCGCAATCTCCGCCTGGCGTTCATCGACATGTCGGGGACGTCCTTCGAGGACAACGGGATCATGGAGCGCGCCTTCACCCGCACGCTCGAGAAGCTGGGCATCGCCGCGGACTCGCCGCGCTTCACGGGCATGCTCGGCTTCGTGCGCGACACCCTGGGCCAGTCCAAGGTCCGCGTCTTCCAGCACCTCTTCGAGGATGAGCCTGCCGTCGCCGCCGAGGCCAGCCGCGAGTTCGAGCGCCAGTTCGACGAGCTGCTGCGCACCGACGCCGTCACTGCCGTCCCGGGCGCCGAGGACGTCATCCTGGGGCTGCGGGAGTCCGGGCTGAAGGTCGTGCTGGCCACCGGCTACAACCGCCACAGCCAGAACCAGATCCTGGAGCACCTGGATTGGATGGGTCTGGCCGATCTGAGCCTGTGCCCCTCCGACGCCGGCCGCGGCCGCCCCTACCCGGACATGATCCTCACGGCGCTGCTGGCCCTGGACCTCGCCGACGTCCGCGAGGTCATGGTCGTGGGCGACACCGCCGCGGACATGCTCTCCGGGCGCCGGGCGGGATCCCGCGCCAACGTGGGCGTGCTGACCGGAGCCCACCGCGAGGACTCCCTGCGCACCTCGGGTGCCGACGCGGTCGTGGACTCCATCCGCGACATCCCCGGCCTGCTCGAGCTGCCGCTGCGCTCGCACGCCTCCTGAGCGCGGCCTCCGCTCAGATGCCGGCGTCCCGGCAGACCGTGCCCTCCTCCGGGAGGATGCCCTCGAGGAGATAGGCGTCGACCGCCTCGACGATGCACCCGTTGCCCGAGGAGTAGGAGACGTGGCCCATGCCCTCCCGGGTGAGCAGGGTGGCCCGTCCCAGCTGCTCGGTCAGGGCCTCGGACCAGGCATACGGGGTCGCCGGGTCCTCGGTCCCGCCCACGACCAGGATCTCGGAGTCGCCCGAGTACTCCGCCGGCTCGTCCGGAGCCTCCTCGACCGGTCCGTACGGCCAGCCCTGGCAGGCCGCCTCCGCGTAGCCGAGGTAGGGGCCGAAGGTCGGCGCCCGCTCGGTGAGCTCCTGCTGCTGGGCCGCCATGTCCTGGTCGGTGACCGAGTCGTCGGTCGAGTCCAGGCAGTTGACCGCGCTGAAGGCGACGGTGGAGTTCCCGTGGTACGTCCCGTCCTCCTGGCGCCCGTGGTTGAGGTCGGAGAGCTCCTGGAGGGAGTCGTAGTCGCCGTCCGAGGCGTCCCGCAGCGCCTGGTTGAGCCTGGGGTAGGTGGCGGTGCTGTACAGCGGCGTGACGATGCCCTCGGCCACCTGGACGGGGGTCACGCGTCGGCCGTCGGGCCCGGTGATCTCCTCGTCCGCGGAGCGGGCCAGGATCTGCTGGACCTCCTCCATGCCGTCGTCCGCGGAGCCGTCCGTGAAGCAGTCGGCGGAGTTCTGCGTGCAGTCCTCCATGAAGTCCCGCAGTGCGCTCTCGAATCCCACTGCCTGGCCCATGGCCACCTCGGAGTTCGAGGCCTGCGGATCGACGGCACCATCGAGGACGAACCGCCCCACGCGATCCGGGAACTGCCGGGCGTACTCGGCGCCGATGCGCGTGCCGTAGGAGAAGCCCAGGTAGTCGGTCCGGTCCTGGCCCAGGGCCGCGCGCATGACGTCCAGGTCCTTGGCCACGGAGGCCGTGTCCATGTGCTCCAGCACAGGTCCCGAGTGCTCTGCACAGCCCTCGCCGAGCTCCTTGTACTCCTCGCGCAGATCCTCTGCCGTGATGTCCTGGCCCACGAGTGAGGGCTGGGAGCGCCATGCGTCGAGGGCGGCGTCGTCGTCGAAGCACTGGATCTCGTCCGAGCGGGAGACGCCGCGAGGGTCGAAGGAGACGATGTCGTAGCCCTCGCGCAGATCGTCGCCGAACAGCGGACCGGACTGGGAGATCAGGTCCACCCCGGAGCCGCCCGGTCCGCCGGGGTTCACGACCAGCGCACCCTCCGGGGCATCCCCGGTCGAGGGAAGCCGCGCCATGGCCACCGTGGTGGTCTCGCCCTCGGGATCGGAGTAGTCCACCGGGACGGTGAGCTGCGCGCACTGCTGGTCGTCGCCGCCGAAGAACCCGGAGATCCCGCCGGAGTCCTCGCACGATCCCCAGTCGAGCTCCTGGGCGTAGAACTCGTCCATGCCCTGCGCAGCGCCCTCGGGTGCGGACTGGCCTCCGGCGGGGGAGTCGTCATCGGTGCAGGCGCTCAGCGCCAGGGCGCACACGGCCAGGGCAGCGGCCAGCCGCATCCGGCGGCGGGGGCGGTGGCTCATCCGGGGGCATCCCATCTGTGGTGCGGGTTCGTGGTCCGGGACGGTGCGCACGGGACGCGCCGACGGGCGGGCCTCAGAGCAGGGAGACGGCCATGGCCTCGAAGGCCAGTCCGGCGGCGGCGCTGGTGCGGATCCTGGTGCGCGTGCGGGCGATCGTGTCGATGCGCTCGAGGGACTCCTCGGGCGTGGAGTTCAGCGCGTGATCGCGCAGCGAGTCCGCGATGTGCTGGTTGACCAGATCCGACCCGGTCTGCAGCTGCAGCGTGAGGGCATCGCGGTAGAACGTGGTCAGATCGATCAGGAAGCGGTCCAGGGTGTCCGTGCGCACGCGCTTGGAGCGGCGCTTCTGGTCCTCCTCCAGGCGCCGCAGGGCGCTGCGCACGTTGGGCGGCATCTTCCCGGACTCCGCGGAGCCCATGGAGGTCAGCAGGTGCGCGCGCTCCTCCTCGTCCCGGGCCTCCGACTCGGCGGTCGCCTCCTCCTCGGCCAGGCGCGTCAGCCGCCCTGCCTCGCGCACGGCATCCGAGACTCCGCCCAGCCGCAGAGGCATCTCGACGACCCGACGACGGCGCTCGCGGGCGTCGTCGTACAGGGCCAGCCGGCGCGCCACACCCACGTGGGACTGGGCCAGGCGGGCGCATTCCAGTGCGCGGGCCGCCGGCACGCCGTCGCGGCGCTCGAGCAGCTCGGCCACGGCCTCCACGGGCGGCACCCGCAGGGTGACGGGGCGGCAGCGCGAGCGGATGGTGACCAGGACGTCGCTGGGGCTCGGCGCGCACAGCAGCCAGATGGTCCCCGGCGGCGGTTCCTCGATGGCCTTGAGCATGACGTTGGAGGTCCGCTCGGCCATGCGGTCGGCGTCCTCGATCACCATGACCCGCCAGCGCCCCACCGACGGGCGGTCCTGAGCCCTGAGCACGAGCTCGCGGGCCTCGTCGATGCGGATCTCGCTGTGCTCGGTGCGGAAGTGGGTGAGATCGGCGTGCGAGCCGGCGCGGACGGTGCGGCAGGCGGAGCACTCGCCGCAGCCGCGGTCGGCGGGATCCGGCTGCCCGCACAGCAGCGCGGCCGCCAGCGCGAGCGCTGCGTGGGAGCGCCCCGAGCCGGGCGGGCCGGTCACGAGCCAGGCGTGCGAGGGCTGCTCATCACGGGCAGCCCGGGCGAGCTGATCCACGACGGCGTCCTGCCCCACGAGGTCGTCCCAGACGCTCACGATCGCTGCCCTCCGGAGGCCCTCTGGGCCAGCAGGTCGAGAACACGCTCGCGGATCTGCGCCGCCAGCTCCTCCACGGGGGCGTCCGCCTGCAGCACGAGGTAGCGCTGCGGCGCCTGCCGGGCCAGCTCCAGGAAGGCCTGGCGGACCTCCTCGTGGAAGGGGGCGGGCTCCTGCTCCATGCGATCCGCGGCGCGCTCGGCCCGGCGAGCTCGCCCCGTCTCCTCGGGGACGTCGAGCAGCACGGTCAGATCCGGCAGCAGGCCGTCGACCGCCCACAGGTTCAGATCCCGCACGGTCTGCGTGCCGAGCTCGCGCGCCGCTCCCTGATAGGCCACCGAGGAGTCGAGGTAGCGATCGGTCAGGACCGTGATGCCCTCGCGCAGCGCAGGAAGAAGGGTGCGCTGGACGTGGGCGCTGCGCGAAGCGGCGAACAGCAGCGCCTCCGTGCGCGGATCCACCGGCGCGTGCTCGGGCTCCAGGACCAGGGAGCGGATCTGCTCGCCCAGGGCCGATCCGCCGGGCTCGCGGGTGAGCAGCACCGGCACGCCGCGCTCCCGCAGGGACTCGGCCAGCAGGCGCAGCTGCGTGGACTTGCCGGCGCCGTCGCCGCCCTCGAAGGCGATGAGAGCGGCAGGCGTGCTCGCTGGGCTGGTCTGGAACGTCACACGGACACTGTAGGGGCCGCGGCAGACATCGGCGCCGCCCCCATGAAGCGTGTGGGCGCGGCCGTCATAGGGTGAGGCCATGACTTCTCCGGATTCCGCCGCGCCCCGCCCGAACGCCGAGCAGCAGCCCTCGGGGGAGACCCTCCACGGGCGGCTGCGTCCGGCCACGACCGCGGTCGCCGGCGGTCGCCCGGCCCCGGAGCGCGATGCTCCCGTCGGCCCGTCGATCGTGCTGAGCTCGACCTACCGCGGCGCGGGGGAGCCCGTGCCGGGCGAGCGCATGTACGGCCGCGCCAGCAACCCGACCTGGGACGACTTCGAATCCGTGCTGGGTCAGCTCGAGGGCTCGCCGCTGCCGTCGCTGGCCTTCGCCTCCGGAGTGGCCTCGATCTCGGCCGTGCTCTCGCTCGTGCCGCTGGGCGGCCGGGTCGTCGTGCCGGCGCACGTCTACATGGGCACCATGACGCTCGTGCGCGAGGCCGAGCAGGAGGGTCGGATCCGCGTCGATGCCGTGGATGTGACCGACACCGACGCCGTGCTGGCCGCCGCCGAGGGCGCAGATCTGGTGCTGCTGGAGTCGCCCACCAATCCCATGCTCGAGGTCGCCGACCTCCCGGAGATCCTGGCGGGCACCCGTCGCCTGGGTGTGCTCAGCTGCGTGGACAGCACCTTCACCACACCCCTGCTGCAGCGTCCGCTGGCCTGGGGTGCCGACCTCGTCGTGCACTCGGCCACCAAGTACCTGGCGGGGCACTCGGACGTCGTCCTGGGAGCGGCCACCGCCGTGGATCCCGAGCTCCGCCAGCGCCTGCACGCCCATCGCTCCCGCCACGGCGCCATTCCCGGCCCGTTCGAGACCTGGCTGGCCCTGCGGGGGATCCGCACGCTGTCCCTGCGCGTCGAGCGCGCGGGTGCCAGCGCCGCCGAGATCGCCCGTCGCCTGCTCGAGCAGCCCGGCGTGCGCGCCGTGCGCTACCCCGGCCTGACGGAGGACCCCGGCCACGAGCGGGCCGCTCAGCAGCTGCAGGGCGGCTTCGGGGCGATCGTGGGACTGGAGGTCGACGGCGACGCCGCAGCGGCCGATCGTGTCGTCGAGGCCCTGCGCCTGTGGGTGCCGGCGACCTCGCTGGGCGGCGTCGAGTCGCTCGTCGAGCGCCGTCGCCGTCACCCCGAGGAGCCGCGCACGGTCCCGGAGTCGCTGCTGCGCCTGTCCGTGGGCATCGAGGACGTCGAGGACCTCTGGGAGGACCTCGAGCGGGCGCTGGCCGCAGTGGTCGAGCCCGCCGCCCGGTAGGATCGTGGCCATGTCCCTCACCTCCCTCATCCTCCTGGCCGTCGGGGTGGTCGACGTCGCCGTCATGGTGCTGGTGACCGTCCTGGCAGCCATGGCGTTCCTCCACTGCCTGTCCGCCAAGCCCATCCAGTTCCAGCGCGCGTTCAAGCGCACCCGGACCTTCTGGATGCTGGTGACGGGCGCCTGCCTGCTCTTCAGCCTGCTGATGACCGTTCCCGCGGTGATCGCGCTGCTCACCGGCGGCATCCCGCAGATGGGCCAGCTGATCTTCGTGCTGGTCGCGGCAACCGCCTCCGGCGTGTACCTGGCGGATGTCAAGCCCGCTGTCAACGTCGAGTCCTCGGGGCCTTCGGCCTGGTGACGCCGCCGGTCGCGGGTCAGCTCGGCACTCGCCCGTCGGTCCCTCAGGTGCGATACTCGGGGCATGGCTACTGAAGCGAAGTACAACCTGATCCTGCTCCGTCACGGGCAGTCCGACTGGAACGAGAAGAACCTCTTCACGGGCTGGGTGGATGTGCCTCTCACCGAGAAGGGCCGTGGCGAGGCGACTCGGGGCGGAGAGCTGCTCAAGGAGCGCGGTCTGCTCCCGGACATCGTGCACACCTCCCTGCTGCGCCGCGCGATCATGACGGCCAACCTGGCCCTGGATGCCGCGGATCGCCACTGGATCCCCGTCAAGCGCTCCTGGCGCCTCAACGAGCGCCACTACGGCGCCCTGCAGGGCAAGGACAAGGCGGAGATCCGCGAGAAGTACGGCGAGGAGCAGTTCATGACCTGGCGCCGCTCCTACGACGTCCCGCCGCCCCCCATCGAGGACGGCGACGAGTACTCGCAGGCCGGCGATCCCCGCTATGAGGACGTCCAGAACCTCCCGCGCACCGAGTGCCTCAAGGACGTTCTCGAGCGCTTCCTCCCGTACTGGGAGGACCAGGTCACGCCGGACCTCAAGGCGGGGCGCACGGTCCTGCTGGCCGCGCACGGCAACTCGCTGCGCGCGCTCGTCAAGCACCTGGACGGCATCTCGGATGATGAGATCACCGGCCTGAACATCCCCACCGGCATCCCGTTGGTCTACGAGCTCGACGCCAACTTCAAGCCGATCACCCCCGGCGGCGAGTACCTGGACCCGGAGGCTGCGGCCGAGTCCATCAAGGCGGTCGCGAACCAGGGCAAGAAGTGAGGTGAGGCCTGCGCCCCGACCACCGGGGCGCAGGCCGGCAGCAGCGCTTCAGCGCACGGGGCCCGGACGCCATCAGGCATCCGGGCCCCGTCGTCGCTGGGTGCGGTGCTGCTCGCACAGTCCGGCTCAGGCCGGGGGCGCCCACTGCCCGGTCACCAGGTACGAGACCTTGCGGGCCACGGCGATCCCGTGATCGCTCATGCGCTCGAGATAGCGGGCCGAGAGCGTGACATCCACGGTCGTGTGCACCGGGGCGTCCCAGTCCGGTCGGCCCATGGCATCGAGGATCCCGCGGTGCACGGCGCTGACCTGCGCCTTCTGCTCGGCGATCCGGTCGTAGAGGGAGATGTCGCGCGTCTCGAGCATCTCGATGACCCCGTCCAGGATGACCAGGTCGAGCTCGAAGAGCCGCGCGTAGTCGTCGGCCAGACGCTCGGGGATCACGGCCTCCGGGAAGCGGCGGCGGGCATCCTGAGCCAGGTGCCGAGCCAGGTCGCCCATGCGCTCGAGCGAGGTGCTCATCCGCAGCGCGGCCACGAGGGTGCGCAGGTCGGAGGCCACGGGGGACTGGCGGGCCAGGATGTCGATCGAGCGCTCATCGAGCTCGTCCTGCAGCAGGTCGATCCGGGCGTCGTTGGAGATGACGCCCTGGGCGGTCTCGAGCTCGGTCTCCAGGAAGGCTGAGCGGGCCTCGGACAGCGCCTGACGCACGAGCCTGGCGATCGCCACGAGCTCATCGCCCACCTGCTTGAGCTCCGCCTGGAACACCGTGCGCATCCTGCGCCTCCCCTCGGGCGGCCCCTGCGCCCGGATAGGACGCCCGCCTCACTGCAATGATCGAAGAGTCGAGGCTACGCGCACCGGCTGCAGCGCTGCCTGGCCTGCGGTGAACGGCGGGAGAACGTCCGGTGATCTCCTTGTGGCGCCCAGGCGTCGGCCCGTCCGACAGCGTCGAGGCGCACGCGTCGGCGCCCGGGGTGGCCCTACCCTGGGAGGGTGCAACCCCTGCTTCTCGCGCTCCTGTCGGGGCTGATCGGACTGCTGCTCGGACTCAGCGGTCTCTTCGCCCTGCGCGGGACCTCCCGGCGCAGGATCGAGGCGGCGGAGATCGGCGAGCCCCAGCTGCCGCACGGCGCCGCGGACGTCCTATCGGTCATGGGCCCCGCCTACGTGGTCGTGGACGGGGTCGACGGAGTCGTGCGCGCCTCACCGGCCGCCTACGCCTTCGGCCTGGTGCGCGGGCATTCGATCGTGCGCGACGAGCTGCTGGGCATGATCCGGGCGGCCCGGGCCTCCGGCGTGACGGAGGAGCGCCGCGTCGAGATCGGCCGCGGGGCGGAGAACACCGGCGTGATCGTGCTCGACGTGCGCGTGGCCGTGCTGGGCGATGAGTTCGTGCTGCTGCTGGCCGAGGACCAGACCGAGATCGTCCGGGCCCAGTCGGTGCGCAGCGACTTCGTGGCCAATGTGTCCCATGAGCTGAAGACCCCGGTGGGCGCCATCCGGCTGCTCGCCGAGGCCATCGAGGACGCCGCCGAGGACGAGGACGCCGTGCGTCACTTCACGTCCCGGCTGCATCGCGAGTCGGAGCGGCTGACCCTGTTGGTACAGGACATCATCGAGCTCTCGCGCCTGCAGGGCCAGAACGTCGTGACCTCCGGCGGGCCCGTGGAGCTCGGGCGCGTGGTGGCCGAGGCCGTGGACCGCAACCGCATGACGGCGGAGTCCCGGGACATCAGCCTGGTGATCGGCGGCTCCGTCGATGCTCCGGCCTTCGGCGACGCCGACATGCTGACCACCGCAGTGCGCAACCTGATCGACAACGCCATCCGCTACTCGCCTCCGGGCACGCGGGTGGGCGTGGGGCTGCGCCAGCGAGACGGCATGGCCCTGATCGCGGTGACGGACCAGGGCCCGGGCATCCAGCAGAGCGAGCAGGATCGGATCTTCGAGCGGTTCTACCGCGTGGACTCGGCGCGCTCCCGTCAGACCGGAGGCACCGGTCTGGGGCTGAGCATCGTCAAGCACGTGATGCAGCAGCACGGAGGCAGGGTGGACATCTGGTCCGAGGAGGGCCAGGGCTCGACCTTCACGCTCTGCATCCCGCTGATGAGCGAGCAGGGCGGCGGGAAGCAGGGCCAGGAGGACCAGGCCGACGGCGCCGAGGGCGCTGCGGCGAACGATGCAGAGCAGGCCGCTTCCGGCCGCCGGGGCCGTCGCCCCGTGCGCGCCGGGACGGCCCGACGAGAAGGAGGAGAGTCCGCATGACCCGGATCTTGATCGTGGAGGACGAGGAGTCCCTGTCCGAGCCCCTGGCCTACCTCCTGGGCAAGGAGGGATTCGACCCTGAGGTCGTGGCCGACGGCCAGGCCTCGCTGGAGGAGTTCGATCGCGCCGGCGCGGACCTCGTCCTGCTCGATCTCATGCTGCCGGGCCTGTCCGGCACGGAGGTCTGCAAGGCGCTGCGCCAGCGCTCGAACGTCCCGATCATCATGCTCACGGCCAAGGATGCCGAGATCGACAAGGTCCTCGGCCTCGAGCTGGGTGCCGACGACTACGTGACCAAGCCGTACTCGTCGCGCGAGCTCGTGGCGCGCATCCGCGCCGTGCTGCGCCGCCGCTCCGAGCCCGAGGAGCTGGTCTCGGCGACCGTGCAGGCCGGACCCGTGCGCATGGACATCGAGCGCCACGTCGTCACGGTCGAGGGCGAGACGGTGAACATGCCGCTCAAGGAGTTCGAGCTTCTGGAGATGCTGCTGCGCAATGCGGGCCGCGTGCTGACCCGAGGACAGCTCATCGACCGCGTGTGGGGCTCCGACTACGTGGGCGACACCAAGACCCTCGACGTGCACGTCAAGCGGCTGCGCTCCAAGATCGAGCCCGACCCCTCGGATCCGCGGCACCTGGTGACGGTGCGAGGGCTCGGCTACAAGTTCGAGGTCTGAGGCCCCCGCCGCGGCTCCATCGCGGCGGGCAGAGCGACGGCGGGGCGGCGACCTGATGGTCGCCGCCCCGCCGTCGTGTGCGATGCCTGCGCTGCGCCGGACCGGTCAGGGCCCGGTGCGGGGGCCTCAGTGGTGGCCGCCCTCCTCCTCGTCCTCGGGAGCCGGGGTGTTGGAGGGGTTGGCCGGGGTCGACGGCGCACCGCCGGGGATGTACTCGGCGTAGCGCGGGAAGGTGTGATCGAGCACGGGCAGCTCGTGCTCCAGGGTCTCGCCGTCGACGGTGATGGTCACGGGCACCATCAGGCCGGGCTCGGCGCCGGCGGGGACCACGAGCTGCTCGTTCTCGTCGTCCTCGAAGCGGATCTCATCCTCCGGGGCGACGTCCACGGTGATCGGATCGGCGCCCTCGACGGCGATCTCGACCGACATCTCCTCGTCCGACTCGTTGACCAGGGTGCCCAGCAGGCGGCCGTCCGAGTCGGCGGAATCGGCGACGATGAGGAGGTTGTTGATGCTCAGGTCGCCGAGCTGCTCCACGATGCCGTCAGCGGGGGAGTACTGCGATGCCGTCTCCTGGTCGTTGGTCAGCGCAGCGCACCCGGACGTGGTCAGTGCGGCGGCAGCGAAGGCGGCACCCAGGCCGATGGTGCGAAGCCTCTTGCGGGCGGCATTGGTCACGGCGCGAACTCCTCAGACAGGTCGGTGATGCTCCGGCCATGGTATCCGCTTGGGCACGGATCGTCCGCATCCGCTCCAAGGGTTCTCGAAGGAGGCGATCAGGCTGCTGTGCGCCTCGTGCTAGAATCGACCGGCGGAAAGGGGCACCATACATGGTTTTCGAGGTTGGCGAGACGGTCGTCTATCCCCACCATGGCGCGGCACTGATCGAGGAGATCAAGACCCGCACCATCAAGGGCGAGGAGAAGATGTACCTGAAGCTCAAGGTCACCCAGGGTGATCTCGTGATCGAGGTCCCGGCGGAGAACGTCGACCTGGTCGGCGTGCGAGACGTCGTGGATGAGGAGGGCCTCAAGAAGGTCTTCGCCGTCCTGCAGGCCGATGACGTGGAGGAGGCCAGCAACTGGTCCCGCCGCTACAAGGCCAACGTGGAGAAGCTGGCATCGGGCGACGTCCTGAAGGTCGCCGAGGTCGTGCGCGATCTCTGGCGCCGGGACAAGGACCGCGGCCTGTCCGCCGGTGAGAAGCGCATGCTGACCAAGGCCCGCCACATCCTCACCTCCGAGCTGGCCCTGGCCAAGGACATCGACGAGGAAGAGGCCGAGAAGCGCCTCGACGACATCCTGGCCGGCTGAAGGCTCAGCCCGTGGAGTCCTCGGGCCGCACGGCCCCCACGACGGCGCACCCCTCCTCCGGGACGGGGTGCGCCGTCGTCGTCGTCGCAGCGGGCTCGGGACAGCGCCTGGGCCGCGGCATCCCCAAGGCCCTGGTGGGGCTCGCCGGGCGCACCATCCTCGAGCACAGCCTGCGGGCGGTGCTCGACTCCGGAGTATGCGCCGAGGGCGGGCGGATCGTCGTGACCGTGCCCGCCGGGGACGAGCAGCTCAGCGCCGTGTGCCGCGAGCTCGGCGCGCAGCCCGTCACGGGGGCGCAGACCCGCGCCGCCAGCGTGCGCGCCGCCCTCGATCTCCTGGCCCAGGGGCCCGCCCCGGCCAGTGTGCTCGTCCACGATGCCGCGCGCTGCCTGACCCCCGCCCAGGTCTTCCGGGACGTGGCCGCTGCGCTGCGCGAGCATCGCGCCGTCATCCCCGTGCTGCCGGTCGTGGACACCATGCGCCGGATCGACGCCCAGGACAGGCTCTCGGGCACGGTGGACCGCACTCGGCTGCGCGCCATCCAGACGCCCCAGGGCTTCGACTGGAGGCTGCTGCGCCGCGTCAACGAGCAGGCCGTCGCCGAGGGCGCGGACGAGCTCTCCCTGACCGATGACGCCTCGCTGGTCGAGCGCTGGTCCCAGGAGCGGGTCATCGCCGTGCAGGGCCATGAGGAGTCGTTCAAGATCACCCGACCGCTCGACCTGCTGCTGGCCGAGGCGGTGCTCGCCGAGCGCCGGCAGCGCCTCGAGGCCCGGCCGGAGGCAGAGCACGCAGAGCAGGAACAGCGCCCGTGACCATGATCCCGCGCACCGGCATCTCGGTGGACGTCCACGCCTTCGCCTCCGATCAGGAGTGCGCCGAGCACCCGGACGGATTGGTGCCGCTGCACCTGGCCGGCCTGCTGTGGGAGGGCGAGCGGGGCCTGTCCGGGCACTCGGACGGCGACGTCGTGGCCCACGCCGCGGCCGACGCCCTCTTCAGCGCCGCCGGGTGCGGCGACCTCGGCTCCAACTTCGGCACCGACCGCCCGGAGATGGCCGGAGCCTCGGGTGTGCGGATCCTGTCGGAGGCCGCGGCGATCGTGCGCGCTGCCGGCTTCGAGCCGGGCAACGTGGCCGTGCAGCTGATCGGGCAGCGGCCGCGCTTCTCGCCGCGACGACAGGAGGCTGAGGAGGCGCTCAGACGCGCCGCAGGCTGCCCCGTCTCGGTCGCGGCGACCACGTCGGACCGGCTGGGCTTCACCGGACGTGGCGAGGGGCTCGCTGCCATGGCCACGGCTCTCGTCGTGCCGTCTGCCGGGCCTCGGTAGACTTCTGGGCGTGACACTGCGCTTCTACGACACCGCCTCAGCCTCCGTCCGCGACTTCGAACCTGTCGTGCCGGGGGAGGCGAGCCTGTACTACTGCGGCGCCACAGTGCAGAGCGGGCCGCACATCGGGCACGTGCGCTCTGGGCTGGTCTTCGACATCCTCGTCCGCTGGCTGCGCTTCCGCGGTCTGAAGGTCACGGCCGTGCGCAACGTGACGGACATCGACGACAAGATCCTGGAGAAGGCCCGCGCCTCCGAGCAGCCGGGCTTCGACGGAGAGCATCCGAACGAGCCCTGGTGGGCCCTGGCCTATCGCTTCGAGGGCGTCTTCCACCAGGCCTACGACGCCCTGGGCATCGAGCGCCCCACGTACGAGCCGCGCGCCACCGGGCACATCCCGCAGATGCACGAGCTGATCGCCGAGCTGATCGAGCGCGGCCACGCCTACCCGGCCCAGGACGGCTCCGGAGACGTCTACTTCGACGTCCGCTCCTGGCCCCGCTACGGGGAGCTGACCCATCAGCGCCTGGACGAGATGCAGGACGCCGCAGACGCGGACCCGCGCGGCAAGCGCGATCCCCGGGACTTCGCGCTGTGGAAGGGCCACAAGGACCAGGACCCGCTCACGGCGTCCTGGGACTCGCCGTGGGGCCGCGGCCGCCCCGGCTGGCACCTGGAGTGCTCGGCCATGGCCGGGCGCTACCTGGGCGATCGCTTCGACTTCCACGGCGGCGGTCTGGACCTGCGCTTCCCGCACCACGAGAACGAGCTGGCCCAGTCGGCGGCGGCAGGGCGGGGCTTCGCGAACTTCTGGCTGCACAACGGACTGGTGGCCTACCAGGGCGAGAAGATGTCCAAGTCCCTGGGCAACACCGTGGATCCGCAGCAGATGCTCGACGAGAACCGCCCCCTGGTGGTGCGCTACATGCTCGGGCAGGCCCACTACCGCTCGGTGCTGGACTACCGCCCCACCTCGCTCGAGGAGGCGGCCGCAGCCGTGGAGCGCATCGAGGCCTTCCTGGTCGCGGCCTCGGCGACGGGCGCGGACCTGGACTGGGAGCCGGCGGACATCCCCGCGGACTTCGTCGCCGTCATGGACGACGACCTCAACGTCCCCCGAGCGCTGGGCGTGCTGCACGACCGCGTGCGGGCCGGCAACACCGCTCTGCACGCGGGTACCGAGCAGGCCTCGGAGCTGGCCGCGGCCGCTCGCGCCGTGTCCGGGATGACCGAGATCCTGGGTCTGCGCGGACTGATGTCCCTGGGCGAGGCGGGGGCCGGAGCCCAGGAGCACGAGGCCCTCGACCAGCTGGTGCAGGACCTGCTCGAGCGCCGTGCCGCGGCTCGCGCCGAGAAGGACTGGGCCGAGGCCGACCGGCTGCGCGACACCCTGGCGGAGGCCGGGATCGTCGTGGCCGACGGAGCCGGCGGCTCCACCTGGACGCTGGGCTGAGGCTTCCCGGCCGAAGACCGAAGCGGGCGCGCGGCCCTTGGGCCCGCAGCGCCTGCGCACTGGACCACGACCGGCACGACCGGTCACGAGATGAATGGGCGGCACAGCATGTCAGCACCCCGACGGAGCAGCGGAAGCTCCAAGAAGAAGGGGCCCACCGTGGGCACCGGCGGCCACGGCCGCAAGAAGCTCGAGGGCAAGGGCCCCACCCCGCGCGCGGAGGATCGCCCGTACCACAAGGCCTACAAGCAGAAGAAGGCCGCGGAGCACCGCGCGGCCACCGGCGCCGGCGAGCGCGGGCAGCGCCGCGGTCCCAACCGCCGCGGACCGGGCAAGACCGAGGACCTCGTGACGGGGCGCAACTCCGTGCTGGAGTCCCTGCGCGCAGAGATCCCCGCCAAGGCGGCCTACATCATGGTGCGGATCGAGGCGGATGACCGCATCCGCGAGATCCTCACGCTGTGCAGCCGTCGCGGCATCCCGGTGCTGGAGGCCACCCGCCCCGAGCTCGACCGCCTGACCGAGGACGCCGTGCACCAGGGCATCGCCCTGCAGGTGCCGCCCTACGAGTACCGCGCCGCCGACGACCTGCTGGATGAGGCCGTGCGGCGCTGGAAGCGCGATCGCGAGGCGGAGCGCGCTCCGCTGTTCGTCGCCCTGGACGGCATCACCGATCCCCGCAACCTGGGTGCGATCATGCGCAGCGTCTCGGCCTTCGGCGGCGACGGCGTCCTGCTGCCCGAGCGCCGCTCGACCGGGCTGAACGCCACCGCCTGGAAGACCAGCGCCGGCGCCGCAGCCCGTGTCCCCGCGGCCCAGGCCACCAACCTCAACCGCACGGTCGAGTACGCCAAGTCCCGCGGGTACTTCGTCGTCGGGCTCGACGGCGGCGGCTCGGTCGATCTGCCGGGGCTGTCCCTGGCCACGGAGCCCCTGGTCATCGTCGTGGGCTCGGAGGGCAAGGGCCTCTCCCGGCTGATGACGGAGCACTGCGATCAGATCGTCTCCATTCCGATCCAGTCGGAGATGGAGTCGCTGAACGCGTCCATGGCCGTCGGCATCGCCCTCTACGAGACCTCGTGCCGTCGTGCCGCACACTCTGCATAGGCGCCCGACCGCGCCGGGGCCGGCGCGCTCACGGCCCCGTCCGCTCGGGATCTCCCAGGCACTGGGCGGAGAGAACGCCACGAACGTGGCCGTCTGGGCGCCCGGGGTCGATCGCCTCGATCTGGTCTGGCAGGTGCCCGGTGGCCGCTGGCGCCGCCACACGCTGCGTCGGATCGAGGGCGGGATCCACTTCGACCTGGTGCCGGGAGCCGTCAGCGGCGGCTCCGCCATGCCCTTGGGGACCCTCTACGGCTTCGTGGCGGCGGATTCGTCGCTGCTCGACGATGGCTCCACCCCGCTGGACGAGCAGATCCTGCTGGACCCCCACGGTCGGGGGCTGCGGCAGGTCCATCGCGCACCCGGACAGCGCGGGGTCACCCAGCCGGACACCTACGGCAGCCGCTACGTCTCCGAGATCATCGACGACGCCTTCGACTGGGCCGGTGACCTCGCCCCGGACATCCCCTGGCGCGACACCGTGATCTACGAGGCCCACGTCAAGGGCCTGACGATCCACCACCCGGGCATTCCGGAGGAGCTGCGCGGAACGTACGCAGGCCTCGCCCACCCCGTGATGATCGAGCACCTGAGCTCGCTGGGCATCTCCGCCGTCGAGCTGCTGCCGGTGCACGCCCATCTGGACGAGCCTCATCTCACGGCCAGCGGGCTGAGCAACCACTGGGGCTACAACACGCTGTCCTTCTTCGCCCCGCACGGGGCCTATGCCTCCCGCGCCTCGCAGGAGCGCGGACCGCAGGGGGTCATCGACGAGTTCAAGCAGATGGTCAAGGACCTGCACGCAGCGGGCATCGAGGTCATCCTGGACGTCGTCTACAACCACACCGCAGAGGCGGGCATGGGCGAGCAGCCCTACTGCTGGCGCGGGCTGGGGGACCGGCAGTGGTACCGCCACGACGACAGCGGCAACTACCTCGACGTCACGGGCTGCGGCAATACGCTGGACTTCTCCCGCCCCGAGGTCGTGCGCATGGCGCTGGACTCCCTGCGCTACTGGGTCGAGGTCTGCCACGTCGACGGCTTCCGCTTCGATCTGGCACCTGCGCTGGGCCGGGACTCCTCGCACAGCTTCACCGCCCGCCACCCGTTCCTCGTCGCCGCCGTGGCGGATCCCGCGATCGGCGGCTCCAAGCTGATCTCGGAGCCCTGGGACGTGGGCATGGGCGGCTGGCAGACGGGGCACTTCCCTCCCGGCTGGGCCGACTGGAACGACATCTACCGCGACACCGTGCGCGACTTCTGGCTCACCGAGCAGCGCGCCATGTCCGCCGGAGCCCCCGGGGGCGGGCTCTCGCGCATGGCAGACGTGCTCGTGGGCTCGCCGGGGCGCTTCGCGGCCTCCGGACGCACGCCGCTGTCGTCGGTGAACTTCGTGACGGCCCACGACGGCTTCACGCTGCACGACCTGACGACGTACGACCACAAGCACAACGAGGCCAATCGCGAGGACAATCGTGACGGCACGAACGACAACCACTCGTGGAACCACGGCGAAGAGGGGCCCAGCCGCTCAGGCGCCGTGCGCGGCGCCCGGGCGCGCACGGCGCGCAACCTGATGGCCACGCTGGTGCTCTCGCAGGGGGTGCCCATGATCACCGCCGGTGACGAGATGCTGCGCAGCCAGGGCGGCAACAACAACGCGTACTGCCAGGACGGGCCGATCGGCTACGTGAGCTGGCGGCACACTCCCGCAGAGCGGGCCATGCTGGCGGCCACCAAGGAGGCGCTGCAGGTCCGGCGCCGGTTCATGTCCCTGCAGGCCGAGGACTACATGATGCGCCCGGAGGACATCCGGGTCCTGTGGTTCACCCCTGAGGGCAGGCTCATGCGGGCCGAGGACTGGGGAGCGGAGGGAGCCCGCGCCGTGCAGATGCTGGTGCGCGCCCGCCATGGGGGCGTGGCCGGGCTCGTGGTGCTCAACGGGACCTTGCGCGACATCGAGTTCCGGATCCCGCACCTGTCCGAGTCCCTCTTCACCGAGGACGACCCCCACGCGGTCGCGGCGCGTCTGGAGACGCCGAACCCCGAGGCGGAGGGCCCCGATGCGCCGCAGGGAGAGGCGGAGGCAGCTGAGCGCGCCGTCGAGTTCGTCTTCTCGACCGACGCCGAGCTGCGCAGCTCCTACGGGCGCATCCTGCGCGGGGGAGACGCGCTCGCGCTGCCGGCCATGACGGTGGGCGCGCTGTCGCTCGACTGAAGACCTCGGCGCCGGAGCCGAGGACGCCTCGTGCTCAGCCGCTCTCAGCGTCTCAGGCGCTGGCCACCAGGCCCAGCTCGGCGCTGGTGGCCAGCCCGTCCCCGTCGGGAAGCACGCGCACCGTGTAGCCGAACGGACCCGATCGGTCGATCGTGAAGGATCCGGTGAAGGCCCAGTCCCCGGAATCGGTGCGCTGGACCTCACTCAGATCCTGGTGCTTGCGCTCGTGGATGTGATCGCTGCCCGAGACCCGGCCGAAGCCGACCTCGACGCGGACGTCGTCGGGGCTCAGCTCGCCGAGCCGGACGTAGGCGGTGACCTCGATGGCATCGCCGATCTGCGGCTCGGAGTGCAGCCCTCCGGTGCGCACATGCTCGATCCGCACGCCCGCCCAGCCCTGGCGGACCCGGGCGACCCAGGCCGCCGTGGAGCGGGCCTGGGCGTGATCGGCCGCGGAGGCGGCGCGGCCGGCCCGGGCGGCCGGCAGGTAGAGCTGCTCGACGTAGTCCGCGACCATGCGAGCGGCCGAGACGCTGGGCCCCAGGGTGGTGAGCGTGTGGCGCACCATGGCCAGCCACTGATGGGGGACGAGGTCCGCCCCGTCGTCGTGGATCTCGCTGTAGAACCGGGGCGCCACGTGGTTCTCGATCAGCTCGTAGAGCGCTGCGGCCTCGATGCTGTCCCGCTCATCGTCGGAGGCCAGGTCGTCGGCGGTCGGGATCGCCCAGCCGTTCTGGCCGTCGTAGAGCTCGTCCCACCAGCCGTCGAGCACCGAGAGATTGAGCCCGCCGTTGATCGCGGCCTTCATCCCGGAGGTGCCGCAGGCCTCGAGCGGTCGCAGGGGGTTGTTGAGCCAGACGTCGCAGCCCGGGAACAGGGTGCGCGCCATCGACATGTCGTAGTTCGGCAGGAACACGATGCGGTGGCGGACCTCGGGGTCGTCGGTGAAGCGCACCAGGTCCTGGATCATGCGCTTGCCCATCTCGTCGGCAGGGTGGGACTTGCCCGCGATCACGAGCTGGACGGGGCGCACGGGGTCCAGCAGCAGGCGCTTGAGACGCTGCGGATCGCGCAGCATCAGGGTCAGGCGCTTGTAGGTGGGCACCCGTCGGGCGAAGCCGATCGTGAGGACCTCCGGATCGAGCACCGAGTCGGTCCAGCTCAGCTCGGCATCAGCGGCGCCGCGCTGCTTCCACGACGCGCGCAGGCGACGACGGACATCGGCCACCAGATCCGAGCGCATCTCGGCGCGCACGTGCCACAGCTGCTCGTCCGAGACCTCGGCCACAGCCCGCCAGCGCGCGCGCAGATCCTGCTGCGACCGGTCCACGGCCAGGGCCTCCATGCGCGGATCGATCCAGGTCGGCACGTGCACGCCGTTGGTCACCGACGAGATGGGGACCTCGTCGGTGTCGAAGCCGTTCCACAGCCCGGAGAACATCTGCCGCGACACCGCGCCGTGCAGCTTGGCCACGCCGTTGGCCCGCTGGGCCAGGCGCAGGCCCATGACGGCCATGTTGAACCGGCTGCCGTCGCCGCCGTCGTAGTCCTCGCGCCCCAGAGCCAGGATCTCCTCGAGAGGGGCGGGCCCGGCCAGCTCGGTGGAGAAGAAGCGCTCGATCATCTCGCGCTCGAAGCGGTCGATGCCGGCCGGTACCGGGGTGTGCGTGGTGAACACAGTCGAGGCGCGCACCGCGGTGAGGGCCTCGAGCCAGGACATGCCCGCGCCGCCGTCGGTGCCGGGGCTCATCAGCTCGGCGATGCGCTCGATTCCGGCGAAGCCCGCGTGGCCCTCGTTGCAGTGGAAGACCTCCGGGTCGGGGGCGCCGGTGAGCCGTGAGAACTCGCGCAGCGCGCGAATGCCGCCCATGCCCAGCAGCAGCTCCTGCTGGAGGCGGTGCTCGCCCCCGCCGCCGTAGAGGCGGTCCGTGACGCCGCGGAAGACGTCGTCGTTCTCGGTGATCTGGGAGTCGAGCAGCAGCAGCGGGACGCGCCCCACGTCGGCACGCCAGATCTGGGCGCCCAGCCGCCCGCCGTCAGGCATGGGCAGCCAGATCCTCGCAGGGGAGCCGTCGGGTTCGCGCAGCAGCGTGAGGGGCAGGCCCTGCGGGTCCAGGACGGGGTAGTCCTCGAGCTGCCACCCGTCGCGCGACAGCGACTGGTTGAAGTAGCCGTTCTGGTACAGCAGGCCCACGCCCACCACGGGCACGCCCATGTCGGAGGCGGTCTTGAGGTGATCGCCGGCCAGGATGCCGAGACCGCCCGAGTACTGCGGCAGGACGGAGGTGATGCCGTACTCGGCGGAGAAGTAGGCGATCGAGCGCGCGCCGTCGCGACCGTGCTCGCGCTGGTACCACAGCGGCTCGCTCAGGTAGGTCTCGAGGTCGCGGCCCAGGGCGTCGATGCGCCGGACAAGCTCGCCGTCCTCGGCGATCTGCTGGATCTCCTCGCGGGTCAGCGAGCCCAGGACCTGGACGGGATCCCCGCCGGAGGCCTCCCAGGCCTCCGGGCCGAGATCCCGGAAGAGCTGCTCGGTGGGCCGGTGCCAGGACCAGCGCAGATTGGCGGCCAGTCGGCTCAGCGCACTGATCGACTCGGGGAGGGACGTCCGGACGGTGAACCTTCTGATGGCCTTCACACCTCTGGAGCCTAGCGCCGCAGAGGGCTCCGGACGAGGCCCCCTCGGATTCCACGGCCCTGTCTGCGCAGCGATACGGGCCGTCGCCCGGAAAATCACTATGACCTGCTTCACCATGGACCGCTGGACTGACTACGGTGTGGGGGTGACCTCCAAGAGCATGCCCAAGCCGCCCCGAGACTCCGCCTCCGCTCCCGAGCCCAGCTCGAGCGCGCCGTCCGCCGCGGGGGCCTCTGCTGCCCCGGCTGCCGCCGTCGAGCCCGTCGATCTGTCCGGTCTCGTCTACGGACGCATTCCCATCGAGAACGTGTCCCCGTCCGTGCTGGGCGGGCGCCGTCCCGCCACCGCCCTGCCCGGCGAGGACATCCGCATCGCCGCGACCGTCTACCGCGAGGGCCACGACGCCCTCGGCGTGACCGCCGTGCTGCGTGACCCGCAGGGCCGGGAGCACCAGCGCACCGCCATGAGCCTCAACGCCCCGGGCACAGATCGCTACGAGGGCTGGGTCCGCCCCGATGCCGAGGGCGAGTGGAGCTTCACCGTCGAGGGCTGGGGCGATCTGTACGAGACCTGGCGCCACGCCGCCGAGATCAAGCTCGGCGTCGGGCAGGACGTCGAGCTGATGATGGACGAGGGCGTGGTCGTCTTCGAGCGCGCCGCCTCGGAGGCCGAGCGCCCCGAGTCGCAGCGCCGCCTGCTGGGCGAGATCGCCGAGCAGCTGAAGGATCGTTCGATCCCCGCCAGCCAGCGATTCGCCCGCGCCGCGGACCGCTCGGTCCTGGAGATCGTCGCCGCCTCGCCGATCCGCAGCCTCGTGACCAGCTCCGAGCCCCTGCCGCTGCGCGTCGAGCGCGATGCCGCCGGTCGCGGCGCCTGGTACGAGTTCTTCCCCCGCTCCGAGGGCGCTGTGCGCGATGAGACCACGGGCGGCTTCCGCTCGGGCACCTTCCGCACCGCGGCCGAGCGCCTGCCCGCCGTCGCGGACATGGGCTTCGACGTCCTCTACATGCCGCCGATCCACCCGATCGGGCACGCGCACCGCAAGGGGCCGAACAACACCCTGCACGCGGGTCCGAACGATCCGGGCTCGCCCTGGGCGATCGGCAGCGAGGACGGCGGCCACGACGCCATCCATCCTGATCTGGGCACCTTCGAGGACTTCGACGACTTCGTCGCCCGCGCCCGGGAGCTGGGTCTCGAGGTTGCCCTGGACCTCGCGCTGCAGGCCTCCCCGGATCACCCCTGGGTCCAGCAGCACCCGGAGTGGTTCACCACGCGCGCCGACGGCACGATCGCGTATGCGGAGAACCCGCCCAAGAAGTACCAGGACATCTATCCGATCAACTTCGACAACGACCCCGAGGGGCTGTGCCGGGAGGTCCTGCGGATCGTGCAGCTGTGGATCTCCCACGGCGTGCGGATCTTCCGCGTGGACAATCCGCACACCAAGCCGCTGTGGTTCTGGGAGTGGCTGCTCGATCGGGTCCGGAAGATCGACGACGGCGTCGTCTTCCTGGCCGAGGCCTTCACTCGCCCGGCCATGATGCAGGGCCTGGCCAAGGCCGGCTTCCAGCAGTCGTACTCGTACTTCACCTGGCGCAACGCCAAGTGGGAGCTCGAGGAGTACCTGGAGGAGGTCACCCGGGAGACCGCCGCCCAGTACCGTCCGAACTTCTTCGTGAACACCCCGGACATCCTCACGTCCTATTTCGTGGAGGGCGGGCGCCCGGCGTTCAAGATCCGAGCGGCGATCGCGGCCACGGCCTCGCCCCTGTGGGGCATGTACGCCGGCTACGAGCTCTACGAGAACGTCCAGCGCCCGGGCGCCGAGGAGTCGATCGACTCCGAGAAGTTCGAGTACCGCCCGCGCGACTTCAAGGACGCGGAGGTCCGCGGCGATTCGCTGGCGCCCTACGTGCGCCGCCTCAACCAGCTGCGCCACGAGCACCCGGCCCTCGGGGACCTGCAGAACCTGACCCTGCACCCCACCGACGACGACGCCATCCTGTGCTTCTCCAAGACCAAGACGGTCCAGGGGCCGGACGGGGAGCACGAGGACACGCTGATCGTCGTGGCGAACACCGATCCGCATTCGGTGCGCACCGCGAACATCGAGCTCGACCTGGAGGCCCTGCGCCTGGCCCCGCAGGATCGCGCCGACGACGGGACCTTCGCAGCCGATGAGCTGCTCACGGGAGAGTCCTGGTCCTGGGGCGATCGCGTGTGGGTCCGCCTGGACCCGTTCTACGAGCCCGTCCACATCGTCAGCGTGCGTCGCCGGCGCTGAGCGCGGACGATCCGCGAGCACTACCCGGGCCGGGCGCCCGCCGCGGCGCCCGGCCCGTTCCGCAGCACGAAACCAGCAGCAGGAGATGCACCGCACGTGAATGCCATCAACCCGGCCAGCTTCGGAGTCAACGCCCCGGGGATCTCGCACGATCCGGACTGGTTCCGCAAGGCAGTGTTCTACGAGGTCCTCGTGCGCGCCTTCTCGGATGCCAACGGCGATGGCTCGGGAGACTTCTCGGGTCTGATCGAGAGGCTGGACTACCTCCAGTGGCTCGGCATCGACTGCCTCTGGATCCCGCCGTTCTACGAATCGCCCCTGCGCGACGGCGGCTACGACATCTCGGACTACTACTCGGTGCTCGACGAGTTCGGCACCGTCTCCGACTTCAAGCGCCTGGTCGCCGAGGCCCACGCCCGCGGTCTGCGCGTCATCACGGATCTGCCTCTGAACCACACCTCGGATCAGCACGAGTGGTTCCAGGCCTCCCGCGAGGACCCCGAGGGCCCGTACGGCGACTTCTACGTCTGGTCGGACACGGATGAGCTGTACTCCGAGGCGCGGATCATCTTCGTGGACACCGAGGAGTCGAACTGGACCTTCGACCCGGTGCGCCGGCAGTTCTTCTGGCACCGCTTCTTCTCGCAT
The DNA here is from genome assembly GCF_005502825.1 of Kocuria sp. 2SI. NCBI lineage: Bacteria > Bacillati > Actinomycetota > Actinomycetes > Micrococcales > Micrococcaceae > Kocuria > Kocuria sp. 2SI. The sequence continues at coordinate 5,868 of NZ_SCNB01000001.1, read as the reverse complement.
CAGCCGGATCTGAACTTCGAGAACCCCAAGGTCGTCGAGGCCGTCTACGACGTGGTGCGCTTCTGGCTCGACATGGGCATCGACGGCTTCCGGGCCGATGCCATCCCGTATCTGGTGGAGGAGGAGGGCACCAACTGCGAGAACCTCCCCGGCACCCATGACTTCCTGGTGGGCCTTCGCGAGATGGTCGACCGCGAGTACCCCGGCCGCGTGATCATCGCCGAGGCGAACCAGCCCCCGGAGGAGGTCGTCGAGTACTTCGGCTCGGCGGAGGCCCCGGAGTGCCACATGTGCTTCCACTTCCCGATCATGCCGCGGATCTTCTACGCCCTGCGCGACCAGCGGGCTCAGCCGCTGATCGACACCATGGCGACCACCCCGCGGATCCCCGAGGGCACGCAGTGGGGCACGTTCCTGCGCAACCACGACGAGCTCACGCTCGAGATGGTCACCCCCGAGGAGCGCCAGGCGATGCTCGGCTGGTACGCCCCGGATCCGCGCATGCGCGCCAATGTCGGCATCCGTCGCCGTCTCGCCCCGCTGCTGGACAACTCGCGGGCCGAGATCGAGCTGATCCATGCGCTGCTGCTCGCGCTGCCGGGCAGCCCGTTCCTGTACTACGGCGACGAGATCGGCATGGGCGACAACATCTGGCTCGATGACCGCGACGCCTCCCGAACTCCCATGCAGTGGACCCCGGACCGCAATGCCGGCTTCTCGGAGGCGGATCCGGGCAAGCTGTACCTGCCGGTGATCCAGTCGCTCGTGCACCACTACACGCAGACGAACGTCGAGGCGCAGCTGGCCTCGTCGTCGTCGCTGCTGCACTGGCTGCGCCGCATGCTGCTGGTGCGCCGCGAGCACCCGGCCTTCGGCATGGGCGAGTTCCGCTCCGTGGACTCCGGGCACGAGTCGGTCTTCGCCTTCGTCCGGGAGTTCCATCCCCAGGACGAGCGGCACGAGGAGCAGGCGGAGACGCTGGTGTGCATCTTCAACCTGTCGCACACCCCGGCCGCCAGCACGATCGATCTGCCGGAGTTCGCCGGGCGCGGCCTGCGCGAGGTCTTCGGCGGCGAGCCGTTCGGCAAGGTCGACGACGACGGCACCTACCGGGTGACGCTGGGCTCCCAGGACTTCTTCTGGCTGAGGGTCCGCAGCGCGCCCGACGCCTCGGGAGTTCAGCCGCCCACGCAGTCCATGCCGATCATCACCAGCCTCGGCTGAGCTCGTCCTCGCCCGTTCACCCGCACCACCTGCACAGGAGACCTGACATGTCCGCCGTGAACCCGTCGTCGCACCCGGCGCGCAGCCTCGAGGAGGTGCTGCGCGGCTGGCTGCCCTCGCGGCGCTGGTTCCCCTTCGACGGCGACCCCGAGCAGCTGAGCCTCGAGACGGCCGCGGTGATCCCGCTGTCCGAGTCCCCGGCCGGCGCCTCGCCCGAGGACGAGGGCCTGGCGATCCACCTCCTGCGGGCGGGCACCCCGTCCGGGACGCGCATCGTCCAGGTGCCGCTGGAGACCTCCGCCTCGGCCTTCGACCAGCAGATCGGCTCCTTCGAGACCTCCGCAGGGACGCGCCACGTCCGGGAGGCCGTCGATCAGCCGGAGTTCCTGGACGCCGTGCTGGGCCTGCTGCGCAAGGGCTCGCAGATCGGCGGGCGCGGCGCGGCCATGACGGGGGCGGCCAACGACTCGCTGACCCCGGTCTCGGGCGTGAAGGCCGCCGAGCAGGTGCAGGTGATCGCCGGCGAGCAGTCGAACACCTCGGTGGTGCTGCGCCCCGTCGAGCCCGGCGAGGACGCGCTGATCCTCAAGTTCTTCCGCATCCTCGGCGAGGGGGAGAACCCGGACGTCGAGGTCGGACGCGAGCTGACCGACCTCGGCTGCTCCGTGGTGGCACGGACCTGGGGCTGGGCCGAGATCACCTGGCCGGAGACCGGCGACGACGACGGTCAGCGCCAGGCCGTCGGGCAGTCGGTCGTGGCCGCGGAGTTCGTCGACGGCGCCCAGGATGCCTGGCGCCTGGCCGTCGAGGCCGCCGCCGAAGGCCGCTCCTTCGCCGCGGAGGCCCGCGAGCTCGGCCGTGCCACGGCGCGCATGCACCGTGACCTCGCCTCCGCCTTCGGCACGCAGGAGACCCTCGGGCCCCGGCGCGAGGCGCTGCTGGAGTCGCTGTCCGGGCGTCTGGAATGGGCCCGCGATCAGATGGGCGACCGTCCGGGCGGGCTGGAGCAGGAGCTGGACTCGGTCATCGCCCGCGCCCGCGAGGTCGAGCATCTGCCCGAGCTTCAGCGCATCCACGGCGACTACCACCTGGGCCAGGTGCTGCGCGGTCCCGACGGCGCCTTCCGCATCCTTGATTTCGAGGGCGAGCCGCTGCGCGAGATCTCGGAGCGCTCGGCCGCAGACCTTCCCCTGCGCGACGTCGTGGGGATGCTGCGCTCGCTGGACTACGCCGCAGCGTTCGGGCAGCGCGAGTCCGGCCGCGACACCGAGCAGTGGGGTCAGGCGGCCGCCGAGGCGCTGCTCGAGGGCTGGACCGCCGTGACCCACACGATCGTGGAGCGCCGTGATCCCCTGTTCCAGGCGCTGTGGCTGGACAAGGCCATGTACGAGGTCGTCTACGAGTCGCGCAATCGCCCCGACTGGGTCGACGTCCCGCTCAGCGCCGTGCTCAGCGCGCTCGGCGGCTCCCAGTCTTCGGCCGCCGTCGACCCCGCAGCCGGTGCCGCGGCCGGTGCGCTCCCGGGCGACCAGGAGACGGCCGACAAGCCCTCGGATGTCCGGGGGACGGGGGGCACCGCGTCGGAGGCTTCTGGTGCACCGGTCGAGACCTCGGCCGTCGTGCCGGGCCCGAGCGCAGCTGCTGCGGGCGTACCCTCGCAGTACCAGGCCGATCAGGCCATCCGGGGCGGCGCGGAGCCGACCCCCGACCAGCAGGAAGGCTCCGCCCCGGAGCCCCCCGCCGCAGCACCGCAGGCGGAGACGGACGAGACCAGCGGAAGCGAGCACCACGTGTCCCACACCATCTCCGAGGATGTCCTGGCGGCTGTCGCCGAGGGCCGCTACTACGATCCGCACTCCGTGCTCGGCGCGCATCCGCAGGACGACGGCACCGTCGTGGTCCGCACCCTGCGGCGCTTCGCCCAGAAGGTCGAGGCGATCACCGGAGACGGCTCCGTGCACCTGCTCAGCCACGAGTGGGGCGGCATCTTCACCGGTCGCATCCCCGCGGCCTCGGACGGCGGCATCCCCGACTACCGCCTGCGCGTGACCTGGGACGGCGGCCACAGCCTCGAGGTCGACGATCCGTACCGCAGCACTCCGACCGTGGGCGAGATGGACCTGCATCTGATCGGCGAGGGCCGGCACGAGGAGCTCTGGAAGGTCCTGGGCGCCCGTGTGCGCAGCTGGCCCTCGAGCTTCGGCGAGACCCGCGGCACGAGCTTCGCCGTCTGGGCCCCCAATGCCCGAGCCGTGCGCGTCATCGGCGACTTCAACGGCTGGGACGGCACCGAGCACGCCATGCGCTCGCTCGGCGGCAGCGGCGTCTGGGAGCTCTTCGTCCCGGGCGTCGGCCACGGTGCCATCTACAAGTTCCGCATCATGGGCCCGGACGGGCAGTGGAAGGACAAGGCGGACCCCATGGCCCGCTGGAGCGAGGTGCCGCCGCTGACCGGCTCCCGCGTCCTCGACAGCGAATACACGTTCGGCGACGACGAGTGGATGGAGCGCCGCGCGCAGACGGACCCGCACAGCGGTCCCATGAGCGTCTACGAGGTCCACATCGGCTCGTGGCGCCAGGGGCTGAGCTACCGGGACCTGGCCACCGAGCTCGTCGACTACGTCAAGGCCCACGGGTTCACCCACGTGGAGTTCATGCCGGTGGCCGAGCACCCGTTCGGCGGCTCGTGGGGCTACCAGGTCACGGGCTACTACGCCCCCACGTCGCGCTTCGGCGATCCCGATGACTTCAAGCACCTCGTCGACGCCCTCCACCAGGCCGGCATCGGCGTGCTCGTCGACTGGGTCCCCGGGCACTTCCCCAAGGACGACTTCGCCCTGGCCCGCTTCGACGGCGCACCGCTCTACGAGCACCCGGATCCCCGCCGCGGCGAGCACAAGGACTGGGGCACCCTGATCTTCGACTACGGGCGCACCGAGGTCCGCAACTTCCTCGTGGCCAACGCCCTGTACTGGCTCGAGGAGTTCCACGTCGACGGCCTGCGCGTGGACGCCGTGGCCTCGATGCTCTACCTGGACTACTCCCGCGAGCACGGCGAGTGGGAGCCGAACCAGTTCGGAGGGCGGGAGAACCTGGAGGCCATCTCGTTCCTGCAGGAGGCCACCGCCACGGCCTACCGTCGCAGCCCCGGCACGGTGATGATCGCCGAGGAGTCCACGGCATTCCCGGGAGTCACTCGTCCCACCAGCGGCAACGGCCTGGGCTTCGGCATCAAGTGGAACATGGGCTGGATGCACGACTCGCTCGAGTACATGGGCGAGGACCCTGTGAACCGCAGCTACCACCACGGCAAGCTGACGTTCTCCATGGTGTACGCGTACTCCGAGAACTTCATCCTCCCGATCTCGCACGACGAGGTCGTCTACGGCAAGGGCTCCCTGCTGCGCAAGATGCCGGGAGACCGCTGGCAGCAGCTCGCCAACGTCCGGGCCTACCTCGCGTACATGTGGGCGCATCCCGGCAAGCAGCTGATCTTCATGGGCACCGAGTTCGCGCAGGACGCCGAGTGGGACAACGACAAGTCACTGGACTGGTGGCTCGCGGAGACGGAGCCGCACCAGGGCATCCAGCGCCTGGTCGTGGAGCTGAACGAGATCTACAAGCAGACTCCGGCGCTGTGGGCGCAGGACAACGCGCCGGAGGGCTTCACCTGGCTGGATGCCAACGACAGCCAGGGCTGCACCATGTCGTTCGTGCGCTGGGACACCGCCGGCGAGCCGCTGGTCTGCGCGGTCAACTTCGCGGGCATGCCCCACAACGGCTTCCATCTGCCGCTGCCTCGCGGCGGGCAGTGGGAGGAGGTCCTGAACACGGACGAGACCCGCTTCGGCGGCTCGGGCGTGGTGAACGGATCGATCGCGGCGATCGACGAGCCCCAGTACGCGCAGCCGGCGCATGCAGTGCTGGATCTGCCGCCGCTGGGTGCGGTGTGGCTGCGTCCGTCGGTCTGAGTCGCCGGGTCGTCGGGTGAAGCGGCTCAGGTCCGGGCCGGCCGGTCCGGTGCGCAGTCACCGGGATCCGACCGGAGGCGGACCACTTGCAGGGGCCGCCTGAGCAGAGGAGGGGCCCGTCCTCGCGCACGCAACGCGGGGGCGGGCCCCTTCTCGTTTGCGCGCAGCGGGGGACGTGTGTAGTGTTCTTCTTCGTCGCTCCGGCAGTCCGGACGGCACGGAGCAGCCGGAAGGCCTCCTGTCACGGACTGCATGCAGCGCGTCGCAGGATTTCTGAGAGTTCATCCGCCGGAGACGGCGAGTTGACCTGAGGGAGGGCGACGGGTACTGTAGCGGAGTGCTTCGGACGGGTGCTGAGGCTGCGGATGACGCAGCGGCACGGTCCAGCAAGGAACTGATCTTCGCGGGCCTGGTGAAACGGGCTGGTTGATCGTCTGTTGTTTGAGAACTCGATAGTGTGCCAAATTGTCTGCTGATACCAGTTCAAGCAATTTTTGTTTGGTTGGATCAGCTGATGCGTCAGTGCGTCTCGTTCCCGTGACGCGCTGGACGATCATTATTTTTGATTCCAGCCAGGTATGGTTTTTCGTTTTTCAACGGAGAGTTTGATCCTGGCTCAGGACGAACGCTGGCGGCGTGCTTAACACATGCAAGTCGAACGCTGAAGCACCAG